>JALFOF010000009.1 GCA_022773825.1 Prevotella sp.
ACCTGCATCGACATATTTCAACTAACATAAACAACTTATTAAACCTATCTCATGAAACGAAAACTACTAACAACAGCGTGCGCACTGTTGGCATTTGCTGGCAGTAGCTATGCACAGGCAGATGGTGAATACTATCTGTACGACACAGGCACGAAGACATTCCTTACCCGAGGCGCAAACTATGGCACAAGGGCCGTCACTGACAAGCACGGAATGTTGCTCACATGGAACTCATCTGCCGGAACTATTACATTTAAGGACACTGACCTTCGGCTTTTTTCTACGGGTGATTCCCATATTTATACAGACAACACCAGCAATAGCACGGGCTGGCGGTTCGTGGCCTCTAACGGCGGTTATTTACTTCAGTATGGGGCAAGCGGAAAGTATGTAGGGCACGCGTCGGCAGATTCTGAGATTATCGACTTCGTTGACACCGAGGCAGCTGCTGTGGTTTGGCAGTTCAAGACAAAAGCCGAGCGTGATGCAATCATTGCGCAAAACGTTTCCGATTATTATGCAAGCATAATATCTTCCACTGGTATGTCCGTGACGGCAGACAAGTTCGTGGAGACAATTAACGATGCTTCCATATTCGCAACTAAAGACATGACCAGCAGCATCGGCACGGCAACGTTTAGCGGCAACCGTGGCTCTTGGACATGGAATGAAGTTCGAAATGAGGAAAATGGTCAACCTGCGTACGGAATAAACTTCGCTGAAGTATGGAATAGGAGAACAGGTTCATTCACCCAGACCATCAACGTGCCGAAGGGTATATATAAGGTAACAGTGAACGCTCTTGAACGTAATGGCGGATATGAGAAATGTAATACGCTGGGCAATGCAGGCTATGAACTGACCACATCAACATTTGAAGCCAACGATGCATCAGTACCGTTACAGTCATGGTACAGCGCACGTACAGGCAATAACGACCCAAACAATACGGGTCAGGCTGTAACGAAATTCAATGAGGGCAAATACCTTAACGAACTTTATACATACGTTGGCGACGACGGTGTTTTGAACCTAAAGGTAAACATCCCGTCATGGGTAAACGACAGATGGGTAGTCTTCAATAACTTTACTTTGACCTACTACACAGACCAAGTGTCTGAGAAAGAAGCTACCGCACTGCTCGCTTCTGTTCCGAGTGGAACTATGAACTCAGAGACCGCAGCGACCTTGGAAAGCGCGAAGGCAGCATTTGAGGCAGCCAAGACTATATCCAACTACAATGCCCTTACTTCTGCCATTACCGCAGCCAACGCTTCCATCGCAGGATATGCCAATCTGAAGGCTGCACTCGACAATGCCGCTACTCAAAAGGCTGCATACGAGAGTGGCAAGCCTACTTATACCGCAACCTTCGACACGAACATCGCTGCCATACAGACTGCATACGATGCCGCTTCTGTTGCTGATGGCGACATCGACGCAAAGGTGGCAGAGGTGAATGCGGAAATTCTGAAGTTGATAAAGTCACAGTCAGTCATAGGGACAGACATCACAGCAGGTCTGCCCGGCGCAGACTCCAACACTTCAGTGGAAGGCTGGACACTCCAAACCTCCGCAACAAAGCATACTTTCCACCTCAATACATGGTCAACAGAGACTGATGGTTCAGGTATGTTTAAGCCCTTCCTTGAATATTGGAGGAACGCAAATGAGGGGGCAGCACTCACTGACGCTACCATAACATACGCGGCAACCGACCTCAATCCTAATGCCATTTACAAGGTAACGGCATTCATCCGCCAGTATGACGAGACGATAAGCCTCGGTGAGATAAATGGTGCTTCGCTCTTCGCGGGCGGCTATTCTGTTGACGCTTGCACGGGAACGGCTGCGACATGCAGTGACAAGCCGTTGAAGTACGGCACATACTCCATCGAAGGCAAGACCGACGCGGCGGGCAACCTCAACTTCGGCATCGCTATAAGTGGCGGCACGTTCAACTGGATAGCATGGAAGAACCTTACTGTAACCTATATGGGCGCAGCGGCTTCCACGGAAGAAATAGGGAAATTCAAGGCTGCCCTTGCTGATGGAGACCAGAAGGCGGCAAAGCTTGGCTTCGAGGCTGGTGAGTTCGCACCATTCAATGGTCTCGCCGTTTACAAAGAGGCAAAGGCTGTGAACCTCGAGAGCACCGTGTCTTCAGCGACCATCACCGCTCTTACGGAAAAGCTCAACGCATGGACAGCCAATACGGTCGAGGTGAACGCAGTATATGACGGTACGTTCAAAGACCAGCCAGCGCAGGCTACGATCGATGATAATGTAGTGCTGCCAGGGTGGTACACCGTATCTGGAAACACACGCCAGATGTTCAAGGGCTCAGACTCAAAGGCGTGCCTTGCAGGCGCGGACGATGCGTCAGGTCTGTTTGTTCATACGGGAACATACCAGTACGGTACGATAGAGGGCTACACCATGCCGCTGAAAGCTGGGAAGGCTTACGTGGCTAAGGCTAAGTATTGCTCATGGGAAAATAATTCAAACAATGGCTTCTCTCTGACAATCCTTAAGAATGGCACAACGGTAGCTACAAAGAGTTTCGATGCCAACAAGGCCATTGTCGAAGCCTCTGACGCTCTGAAGAGCGTGGAACTGCTCTTCAAAGCAGAGGAGGCTGGCGACTATGTGCTGCAAGTTACGGCAAGCGGCAACACCTTTATGACCGACTTCTACGTGGTTTCCGCTACGGCGGAGGAGCTTGCCATCTCCGAGACAGAGACTTATACGCCAGCGGAGAAGTATGCCAACGTGACGCTGACGAGAAGCTTCGCGGCTGGATGGAACGGCTTCGTAGTGCCGTTTGACATGACGATAGACGAGGTGAAGAGCGTCTTCGGCGCAACAGAGGTGAAGAAGTTTACGAGCATCACAACCTCCGCAGCTGGCGCGACGCTGAACTTTGAGGACGCTACGGAGGTGAGGGCAGGCGTGCCTGTGATGATAAAGGTGGCTGAGGCGACATCAAGCAAGGAGTATAAGGTCAACGGCGTGTACCTGCCGGGTGCGGCTCTATCACCAGTGACCTGCTCTAACGGGGCTGGTGACGTGACCTATTCCTTCAAGGGAACATACGCCCCAGAGACAGTGAGCGGCCCGTTCACTCTGATACAGGGCGCGCACTTCTACAACTACAAAGAGGGTGAGAATGCGAAAGCTAACGCATTGCGCGCTTACTTCGCAAACGAGAGCATCGCCCCCGAATCCGCTTACGCGAAGGTAGCAGCCTTCTACTTTGGCGGTGGCAATCCTACAAGTGTGATTTCTGCCGCTGAGGCTGCCGATGGCGCGGCGCAGGAGGGTATGAAGGACTTGCTCGGCCGTGAGGTGAAGACCGCCGTAAAGGGTGGCGTATATATCAAGAACGGGACTAAGTTTTTACGGTAAGTAAAATTTAGTTGTATATTAAATTCACTCGCCGTACCTCCGCCGGGTGCCACATACTTGGCGGAGGGCGGCACTTTTAAGGACAAAAAAACGAAAAGAGATATGAAAAATGAATACGTTTCACCTCGCATCGAGGTGATGGACATGAATGTAAGAATGGTGAACATCTGCAATTCCATAACAGGCACTTCCGGTCTCGGCGATGATATTACAGGGAGTTCCGACAAGCCGACGAGTTTCTCAAAGTTCGGCAATATCTGGGTTGACGATGAAGAGTATTAAAGATAACAAAACAAAGAGTGCGGCACCACTGCCGCACTCTTTGTTTATCTCATATAGGCATGGCATATTGCAGCGCATTGCCCGGGCTATCGTCGTCCACTTTATATCACGTCAAAGCGGTTGAGGATTATTGTCGCTATGCAGGCAGGGACGAAGAAGCGCACGAGGAAGAAGAATATGCGCAGCACCCAAGGGCGCAGGCTGTAGCGTCCGCCGCTGGTAAGTTCCTCCGTTATGGTGGCATGAGGCATGCGCCAGCCTACAAGCAGCGAGGTGACAAAGGCGCCGAAGGGCAGCAGTATGTTGGAGGTCAGCGCATCGAAGTTGTCGAACAGCGTGCTGCCGAAGAAGCCCATGGGGCAGGGTCCCATGGAGAGCGCGCTCAATATGCCTATGACGCAGCAGAAAGCCGTGACGATGCACGCTGCCTTGCGGCGCGTGGTCTTCAGCTCTTCCGACAGCAGTGAGGTGCCTATCTCGTGCATGGAGATGGTGGAGGTGAGGGCGGCAAGGGTGAGGAGGGCGAAGAAAACTATCGACACCACGTAGGCAACGGCGTGGGGGAAGGCAAGCTGGAAGACGTAGGGGAGCGTCTGGAAGATGAGGCTCGGACCGGCGTCGGGGCGCAGTCCCACGGCGAAGGCGGCGGGGAAAATCATAAGTCCCGCCATGATGGCAACGCCGCAGTCGATGCCTGCTATCTGTATGGACGACTTGAAGAGGCTCGCCTCCTTCTTGAAATAGGCGGCGTAGGTGCACAGACACGCCGTGCCGAGGCTGAGAGAGAAGAAGGACTGCCCTATTGCCTCGTACATCACGTCGGCTGTTATCTTGGAGAAATCGGGGTGGAAGAGGAACGCTATGCCCTTCATGGCACCGGGGAGGGAGCAGGAGGCGCAGATGAGGAGCAGCATAAGGACGAAGAGCAGGGGCATCATGGCTTTCGATGCCTTCTCTATGCCACGCTGCACGCCGCGTATCACTATGGCATGGGTGCAGAAGATGAACAGCACACTGATGAGTGATGGCTGCCAGGGGTGGCTGACAAGGGCGTTGAACTCTGACTCGATGAAGGTTTTGTCGCCGAGGACATTGTCGCCGATGGCTTGAAAGAGGTAGAAAAAGCACCATCCTGCCACCACGCTGTAGAAGCCGAGGATGATGGCGGAGCACAGCATGCCGATGCCGCCGACCATGCCCCAGAGGCGGTTGCCACCAGCTTTGGCGTAGGAGTGCATGGCGTTGCCGCCGCCACTGCGTCCCACGAGGAACTCGCTGAGCATTCCGGGGAGACCGAGGAGCAGCGTGAAGAGTACGTAAACGAGGATGAAGGCGGCACCACCGTTCTCGCCTGTGGTGGTGGGGAAACGCCAGATGTTGCCCAGACCGACGGCGGAACCAGCGGTGGCGAGTATCATACCGAGCTTTGAACCAAAGTTGACTTGAGACATTTTTTCTTGAGGTTAGGAGGTTGGAGGTGTGAGGTTAGGAGGTTGTTGGTTTGAGGTTCTTGCCTGTGGCAAGCGACCAGAGGTCGAGCGGTGGGGGCTTTTGGTTTGAGGTTCTTGCCTGTGGCAAGCGACCAGAGGTCGAGCGGTGAGTTTTTTGCCTGCGACAATCGACCGAAAGACCTCCAACCTAAGACCAAAAGACCTCCAACCTCCCACCTACGACCTAAAACCTCTAAAACAACCTCCACTCTTTTTTCTTCCTTTTTCTTTGCAAAATTACAAAAAATAGTTTAACTTTGCACACGAAAGGAATAGAAAAAGCATACACAGCAGTGAAAATAAACAAAATGTTCCGTTATCCCCTTAGTGTAATCACGGCGCTGGCGATATGGGTGGTATGTATGATACCCATTCCGGAGACACCTCTTGACGATGTCAGCTTCATTGATAAATGGACACATTTCGTGATGTACGGCACGCTTACCGCCGTGATATGGGTGGAATACGCCCTTCGTCACAAGGTGGTGGCATGGCGCAGGCTGACAGCTCTCGGCGTTGTACTGCCCGTGGTGATGGGTTGCGCGGTGGAACTGGCGCAGGCTTATCTCACCACCTGCCGCTCGGGTGACTGGATTGACGCCCTCTGCAATGCGATGGGCGTGCTTCTCGGCGCGGCGATAGGGGGCAGTGTGATATGTTACAGACAACGCGGATGAAGGTATTGGTATTGACAACATTCGCCCATACGGGTGGCGCGGCGATAGCGGCGCAGCGACTTGTCCACGCACTGCGAGGCAGCGGCGTGGAGACAACGGTGCTGTCGCGCCGTAACATCTCCTTGCCTTTCTGGAAGGAGAAGTGGGGCGGCGTGCCGTTCCTTATGGAGCGGTTGCGCATCTTCCTCGCCAACGGCATGAGCCGCCGCAACCTTTTCGCGGTGGACACCGCCTGTTGCGGCGACGACGTGACGCGGACGGCGGAGTACAAAGAGGCTGATGTGATACACCTGCACTGGATAAACCAAGGCTTTATCTCGCTGAATGTGCTGCGGAAGATACTCCGTAGCGGCAAGAGGGTGGTATGGACGATGCACGACCAGTGGGCCACAACGGGCGTATGCCATTACAGTGACGGCTGCCTGCGATACGAAACGGGGTGTCACCACTGTCCGTTGCTGCCGGGAAAAGGTGGCAACGACCTCGCAGCAACGGCGTTCCGTAAGAAGCAAGAGCTATACGCTGAGGGCGCGATAACGTTCGTGGCGTGCAGCGAATGGCTCGCCGGCATAGCGCGAAGCAGTGCCCTCGGCAGGGGACAGGAGATACTGTCGATACCCAATGCCATAGACAGCAGCGTGTTCAAACCAATGGAGCGGAAGGCGGCGCGGGAGCTGCTGGGACTGAAGAGGGACGCGGTGCTGATACTCTTCGGTTGCCAGAAGGTGACGGATAAGCGCAAAGGACTGGACTACCTCATAGAGGCGGTGAGGGAATTGCCGGGCATCGGCGTGGTACTCGTGGGCGGTAGCGCGGCGAAGACGGAGCCGCTGATGCCGCAAGGCGTGGAGGTGACGTGCATAGGGCAGGTGAGCGACACGGCGAGGATGGCGATGCTGTATGCCGCAGTGGATGCCTTCGTGACGCCCTCGTTGCAGGACAACCTGCCAAACACCATAATGGAGGCGATGGCCTGCGGCACTCCCTGCGTGGGATTTAACGTGGGTGGCATACCAGAGATGATAGACCACCGCGTGAACGGATACGTGGCGAGCTACAAAGACGCGCGCAGTCTGGCGGAAGGAATAAGATATGTTACGGCGGAAGCAAACGCACCGCGACTGGCTGAGGCGGCGAGAGAGAAGGTTATGAGATGCTACAGCGAGAAGGCTGTGGCGGAAAGATACATGGAGGTGTACCGGAAGAAAGGATGACGAATATGTGGAAGCGTATAATAAACATAGCGCAGCTGCGGCGGGAGGAACGTAAACCCGTGGCGGTGGCAGCCCTTTTTTTCACGCTGCTCAACGCTATCAATGTTTGT
Organism: Prevotella sp.; assembly: GCA_022773825.1. Classification (GTDB taxonomy): domain Bacteria; phylum Bacteroidota; class Bacteroidia; order Bacteroidales; family Bacteroidaceae; genus Prevotella. The sequence goes on from JALFOF010000009.1 coordinate 7,182, forward strand.
GCCTACTGGGATGCCTTCAGCGTTCCTGCGGAAAACTACCATAAACTGTTTGTGCGCACCTACATGGTGTCGGGCTTTGACCCGCTGACATACGTGGTAATATCCGACTGGTTCCCCAGTTATAACATCTTCCGGCACCCTTTGCTGGCATTCTTCATGTGGCCCTTCTACCTTATTAACCAAGGGTTGATGTGGCTTACGGGCATGAACTTCGCCGCGGTGCTTACGGCATTGATACTCGTGGTCTGCTCCACCTACTCCTTTGTGTTCCTCTATCGCATACTGAGGAACGTCATCGGGCTGGGATATTGGCAGACACTGGCACTGGCGGCACTGTATTTCTCCTTCGGTTTCATAATGCTTCCCTGCATGGCTCCCGACCATTTCGTGATGTCGCAGTGCTGCCTGCTGCTGACGATATGGCTCGGTGGCGAGAAGTTGAAGCGTGGTTCCGCGCTCAATATGTGGCAGACCATAGCCCTTTTCGCCCTCACTGCCGGCATTTCCCTTAACAACGGACTGAAGGTTTTCCTTGCCGCCATGGTGACAAGGCGCCATAGGTTCTTCAAATGGCGATACTTATTGCTGGCTGTTGTGTTGCCCTCAGCGGTGATGTGGGGCATCGCTAAGTGGGAATACAAGACGTGGCAGTGGCCCAAAGAGGTGGCGCGAAGCGAGGTAAAGGCGCGTAAGGACAGGGAATATACGGCGAAGCTGCGCCGTGAGGTGACTGATACCATTGCGCGCAAGGACAGCACCGCCATAGAGAAAGCGGTGAAACGCATAAAACAACAGCGCGCGGTGGCGAAGTATCGGGCAGACCATAAGAAGATATGGCATAGGAATACGGGCAAGCCAATAGCGAAAGGGGAGTTCATGAACTGGACTGACAAGACGACACCGCGCCTCGATACTGCCGTGGAGAACCTCTTTGGCGAGGGAATACAGTTGCACCGCGACCATGCCCTTGGCGATGTGCTGCGCAACAGACCCGTCATGGTGAGGTACAGCGGGGCGTGGAAATACGCCAATTACGGCGTGGAGGCGGTGCTGATGCTGCTCTTTGCCGCTGGGATATGGTGCGGAAGACGTGAGCTGTTCCTATGGACGGCAATGTCATTCTTTGGCATGGACATGGCTCTGCACATGGGATTGGGCTTCGGAATAAATGAGGTTTACATCATGTCGGCGCACTATCTCTTCGTACTACCTATCGCAATGGCATATATAATAAGGAAAAACGAGAGTGAGGCATGGGCAAAGCGTGGCGTTACGGCACTGATTTCGCTGCTCGCCCTGTGGTGCCTCGTGTGGAACATGACAGTAATAGTCGGCTATTTCGCGTCTTAAAAGACAAATGAACATTATGCGCTTTTCCCCGAAACAACATAAGGAGACACTGCTGGTGGCACTGCTGGGGCTGCTTATCATGGCTTCCCTCAATGTCATAATGCTGCAATACCACTATGACGCGTGGACAAACCCGAAGGTAGGGTTCTGGTCTGCCTTCTATAACAGGTTTGAATTGTCGGGCTTTGACTCCTTCACCTATATATTAATAAGCAAGTGGCGACCGCTGTACGCCTTGTTCCGTCACCCGCTTCTGGCGGCGATGATGTGGCCGTTCTCAGAACTCAACGGCTGGTTGACAAGCGTTTTCGGCATAAACTGCGCCATATTCATCGTGGCAGCGTTGTGGACACTGCTCGCTTTGGCATCGTGGCTGCTGATGTATCGCATACTACGCCGGCTGATGGAGATGACAATGGCGCACAGTTTGCTGCTCACGGCGTGGTTCTTCTCATTCTCTCACGTCATGCTCGTTACCTTCACGCCAGACCACATGAGCCTTTCCCTGCCGCTTTTGCTGCTCGCCGTCTATCTGGCAGGCAAGGCAATAAAGCGAAATCGTGCCATGCCCCTGTGGCAGTCGCTGCCCCTGCTCTTCGTGGCGACGGGCGTAACGTCCACCAATATGGTAAAGGTAGGGCTGGCAGACCTCTTCACACAGTTGGGCAGGAAGCCTTTATCGCACGTCGTGAGGCACTTTATGACTTACCTTGTGCCCCTTGCCGTGATAGCCGGGCTGTACTTCTACCAGCAGGAGACCACGCAGGCAGAGGAGACAAGGAGCAACCATGAGCTGATGGTGAAGAAGGCGAGGCGTGACAGCACGTTTGCGAAACAGTGGGAAGCTGATAAGGCTGAGCGCAGGGAAAGGCGCAAAAAGCAGATAGCGGATGTGTTCTTCATAACGAACACGGAGCACAATATCGACAGGATGCCGTCGCTTGTGGAAAACGTTTTCGGCGAGGGCTTGCTGCTGCATGAGGACTATACGCTGATGGATGCCAACAAGACACGCCCCGTATTGGTGCGTTACAACCACTGGTGGTACTACGCTCTCGAGGCAATGGCAGTGCTGTTGTTCGCCGTTGGCGCGTGGTGCGGTCGGCGAGAGCGGCTAATGTGGATGACGATGGCGATGTTCCTCTTCGACATGGCGCTCCATGTGGGACTGGAGTTCGCCAATGCTGACGTTTACATAATGACCGCTCACTGGGCGTTTGTCATGCCCGTGGCGGTGGCATATCTGTTGAAACGCACGGATAAGACACCCGCCTTGAATATGGCAGTGGTGTGCTCGCTACTCTTTCTCACCGTCTTTGCGTGGGGACATAACCTTAAACTAATAGTAGAACATATTATACGATGAAGATATACTACTACAATCAGCAGGACACGCAGTTCATGTGGGACGGATGGAAGAAGGGAGTCTTTCCCGGACACCTGCTGTATGGCGCGACACATTTCAGCGATTACGGCATAGAGATGGTGATGCACCGCTACTATGACGCTCCCTCGCGGTGGCGGTTGTCGCTCAATACGCTGTGGCAGGTACTCACCTGCAGGGAGCATTACGACGTGCTTTACGGCAATGCGTTCCGCGGTTTGGAACTGTTGATATTCCTCCGCGCCCTTGGGTTGTACCGTAAACCCATCGTAGTGTGGCATCACCAGCCGGTGAAAAAGTCCAAGAACCGCCTCAGGGAGCTGGCGGCACGGCTGTTTTATCGTGGTATAGACCAGATGTTCCTATTCTCAGAGAAGCTGATAGCGGACTCCTTGCTGTCCAGCAAGGCGCGCAGGGAGCGTATGCACATGGCGCATTGGGGGGCGGACCTTGCGTATTACGACGCTTTGATGCGTGAAGAGGGTGTCAACCGCGCCGCTGCCACCTTCATATCCACAGGCAAGGAACTGCGCGATATGCCCACATTGGTGAAGGCTTTTAACGCTACCACTGCGCGACTCGATATATATGTCAGCCGATATTATCTCGGAAACGACTATGAGGACCTATTCCGCAAGCTGCCAATGAAGCCTAATATCCACCTTGAGTATATCCAAGGCATGGTGTTTCGCGAGATGAGCAAGAAGGTGAACCGTGCCTCCTGCGTAGTGGTATGCTGCCAGAAGTCCAACTACACCGTAGGGCTCACCACGGTGGTGGAGGCCCTCGCCCTCGGCTTGCCCGTCATCTGCACACGTAATGAGCAGATGCCCATGGACCTGGAGAGCGAGGGTTGCGGCATCTGGGTGGACGAAGGCGATGTGGAAGGCTGGGAAAAAGCCATACGATACATTGCCGACAACCCGGCGGAAGCGCAGGAGATGGGACGCAAGGGCAGGCTGCTCGCGGAGCGGTTGTATAACATTGAACGCTGCACGGCAGACATTGCGGAAGTGATAAAGAACCTATGAAGACAGTATTCCATATAATATCGCGCCTTGACGTGGGCGGTGCGGAGCGCGTGGCTATCAACATCGCTATGTCAGAACACCGTGACTACCGCCACCACATCGTAGAGTTGCAGCGCGGGCACAGTCCTTTCACGCGTGAGATGCTACGCGAACTGCGGGAGTGCGGCATACCCTGCCACCGCTCGTGGCTACCCATCTACCTGCATCTGCATTGCTATGTCGATAGGCTCATATCCATATTGTTCCCCTTGCGCTTCCTCTTCCTGTGGTTAAGATACCGCCCCGACGTGGTGCACAGCCACACCGAGATGCCCGACATGGCGCTATGGCTCACCTGTCGCGCCTTTCCTTTTATGAAGATGCGCATTGTTCGCACCATCCACAACACCCTTCTGTGGTCAGGCATGGAGTGGATAGGGCCAAGGGTGGAGCGGTTTATGCGGCAAAGAGACGCTAATGTAGCCATATCACCCAGCGTGCGGCAGGCTTACAACGACCGTTTCGGCACGCTGCCGCCAGTAATTCTCAACGGAGTGTCGCCCACGCCGCAACACCCTTACGGCGGTATAGTGCCGGGAAAGATAAACATCCTCTTCGCAGGACGCTTTGAGGAACAGAAGGGCATAACCATATTGTGTGCCATTGCCAAAGCTTTGGAGAACGATGACCGCTACCATTTCCACATCTTCGGTGCCGGGAGGCAACAGCATCTCGTTGACACCCTGCGCCATCAAGGCAATGTCACCATTTTGCCACCGCTCCATGGCATAGCGGCGGTGATGCAGTCTTTCGACTATCTCATCATGCCGTCGCTCCACGAGGGGCTCGGCCTCTTGTCCGTGGAGGCCTCAATGAACGGTGCTCTGCCGTTGCTGAACCTCTGTACGGGGCTGTCTGACACCGTACCCAGCGACTGGCCGCTGGCTGTTCACGACAATAATATGGACGAATGGCTACGCCTTTTCCGTGAGGTGCTGCCGCATACAGACCGTGATGCCCTCGCCATGAAGGCGCGGCAATATGTCGAAAAACATTTCTCGGTAAAGAGAATGCAGCAAGAATACGAACTTTTATACCAACAATAACCCCCATATAGCCCCCTCCCTCGTATGTCCGCATGAATGGAATTACAAGGGTGTGGGGCTTTTCGCATATTATGACCGTAACAATTCTCACCCCAGTCTATGCCGTGGAACGGTATATTGCCGAGTGTGCGGAAAGCCTTTTCGCGCAGACCTATCCCGATATAGAGTACGTTTTCTGCGATGATTGCACGCCCGATGGCAGCATCAGCGTGTTGGAGGAGGTGATACGCCGCCATCCCGAGCGTGCCAATGCCGTGCGGATAATACGCAATGAGCGCAACAGCGGCATCGGACTGGTGCGTGCAAGGCTGCTGGAGGCGGTGCGCACAGACTGCTTCTTCTTTGCCGACAGTGACGACCTGCTGCCCGAGAACGCCATCGCCACGCTCGTGGAGCGCATGGAGGCTACGGGCAAGGACATCATTGACGGTGCCCATGCCGACTATATGGCGGGTAAGGTGATGCCGCCGCAGCTCACATACCATGGCTCTGACGAGGTGTTCTGCCGCCGCGTGCTGTGCCAGAACGTGGAGGCAAACCGCGTATGGGGTCGCTTATACAAGGCATCGGTGCTGCAAAAATTGCCCGATATGTTCTTTGAAGGCATAGATTATTCCGAGGATTACTGCGCCGTGGCACGCCTTGCGGCACTCACTTCGAGGGCTTGGACGGACGAGGTGGTGTATCTTTACCGCAGGGATAACTTGTCATCGTACACCAAGAACGTCAGTCGCAAGAACATAATGTCGTACCTTCGTGCCAACAGAGAGGTGCTCCGCTTTTACCGTCAGCGCGGACACCTGCCCTTTGCGCTTGAGATTGGTATGCTCAACGCCTATCGCGAGTGCCGCAGGGCTGGTATGCCGCCCGTCGTAGCGGACGATGTCATGCGCTATGTGCCAGAGCATTGGCGTGCCAGACTGCTGTGCCGTCTGCTGTGTTCGTCAGCCCTATATGCGTTGGGCGACAGGCTCTACAGGGTGATGAGATTGTTTGTTGTAGGTTATAAATAAAAAGAAATGTCCGAATCACTGAAACAGAAAACCGCCAAGGGACTGTTCTGGGGTGCCCTGAACAGCGGCAGCACGCAGGTGCTGAACCTTGTCATCGGCGTGTGTCTGGCGCGTATGCTCACCGATGCCGACTATGGCATAGTGGGTGTGCTGACCATCTTCACCGCCATAGCCGGCGACTTGCAGAGCGCGGGCTTCACGCAGGGGCTGGTAAATATAAAGCATCCCACGCGTCGCGACTACAACTCCGTCTTCTCCTTCAACGTCCTCATGTCGGCGCTGATGTATGCCGTCCTCTTCTTCTGCGCCCCCCTCATCGCCGCCTTCTTCCGCCAGCCCTGCCTTGTCGAAGTGTCGAGGGTGGTGTTCCTCACCTTTGTCATAGCCTCCTTGGGCATAGCGCACGGCGGTTACATGACGAAGAACATGATGAACCGTGAGATGGCAATCATCGGCGGCGTGGCATTGCTCTCCTCTGGCACCGTGGGCATCACGCTCGCTTTCTTGGGCAAGGGCTATTGGGCGTTGGCGTGGCAACAGATAGCCTACATCGGCGTGCTGAACCTCGGCAGGTATCATTATGTCAGGGAGTGGCGTCCGCGCCTCACCCTCGACTTCGGACCGGTGCGTGAGATGGCACCTTTCGCGCTGAAGATATTGGTTACGAAGATTATCAACACCGTCAGCGGCAACGTGCTCACCTTCATTTTCGGCAGGATATTCCCCATTGGGCAGGTAGGTTGTTACTCGCAGGCATACAAATGGGACACCATGGCAAACTCGCTCGTCTCCAATACCGTGGGACAGATAGCCCAAGCCGTGCTGGTTGAGGCCGCTCCCGACGCCCCCGAGACCTCCACCCCCCAACCTAAAACCTCCACCCTCAAATCTCAAACCTTCAACCGCCAACTCCGCGTGTACCGTAAGATGCTGCGCTTCACCTGCTTCCTCTCCATGCCATTGATGCTCGGTCTTGCCCTCGTCAGCCGCGAGTTCATCCTGCTCACCATAGGAGCGGGGTGGGCGAGTTGCGTGCCGCTGTTGCAGGCGCTTTGCATCAGCGGAGCCTTCATGCCCGTTTACACCATGTATCAGAACCTCGCCATCAGCCAAGGCAGGAGCGGTGTGTATATGTGGCTCAACGTGTGGCAGATAGTCTTGCAGGTGGCGGTCATACTCTGTTGCCACCGTTACGGAATGTACGCCATGGTGTGCGCCTATTCCGCTTTCATGGTGGTGTGGCTGCTACCGTGGCATGGCTTTGCCGGGCGGCTGATAGGCTACCGTTGGGTGGACGTCCTGAAGGATATGCTGCCCTTCGTCCTCGCCGCCGCGGCGGTGATGGTGGCTACGCACTACGCCACGCTTGCCATCGTGTCGCTGCCCTTGCTGCTCGCCGCGAGGGTGCTGTTGGCGGCTGTGCTCTACTACCTGCTGATGAAGCTGGCAGGCGTGGAGATACTGAAAGAGTGCGAGAGGTTCGTCATGAAGAAGTTCTGAGGTCGGCAGGACATTGCTGGGTGGCGTGGCAGACGTACGGAAAGTATATTGTAAGGGCGTGGTAATGGGCGCATAAACGTAGTTCTCTCGCCCTTTTTTGTGGCTTATGTGTAACGGCTTGTTAGCCAATAGAATAGCAAAAGCGTTGATATTGCATTGCAAAAGCATAGCTTTTACACTGTAATATCAACGCTTTTACATTGTAATATCAACGCTTTTGTAGCGTAATATCAATGATATTGTCTCGGTGCCACATTCCGTCCTGCATTGAGTCAGTTACCGGACGCTTGTTATTTTACCACGATTTCTTCGGGTTTTACCCTTCGATACAGGTCAAGGTATGCGTGGTTATGATGCCCCACGCGCTTCTCCGCGGGTGGCAGTTCCATGTAGTTGGAGTATATGTTGCGCAGATATGCGTCGTAGTTACTGGGTAGCTTCACGGTGAGGTGCTCGAAAGGCTTGTCGCACAGCGTCTCCGCCCATGCCTTGGGGAATATCTCCCTGTCAAGGTATGCGCCGTCGTAGTTCACCACAAGGGTGGCAGTGGAGTAGTCGTACATCTTCGCCAGCCTGTCGAGCTGGTTCATGATAAACTTCCTTACCCTCTCCCTTCCAAGCAGGAAGGCGGCCGTTTGCACGGCCATGCGCCCCCATTCCTTCGGTTTGAGGGCGAGGGCGAGATACTGGCATAGGGTGTTCCGTGTTAGCGCGGCGTCAAGTTTGTTGCTCCACCTTCTGTATTTGTCCTGCAGTCGCTTTGCCTCTTCCTTGTCGGGGGCGGTTCCGTCAATGGGGAACACGTCGAGGTGCAGGCCATAGACGCACGGCACGGCGCGCCTTTCAATCAGCGTGGTGCGCTTGTCGCACAGCTTGGCGAAGTGGCACGGATAGCCCTTCATGGCCGGAGTGGCAAGTTCGTAGTCGCCGAGGTCGGCTGACTGGCATATCTTTATGAAGCGGTCGTAGTCAGGACGTGGCATTGCCACGTCTATATCGTCGTCCCACGGTATCAGTCCCCGGTGTCTGACGGCTCCTATTGCCGTGCCGCCCACACAGTAATATGTGAGGTTGTGTTCCTCGCATAAGGCAAGGAACTTTTGCAGGCAGCCAATGATTATGGCCTTCCACCGCTCGCGTTCTTCTGGTGTCTGTTCCATTGGTCTCAGTCTTTAAGTATCTCTATGGTTCTTTTCAGCGCGTCCTTCATGGTGTATTGCGGTTGGAAGCCGAGGCTGCGCAGGCGCGAATTGTCGAGTATGGCCTGTGTGGCGATGCTGAACCCTTTCTGTTCGCTGGACGAAGGCAGGTCGAAGATGACGCTGCGACCGTTATATCGCGCGCATAGTCCGGCAAAGTCGCGCAGGTGTACGTCGCAGTCCGCGTTGCTGATGTTGTACGGCGTTCCTGCTTCTCCGTGCAACAGCACGTGCAGCATGGCGCGTACGGCATCTGTGACGTATGTGTATGAGAAGTATTGGTCGCCCTTGCTTTTCAGCACTATGTCCTCCCCGTCGATGGCTTTCTTTATGAATTGCGATGAGGCTTTGCTGTCTGACATGAGCATCGTGGGACCGAAGATGCGGCTGAGGCGCACTATCTTCACGCAAGTCCCGTGTTCGGCCATGTACGATTGGCACAGGGCTTCGGCAGAACGCTTTGACTCCGTGTAGCAGGCACGGGGCGTTGCGAGGGCGAGCCGCCCGGTGTAGTCCTCGGTAAAGGTGTCGCTACCGTGGGCGTTGCCGTAGATTTCCACTGTGGAGGGATAGAGAAGGGTGGCGTGGCAGCGGTCGGCGAGGTTCAGGGCGTGCTCCGCGCCATGTAAGTTGATAAGCAAAGTCTCTATGGGGAACTGCGAATAGGCGAGCGGATGCGTGTTGCTGGCGAGTGGTATGATGTAGTCAGCGTTGACATCAGCGTCAAACGGCTGGCGTACATCCTGCTCTATGAATGTGAACAGTGGTGAGGTGTAGTATTCTCCTAACCTTTCTGCCGCGCGTTCCCTGCTCCGTCCCACGGCAATGACGCTGATGCCGCCGAGTGACATGAGTGCGTCGATGAGGTGCAGGCCTATCATTCCAGTTGCGCCAGTTATGAGAAATGTCTTGCCTTGCAGCGTCTCCATACCCTTTATGGCATGGATGGCACGCAGGTCAGCTTGGTATAAGGGGTTTTTCTTGTTCATAGTTGTCACTTTAACCATGTGTCCTTGTCACGGGCCAGATAGCCTTTGAACAGCTCAAGGTCGTCCTTTGTCGTGAGTTTGATGTTCCTGTCGCTGCCTTTCGCAAAGTGGAGGCGCACTCCGAGCTGCACCATCATGGTGTTGGTGTAGTTTGAACCGGCTATGCCGATGCCTTTCTCGAAAGCCTCGCGGTATTTCTCGCTGAGCAGGTCGTAGCGGTATGCCTGTGGAGTGCTTACCCTTCGCAGTGTCTCGCGGGGTATGTACTGCGTTGTCGTGGTGTCGTCGTCGGGGCTTATGACGAATATCTGCTCGTTGTAGGGCATGGAGGTCACGGCGTTTCCGTGTATCTTTGCCTTGCTTATGACATCTTCCAGCACCGAGGGTTCTACCAAAGGGCGTATGCCGTCGTGTATTATCACGATGTCGTCAGGGGCGCATCGTCCGGCAAGCGCGTTGACACCGTTGCGTATTGACTCCTGCGCGCTGCCTCCGCCGGGGGCTATCCATTGCAGTTTCGTGATGTTGAACTGGTTGGCGTAGGATTGTACGAAGCTCTCCCAGCCATCTATGCACACCACTCCTATGGCGTCAACGCAGGGGTGACGCTGGAAACTTTCGAGCGTATAGACCAGTATTGGCTTGTCGCAGACATTGAGAAACTGTTTCGGGATGTCCTGCCCCATGCGGTTGCCAGAACCGCCTGCTATGATGATTGCTATGTTCATAAGGTGTGGTGCGTAAGGGAATGTACGAAAAAATCCCCCGACTCCTTCCTCGGTGTGGAAGGGGTAGGGGGATTTCCTTGTTGTATTTTACTTCACGAGTGCCATGGTGTCAGAGGCAATCATCAGCTCCTCGTCGGTAGGTATCACCACTACCTTTACCTTAGAGTCAGGTGTTGAGATGATGGCTTCCTCGCCATGTATCTGGTTGTTCTTCTCGACATCGAGCTTAATGCCCATGAATTCCATGTCCTGACATACCACTTCGCGTATAGCGGACTGGTTCTCGCCTACTCCAGCGGTGAAGACGAGCACGTCACATCCGCCCATTGCTGCGGCGTAAGCGCCGACATACTTCTTCACTCTGTAGAAGTATGAGTCTTGAGCCACCTCTGCTTTCTTGTCTCCTGCAGCGGCAGCGGCAGCTACATCGCGCATGTCAGTGAGGCCGCAGAGACCATATACGCCTGACTTCTTATTGAGAAGGTTGGATACTCCGTCAGCATCGAGGCCGAGTTTCTTTTCTATGAAGGTTATCGCACCGCCGTCAATGTCGCCGGAGCGGGTGCCCATCATAACGCCTTCAAGCGGTGTGAGACCCATGGTAGTGTCGATACACTTACCGTCAACCACAGCGGCGAGCGAGCCACCGTTACCGATGTGCGCCGTAATCACCTTCGTTCCCTCCGCCTTCATGCCCAGATACTCAAGTGCGCGGGCACTGACATAGCGGTGAGAGGTGCCGTGGAAGCCGTAGCGGCGTATGCCGTACTTCTCATACAGCTCGTAAGGTATGGCGTACATATATGCCTTTGGCGGCATGGTCTGGTGGAAAGCGGTGTCGAATACACCCACCTGCGGCAGGCCGGGCATAAGCTCTGACACGGCGTTCACGCCCTTCATGTTGGCTGGGTTGTGCAGCGGCGCGAGGTCGCTGACCTCCTCAAAAGCCTTGATTACTTCGGGAGTGATGAGCACTGACTGCGAGAATTTCTCGCCGCCGTGCACCATGCGATGGCCTACGGCGTCGATTTCGCTGAGTGACTTTATAACGCCGATCTCTGAATCGGTGAGGAGTGAGAAGATAAACTTCACGCCTTCCGTGTGCTCGGGGATGTCGTGCATTATCTGTTTCTTCTCGCCATTAGCGAGTTTCACTTTGACAAAGGCGCCGTCGAGGCCTACGCGCTCTGCGCCGCCGGATGTCATTACGGAGTTGTCGTCCATGTTGTACAGGGCGTACTTGATAGAAGAACTACCACAGTTCAATACTAATATCTTCATGGTTCCTTGTTTGTTGTGTTATGCTTTCTTTGCGTCCATTGCCTGGCAGGCTGTTATAGCCACGAGGTTTACTATGTCTTCCACTGAGCAACCGCGTGAAAGGTCGTTCACGGGGCGTGCTATGCCCTGGAGTATTGGTCCCAGTGCCTGTGCCCCCGCGAGGCGTTGCACGAGTTTGTAGCCGATGTTGCCCACTTCAAGGCTTGGGAATACCAGCACGTTTGCTTTGCCGGCGATGTCTGACCCCGGAGCCTTCTTGCAGCCAACGGCGGGTACGAGTGCTGCGTCAGCCTGCAGTTCGCCGTCTATCTTCAGTGTGGGGTCGATGGTTTTCGCTACCTTTGTGGCCTCTATCACCTTGTCCACCACCTCGTGTGTGGCAGAACCCTTTGTGGAGAAGGAGCACATTGCCACGCGTGGCTCTGCGAAGCCAGCCACTGACTTCGCTGTCTGTGCGGCGCATACGGCTATCTGTCCGAGCTGGTTAGCGTCGGGTACTGGCGTAACCGCTACGTCAGCGAATACCAGCACTCCGTTCTCGCCATACTCTGGCTTGTCGGTTATCATCAGCATGGCACCTGATACGCATGAGATGCCGGGTGCGGTCTTGATGATTTGCAGTGCCGGGCGGAGGGTGTCGCCAGTTGTTGAGAGTGCGCCGGAAATCTGTCCGTCAGCGCCTTCTGACTTGATTATGAGGCAGCCGAGGTACAGTGGGTTCTTTACCATTTCGCGAGCCTTCTCTATTGTCATGCCTTTCTTCTCGCGTAGCTTTGTCAGCAGTGCCGCCATCTCTTCTGACTTCTCGTAGTTCTCGGGGTCTATGAGCGTAGCCTTGCTTATATTCTGGAGGTTATGCTCCTTCGCCAGTGCCTCTACTTTGCCGGGGTTGCCTATGAGTATGAGGTCCGCGATTTCCTGCTCCAGCACCTTGTCTGCTGCTATGAGAGTCCTTTCCTCCTCAGCTTCGGGGAGTACGATGCGCTGTTTGTTAGCCTTTGCGCGTGCTACAATCTGATCAATTAAGCTCATTGTCTTTTGTTTTAGAAGTTATGTTAGTTGTTTTATAGTTCCTCGGTAAGTATTGCTTCAAGGTTTTCCGCTGACAGTCTGAGGCGGAACTGCCCCCTCATTGCCGCGGAAATGCGCCCTGTCTCTTCCGACACCACTATGGCTATGGCGTCCGACTGCTGCGATATGCCCATGGCGGCACGGTGGCGCAGTCCCAGTTCGCGGGGTATGTCGAGGTCGTGGCTCACGGGTAGTATGCATCCCGCCGCCTTTATGCGCTTGTTGGATATAATCATCGCGCCGTCGTGCAGCGGGGAGTTCTTGAAGAATATGTTTTCTATCAGTCTCTGGTTGATGTTGGCGTTCACCGTGTCGCCCGTCTCCACGATATCGTTGAGCGGTGTGCCGCGCTCTATCACTATCAGTGCGCCGCACTTTGCCCTTGCCATATTGATGCAGGCCATTACTATCGGCATTATTGCCTCGCGGTCTATGGAGGGTTTGTCCTCCTTTTTAATGAAGAGTTTTATGAATGAGTGCATCCTGCGCTGTTCGCCTACGGTGTATAGGAATTTGCGTATCTCTTCTTGGAAGAGCACTATTATCGCCAGCGCGCCTACGCTTACGAACTTGTCGAATATCACTCCCGTGAGGCGCATCTCAAGCACTTGCGATACGAGCAGCCACACTATGATGAAGGACAGTATGCCGATGAACACGTTTAGCGTCCTCGATTCGCGCATGAACCGATATGTGTAGTAGAGCAGTATTGCGACGAACAATATGTCCACGGCGTCCTTTATGCCGAAGGAGATGAACAATTCTTGGTGGTTTAGTTGTTTAGTTGTTTTGTTGTTTAGTTCTTTTTGTTGTTTGGTTCTTGCCTGCGCAAGCGTCACTGCGTGCCGGGCGGTTTCGTGGTATGGTTGCTTCTCTGCCTTGGGCAAGAAGTGTCACTGCGTGCCGGGCGATTTTGTTGTTCGCGGTTCAGAGACTTGTTGCCAGTTGGCTGGCTATCAGCACCGTCTCCTGCGCTTCTTTCACGTCGTGCACCCTCAGTATGTCCGCGCCGTTTTGTAGTGCCACGAGGTTGGCGAGCATGGTGCCCCTCATTGCCGAGGCGTCCTGCGCCGTGCCGCCGAGCAGCTGCCATATCATGCGTTTACGGCTCATCCCGGCGAGCAGTGGTAGGGTGGGGAAGGCCTCTTTAATCTCCCGTTGCCTGCGCAACACCTCGAAGTTGCCGCCTATCACGTCTTTGCCGAAGCCGTATCCGGGGTCGAGGATGATGTCTTCCACACCCAGCGAGCGTAGCGTCGCCACCTCACTGCGGAAGTTGCGCAACATACTCTCTATGTCAGATTGTACCGACATTAATATATAAGGTACGCGCAAGCGCGCTACCTCCTTGAATATCGCAGGCACTCCGTCGCCGTCCACCGCGCCGTCCAGAGGCTTGTCCACGATGCCCGTTATGCCCCCCTCTGACACGTCGTTTATGATGTCCGCGCCATATTCCTCCACCGCCATCCTCGCCACGGCGGGACGGTAAGTGTCTATGCTCACCACTACGTCGGGATGTGCGCCCCGCACTGTCGCCAGCGCATGGCGCATACGCCTCATCTCCTCCTCCTCGCTCACCTCTGCGGCTCCCGGCCGCGTGCTGAAAGCGCCGATGTCGATGATGGCGCCACCCTCGCGCAGTATCTCGTCCGCCCTCTCGGCAATCTCGTGGCTCGCCTGTTTGCGGCTGCCCTCAAAGAAAGAGTCGGGTGTGCAGTTCAGTATGCCCATTACAACGGGCGCGTTGTCGCGGCAGATGCCTTTGCGTCGGAATATGGTGTCTAAGATGTTGCTGCTTGACATAGTTTTCTAAGGAAGGGAAACGCATGGCGTTTTCCCTTTTGTGCTACAAAAGTACCAATAATTTTGCACTCTTGCAAACTTTTTTTCTAAATTTATTATGCAGATAAGGTCATTTGTCAAAAAAAATCATTATTTTTGCATCGTGAAGCGATTACGACACAAATAAGATATGACAATGAAGACATTTTTCAACGCTAAAGACCTTGGCAGCATCACCGAAGCCCTTGCCGAGGCACAGATGGTGAAGCGGGACCGTTTCGCCTTCCAGCATCTGGGCAAGAACAAGACACTCCTCATGGTGTTCTTCAACAACTCCCTGCGCACGCGCCTCTCCACGCAGAAGGCGGCGATGAACCTTGGCATGAACGTCATAGTGCTTGATGTGAACGCCGGCGCGTGGAAACTGGAGACGGAGCGCGGAGTGATAATGGACGGCGACAAGTCTGAGCACCTGCTGGAGGCGATACCCGTGATGGGCAGCTTCTGCGACATCATAGGCATACGCTCCTTCGCCGGCCTTACCGACAGGGACTTCGACTATGCCGAGACCATCGTCAACCAGTTCGTGCAGTACAGTGGCAAGCCCGTCTTCGCTATGGAGACAGCCACCGTGCACCCCCTTCAGGCCTTCGCGGACCTCATCACCATTGAGGAGCACAAGACCACCGAGCGTGTCAAGGCCGTGCTGACATGGGCGCCGCACTGCCGCGCTTTGCCTCAGGCCGTGCCCAACTCCTTCGCTGAGTGGATGCTCGCCGCCCCCAACGTGGACCTCGTTATCACCCACCCCGAGGGCTACGAGCTGGACCCGCGCTTCGTGGCAGGCGCGACGGTGGAGTATGACCAGAAGAAGGCTTTTGAGGGAGCGGACTTCATTTACGCCAAGAACTGGTCGTGCCCCGGTGTCACCAATCCCGCGGACTACGGTAAGATACTCTCCAAGGATATGTCGTGGACGGTGGACGCGCAGCACATGGCGTGGACAAACAATGCCAAGTTCCTGCACTGCCTGCCCGTGCGACGCGGACTGATAGTGACGGACGATGTGATAGAAAGTCCCAACTCACTTGTCATCCCCGAGGCTGCCAACCGTGAGATAAGCGCGGAGGTGGTGATAAAGCGTATGCTCGAGGCACTGTAAACGCCACGCTTTTACAACGCACCCGTTTGGTCGCAAGGTAAAAGCATAGCGATTGCAAGGTAAAAGCATAGTTATTACGATGTGAAAGCATAGCTATTACAAAGCAAAAGCATAGCGATTGCCAGAAAGGGAGGTGACGACAGCCATTGACTGGAATGGCAGTCGCTGTGACACGGCTGTCATGCCGCCCTGCGGTAAGGAAACGTTAAGAAAACGGTCGCAAGGCTTAAAACCGTTGGGAGAAGGTTAAAAAACGGCATGGGGATGCTTAAAGAAGTTTGCGAAAGTGAAAAAACAGACTGCCACCGTGGCAAGGCGGCACGCCGCTTGCAGTAAGGTGGGCAGAGGTTGCGAGGCCAGCAGAGCATAAGAGCCCGGCGGCTAACAGACCCCTTTTAATAGAATGTCTAACTAAAATTAATAGGAGGAAAGACTATGTTACCTACAATGTATTCTAATCGCAATCAAGGATGGCTCCCATCAATCTTCAACGACTTCTTCAGCGACTCGTGGATGCCCGCAAAGTTCACTGGTACCACGCCTGCCATCAACGTCAGTGAGGACGACAAAGCCTACAAGGTGGAGGTGGCAGCGCCGGGTATGACGAAGGAAGACTTCAAGCTGAGCCTGTCAAACGATGACCTCGTAATCTCCATGGAGAAGAAGAGTGACGACAAGCAGGAGGACAAGGACGCGAAATACCTGCGCCGCGAGTTCAGCTACTCTAAGTTCGAGCAGCGGCTGGCACTGCCAGAGAACATAGAAAAGCAGAACATCTGCGCCAACATGACCGACGGTGTGCTGACCATCTGCATACCGAAGATGACAGAGGAGAAGAAAGCGCAGGAGGCGCAGTGTATAGAAATAAAATAATGTTTAATGCTCAATAACCTATTTCGGGGGCTGTCTGGCGTTATGCCGGGCAGCCCCTTTTCCGTGCCTTTCCATGCCCGGCAGGCATGGCGGAGCGCATTTCGCCCCGTTTTTCTTTGCTGTTCCACGAAAAATGACTATCTTTGCGGCAGACTTGCGGTCAGCACCCATTTCCGCACTGCATATACGAAGGCACGACATCCCTGTCGTGCGGTGGGCGAAAGCGTGAAAACAAGCGGCTGTAATGCAAGACTTCGTGGCTGACGGCGGTTGCCGCCGCAACATGATAACTCAATCCACAAGAATGTTCTGGACAGACAAGATACGCCAAATAAAGATAACCCTCATGGTGGCGGCGGTGATGATAGCCGCCGCGTCGCTCGTGGCGAGCCATTTCCTCGTGCAGGATTTGGCGAAGGAGGAGCGTAACCGGATGGAGATATGGGCGGAGGCGATACACAGTCTCAGTACGGCGGACGACAACACAGACCTCAATCTCGTGCTGAAGGTGCTGGAAGAGAACAGCACCATACCCGTGATAGTGACGGACGCGAAGGGCTATGTGCAGACTTTCCGTAACGTGGAGATAGACGCTGCCGATGCTGCTGACAGCATGGCGGTGGCAGAGCGTAAAGCGGCGATGATGCGCGCGCACCGGCAGAGCATAAAGGTGGAGCTGACGGAGGCGCCGGGTGACTACCTGCTGGTATGCTATGACGACTCGTTGCTGCTCACAAGGCTCGCCTATTACCCATATATACAGCTGGGCATCGTGATGCTCTTCGTGGTGATAGCCATCTTTGCCCTCCTCACCTCCAAAAAGGCGGAGCAGAACAAGGTGTGGGTGGGACTGTCGAAGGAAACGGCACACCAGCTCGGAACGCCGATTTCGAGCCTCATGGCGTGGACGGAGATACTGCGTGAGACGTATCCCGATGATGCGCTGATACCCGAGATGGACAAGGATGTGAAACGCCTGCAACTGATAGCCGACCGCTTCTCGAAGATTGGTTCCACGCCCGAAAAGCGGGAGGTGTCGCTGGCGGAGCTGCTGGGGCACGTGGTGGACTATATGGACAGGCGTACCTCGCAGAAGGTTAGCATAACGGCGGAGGTGGACGAGGGCGTTGACAGCGTCAACGTAAACCCGCAGTTGTTTGAATGGGTCTTTGAGAACCTGTGCAAGAATGCCGTGGATGCCATGGAGGGCAGGGGTAGCATACACATTCATGCCTTCAGCGCGGAAGGGCGGACAATGATAGATGTCGCTGACACGGGCAAGGGCATAGAGCGCAAGAACATCAAAAACGTCTTCCGACCAGGCTTCACCACCAAGAAGAGAGGGTGGGGGCTGGGGCTCTCGCTCGCCAAACGCATTGTCGAGGAGTATCACGATGGCAGCATATACGTGCTGCGCTCGGAGGTTGGAGTAGGCACCACTTTCCGCATAGAGGTGTAGCGAAGCGGGGGCGGCAAACAACTTTTAACGTTTCACGCCGAACTTTTACCCCGCAACTCTTGGAAACCTTGTCTTTTTTTTGTAACTTTGCCACTGAATAGGGGCGGTGCGGTGTATCGGTCGGTGTCGGGTTCCTGTTTCGGGCTTCAGACGGCATAGCCACCCAACAACCTCCCACCTTCCACCCAACAACCTCCCACCTTCCACCCAACAACCTCCCACCTTCCACCCAACAACCTCCCACCTTCCACCCAACAACCTCCCACCTCCACCCCAACAACCTCCCACCTCCACCCCAACAACCTCCCACCTTCACCCCAACAACCTCCCTCCTTCACCCCAACAACCTCCCACCTTCACCCCAACAACCTCCCACCTTCAACCCCATAACCTCCCACCTCCACCCCAACAACCTCCCACCTCCAACCTCCAACCTTAGCAAAAGCATGTCAACAATAATATATCCATCACCCATCTTCGGTCCGGTGCACTCGCGAAGGCTCGGTGTGTCGCTCGGCGTAAACCTCATGCCGGGCGATGGAAAGGTGTGTACTTTCGACTGCCTGTATTGCGAATGTGGGTTCAACAAGGACTTCCCAGCCCACGACAAACGCCCCACAAGGGAGCAGGTGCGCGCCGCGCTGGATGAGGTGCTGGCACTGCGCCACCACAATGGCGAACCACTTGACTGCATAACATTCTCGGGTAACGGCGAGCCGACAGGGCATCCAGACTTCCCGGGCATCATAGCCGACACGGTGGAGCTGCGTGACCGCTATTTCCCCAAGGCAAAAGTGTCGGTGCTGAGCAACGCCACTTTCGTGGGAAAGGAGGAGGTGCGCAGGGCGTTGACGATGGTTGACAATAACATTATGAAGCTCGACACGGTGGACGGGGACTATATCAACAAGGTGGACAGACCCGTGCAGCCGATGTATGACGTGCGTAAGGTGGTGGAAAACCTAAAGCTCTTCGATGGGCAAGTGGTCATACAGACGATGTTTATGACTGGCACGGCAGGCGGAGAGAGCGTTGACAACACAGGCGAGAGGTTCGTGGCGCCGTGGCTGGAAGCCGTGAAAGACATCGCGCCACGGCAGGTTATGATATACACCATAGACCGCGAGACACCCGAACACGGCCTGCGCAAGGCGGCTCCCGATGTGCTCGACAGCATAAAGGCAAGGGTGGAGCAGATGGGAATAGCCTGTTCGGCAAGCTATTGACACGCCATTGGGCAACAAAACAACAAAAATACTAAACAACCAAACAACGAAACGACTAAACAACAAAACGACTAAACAACTAAACAACAAAAATACTAAACAACTAACATGAGAAAAACCTTCGTAACCGCACTGATGTGCCTGTTAGCCCTCGCCGTTACAGCGGCGGAAAAGCCGGAGAAAACCTGCGAAAAGGGTGCCGCCGGCTGCCCACTCGCCCTCTCACGGCGTGCCAACGACTATTTCATGGCGAAATGGAGCGACCCAACAGCCCCCACAACGGCAAAGAAACTGCGCCCCAGCAACCTGTGGACGCGCGCCGTTTACTTCGAGGGACTGATGGCATTGAACGACATAGACCCACAGGAAAGGTACACACAGTACGTCGATACGTGGGGTAACTTCCACAAATGGACACCGCGTAACGGCGTGACAACGGTGCATGCCGATGACCAATGCTGCGCGCAGACATATCTGGAGCGTTACTGTCAGGTGGGCGGAAAAGAGAAAGTGAGGGCCGTGAAGGAGAACTTCGACAAGCAGATAGCACGCGGCACCAACAGAGACTGGACGTGGATAGACGCTATACAGATGGCTATGCCAGCCTATGCAAGGCTGTATGCCATAACGAAAGACCGCAAATATATAGACTATGCCATGCAGTCCTACACGTGGAGCCGCGATACCTGCGGCGGAAAACTGTTCAACACAGAGGAGGGACTGTGGTGGAGAGACGCCAATTTCGTACCACCTTACAAGGAGAGCGACGGCAAAAACTGCTACTGGAGCAGAGGAAACGGATGGGTGTATGCCGCATACGTCCGCGTGATGATGCTCCTTCCGAAGAAGGATAAGTACTACAAACAGCTGAAAAAAGACTTCATAATGATGTCGGAAGCATTGCTGCCACTGCAAAGGGAGGACGGTTTCTGGAACGCAAGCCTTGCCTCACAGGACTTCGCAGGTAAGGAATTGAGCGGCACAGCCTTATTCCTTTACGGTATGTCGTGGGGCGTCAGCAACGGAATATTGAAGGAAAAAGACTACCGTCAGGCAATAGACAAGGCGTGGGAGGCAATAGCTTCCTGCGTGCATAAGGACGGCTTCCTCGGCTATGTGCAAGGAACAGGCGACAGACCAGCATCAAGCCAGCCCGTGACTTACGTGAAAGAACCCGATTTTGACGACTACGGATTGGGCTGTTTCCTGCTCGGCGCAACGGAGTATCATAAGCTGAAGAATGGCATTCGCAAGGAGACTGTCATAAAAACATACGAAGACTAACCAACTAATTATACTACATTATGACTAAAAAGAAACTATATTCCACGCTGTTCGCCATAGCGTGCTCCGTCATTCCCGCGGCGGCAGGTACGGCGTCAGACACGATATGTCTCGACAGAGGCTGGCTCTTCAAACACGGTGATGACGCTTCCGTGACCCTAACAGTGGGCAAAAACAAATACAGAGTAGGCAAGATATCTGAGCAAGAAAACGCTTCCGCCGCCGTAACGGTGCAGCAGGCCAAGGCGGAGGGATGGAAAGAGGTGAACGTTCCGCATGACTTCCAGATAGAACAGCCATGGGTGGCACCATCGGCAGACGAGAGAGCGGACAACAGTGACGCTGGTGCGAACATCAAAAGCCGCCTCTCTGCCCGCGGATTTAAGGAGATGGGAGGAGGATGGTACGTAAAGACCATCACGCCGGAGGTGTCAAAAAAAGGCAAGAGGGCATTGCTCGACTTCCAGGGAATCATGTATTACGGCGACGTATATCTCAACGGTGAGCGCGTAGGAGGTACGGACTACGGATACGTGGGCTTCGAGATTGACGTGACAAAGAAGCTGAAATACGGCGAGGAGAATATCATAGTGGTGTACGCGAACACTGGTGAGCCGAAGCAATCACGATGGTACACTGGCGGAGGACTGTTCCGCGACGTGAGCCTTGTCTATACGGATGCGCAGCTATATTTCCTCCGTCACCCCCTATACATTACCACAAAGGATAACAAGACGGTAAATATCACTGCCAATGTGCAGTGCACCACCAAGCAGAACACGGTGACAATGCGCCTCACTGTCACCGCTCCCGACGGCAATGTGGTGAAGAACGAGACGTACAAGCTAAAGCGTATCCGCAACTACAAGCAGGGACAGGAGCTCGTTATACCCTCTTTCGACATACCGTCGCCAATGCTTTGGGACTGCGAGACGCCCAACCTCTACACCGCTCGCGTAGAGCTGTTGAGGGAAGACGGCACCGTCAGTGCGGTGACATCGCAGCGTTTCGGCATACGCACCATAGAGATAGGACCTGATTTCGGACTGAAACTCAACGGAAAGAAGGTGCTGTTGAAGGGTTATGCCAACCACCACACCAACGGAGCACTTGGTGCTGCCGCGCTACCACGGGCGATGGAGAAGAGGATAAAACTGATGAAGGAGTACGGTATGAACCATATCCGCACGTCACACAACCCCTATTCCGAGTCCTTCCTCGACCTTTGCGACGAGAATGGCATACTGGTAGTGGACGAACTGTACGACAAATGGAACGACCAATATGTGGGTGCAGGGCGCAATCACTACATGAACCTGTGGCCGGAGCATGTAAAGGAGTTCATAACACGTGACCGTAACCACCCTTCCGTGGTGCTTTGGTCGCTTGGAAACGAACTCCAGTCATACAATGATATGCCGTTTAACGACTTCGGAGTGACGATGTACAAGCTGCAGAAGACCCTTATCCAGCGCTATGATGATAGCCGTAAGGTCACCGTGGCAATGCACCCACGCTACCGTAACTGGGAGACTGACTCGCTACCGTGCGAGCTTGCCAAGGCTACCGATGTGCAGTCCTACAACTACCGCTATATGTATTTCCCCGGAGACGGCAAGAATTTCCCGTGGATGACGTTCTACCAGAGCGAGGCTTCCGTAGCGGCTATGGGCGAAAACTACTTCGCTATGGACCTCGACAAGGTCATAGGACTGGCTTACTGGGGTGCTATCGACTACTTGGGAGAGAGCCAAGGGTGGCCCACCAAGGGCTGGGCGCAGGGCGTTTTCGACATCTCTCTGGAGCCAAAGCCAAAGGCTTACTACATGAGGTCGTTCTTCAAGCCCGACGAACCCGTGGTTCACATCGCGGTGACAGACAGCAAGGGCGATGCGATGTGGAACGGAGTGCAGACGGGTAACGACGGTCAGAGCGACCATTGGAACCGTAAACCCGGCACGAAACTGGACTTGACGACCTACACTAACGCCGAGGAGGTGGAGCTATTGGTTAACGGCAAGAGCTACGGAGTGAAGAAAAACGACCTCGGAAGCGCAAAGATGCGCAACCAGATACGTTGGAAAGACATAGAATATCAAGACGGTTACTGCGAGGCCATAGCGAGAACGGGCGGCAAGGTCGTTGCCCGCCACCGCATAGAGACCACTGGTAAGGCCGTGGCATTGAAGGCTGAGCTTGACAATAGCAACTGGAAAGCTGACGGACAGGACCTCCAGCACATCCGCATCGTGGCCGTTGACAAGAAGGGAAGGCGTGTGCAGTCGGCCGTGGCAGAGGTAAAGTTCACCGTTACTGGTGACGCTTCGCTCGCTGCTGTCAGCAGTGGCGACCATCAATCAGACGAGCTTAACGTCAGCGACAGGCGCAAACTCTACAAGGGTTCCTGCCTCGCCATACTGCGTTCAGGCACCGTTCCTTCCGCCATCACTGTCACAGCCACCGCTGAGGGCATGAAGCCAGTGAAGCTGAAGCTCGGCACGAAGTAAGAGAAACCATATACATAACGATATGACATATTCCATAGAAAAGGTCACAAGCCTTATAGGAGCTCACCGCTACGGCACTGCCGCCACGGCGGTGGGCTTTCTTTTAACCGACAGCCGCTCTCTTTCTTTTGCGGAGGAGACGCTCTTTTTTGCTCTGAAGTCAGAGCGCAACGATGGTCACCGCTACCTTGCCGACCTCCATCGGCGTGGTGTGCGCAACTTTGTGGTGGAGCGATTGCCCGAGAACTACTCCGCGGAAGCTGGCTCGGAGTGGGCTGACAGCAATCTCCTCGTGGTGAAATCGCCTCTCGCCGCCTTGCAAAGACTGGCGGAAAGACACCGCGACGCCTTTGACATACCAGTGGTAGGCATCACCGGAAGCAATGGCAAGACCATGGTGAAGGAGTGGCTTTATCAGCTCCTCATGCCCTCAATGAACGTCACGCGCTCCCCTCGCTCCTACAATTCACAGATTGGTGTGCCCCTCTCCGTGTGGCAAATGGGTGAGAATACCGATGTGGCACTCTTCGAGGCAGGCATCAGTAAGGTAGGCGAGATGGCGCGACTGACCGACATAATACAGCCCACCATAGGCGTATTCACCTCCCTTGGCATGGCGCACCAGGAGAATTTCCTCTCTATGGAAGACAAATGCAGGGAGAAATTCCGCCTCTTCCGCGACTGCGGCACGCTGGTCTATCCCGTTGACAACGACGTGGTGTTCCGTGTATTGTGCCAAAGTGACTTCGCCGGCGAGAAGCTCGGATGGTCCATGCACGACGCTTCCGCCGCCTTCTACATAAGCGATATCAGCAAGACCGACACCTCCACGAACATACATTATATATATAAAGGCACGCAAGAGGGGAGTTACACCCTGCCTTTCATCAGCGAAGCGGCGGTTGAGAACTCCATAACGTGCGCCGTCACCGCCCTCCATCTCGGGCTGACACCACGGCTCCTGGCGGAGCGTATGGCACTCCTTGAGCCTGTTGCCATGCGCCTTGAGGTGAAAGAGGGCCGCAACGGCTGCACACTCATCAACGATTCCTACAACTCTGACCTCGCCTCGCTCGACATAGCGCTCGACTTCATGCAGCGCAGGCCTGACCACAAGGGGCGTCGCCGCACGCTCATACTGAGCGATATAGACCAGAGTGGACTCGCCACCGCTGAGCTGGCACGCCAGATAGCCGACATGATAGCCCTCCGGGGCATAGACAAGTTCATCGCCATCGGCACCGAGCTGTCCGCTCTATCCGCCCACTCCGCCCGTCTGCCCGAGACCTTCTTCTTCGCCACCACAGAGGACTTCATGGGCAGTCAGTGCTTCGCCACGCTGAGCAACGAGGTGATACTCATCAAGGGCGCGCGCCGATTCCGCTTCGACCGCATTACGGACCAGCTCGTGGAGAAGGTGCACGAGACCACGCTGGAGGTCAATCTGTCGGCTGTCGTCGCCAACCTCAACTGGTATCGCTCGCAGATGAAGCCCGGCACCAAGCTCGTCTGCATGATAAAGGCTGACGGCTACGGCGCCGGGGCGGTGGAGATTGCCAAGACATTGCAGGACCATCGTGTGGACTACCTTGCCGTTGCCGTTGCCGACGAGGGCGTGGCGCTGCGGCAGGCTGGCATCACCGCTAACATAATGATAATGAACCCGGAGATGACCGCCTTCAAGACCATGTTCGACTACGACCTCGAACCCGAGGTGTACTCCTTCCGCCTGCTCGACGCTCTGCGCCATGCCGCGCGCAAGGAGGGCATCACCGGCTGGCCTATCCACGTGAAGCTCGACACTGGTATGCACCGCCTTGGCTTCCATCCCGTTGACGATATGCCCCGCCTCGTGGACTATCTGAAGAGCCAGAACGCCCTTACGCCCCGCTCCGTCTTCTCACATTTCGTGGGGTCCGACAGCGATGAGTTCGACGACTTCTCCCAACAGCAGTACGACCTCTACCTCCGTGGCGCCGACACGCTGCAGGAAGCCTTTCCGCACCATATCATACGCCACATCTGCAACTCCGCCGGCATAGAGCATTTCCCGTCAAGACAGTTGGATATGTGCCGCCTCGGACTGGGCCTGTACGGCATAAATCCACGCGACAACGGCGTGATTAACAATGTATCCACGCTCAAAACCACCATCCTGCAGTTGCGTAATGTGAAGGCAGGCGAGAGCATCGGTTACTCAAGACGCACCATATTGGAGCGCGACAGCCTCATTGCCGCCATACCGATAGGCTACGCCGACGGTCTGAACCGCCACCTCGGCAACCGCAACGCCTACTGCCTCGTCAACGGTCAGAAGGCGGACTACGTGGGAAATATCTGCATGGATGTCTGCATGATAGACGTAACGGGCATAGACTGCCGCGAGGGCGACAGCGTGGAGATATTCGGCGACAACCTGCCCGTCACCGTCTTGTCCGACAAACTCGGCACCATACCATACGAAATCCTCACCCTCGTCAGCAACCGCGTCAAGAGAGTGTACTACGAGGAGTAACCCCTTCCGCCGGCAACGCGCGGCAGGCTCACAGTAAAAGCGCCGCTTTTACAATGTAAAAGCATTGAGATTACATTGTAATAGCGGCGCTTTTACTGTGTAATCACTATGCTTTTGCGCAGGCAAACCACAGCCGCCCCCTCCCAACCTCTACTGCCCCCTCCCAACCTCCCCGAGGGGAGGAGATGGCAAACCACCAAATAACTAAACAACCAACCCACCAAATAACTAAATAACTAAACAACTAAACAACCAAACAACTAACCCACCAAACACCCCTTCCGCCCCTGTGTCTCGGGCGTCAGCCCGTGACTACCTCCAACCAAACAACCAAATAACCAAACCACTAACCCACCAAATAACTAAACAACTAACCCACCAAACCACTAAACCACTAAATTTTACTCCATTACTTCTTGTTTTACGAAAAAAATTCGTAACTTTGCACGGACAATGGATTTCTCTGACATCATAGGGCAGCAAGATATGTCCGCACGCCTTGCGCGTCTGGCAGACGAAGAGCGTATGCCTCACGCCATGATGCTGTGCGGACCCGACGGCGCTGGCAAGATGGCGCTGGCGCTGGCATTGGCAAGCCACATACTGAACCGCGGCTCTTTCAAGGTGAAAGGGACGAGGCATCCCGACCTGCACTTCTCCTTCCCGACGGTGAAGCTGAAGAAATGGAATTCAGAGTACAAGCCCGTCAGCGATGACTTCATAGAGCAGTGGCACCAGATGTTGCAAGGCGGCCCGTACTTCTCGCTGGCACAATGGATGGAGGCCATGAAGGCGGAGAACCAACAAGCCGTCATAACAGTGGGCGAGGCCAACGAACTGACGAAGAAACTCTCCATAAAGTCCAATCAAGGCGGCTGGAAGGTGAGCATAATATGGCTGCCAGAGCGCATGAACCTGGAGTGCGCCAACAAGATGCTGAAACTCATTGAGGAACCACCAGCGCAGACACTCTTCATCATGGTGTGCCGCGAGCCTGAGAAACTGCTCGAGACAATACGCTCGCGGGTGCAGCGTTTCGACGTGAAACCCATCGATACCGCCTCCATGCAACAGGCGCTGGCGGAGAGACGGATGCTCAACGAGGACGACGCGCGGCGCATAGCACGCCTCGCTGGCGGTAACTGGCTGGCGGCAACGGCAGAGCTTGAGGCAGGCAACGAGAACCGCCTGTTCTTCGACTACTTCGTGACGCTGATGCGCAAGGCATACCTGCGCGACGTGAAAGACCTGAAACGCTGGAGCGAGAACGTGGCGGCGATGGGCAGGGAGGAGCAGAAACGTATGCTGGCATACTTCCTCCGCATGGCGAGGGAGGCGTTCATGTATAACTTCCGCAACCCACAGCTGACCTACATGACACGCGACGAGGAAGCCTTCTGCCAGAAATTCGCACGCTTCGTCAACGAGGGCAACATACTGGGCTTTCAGGAACTGTACCAGACTGCCATGCGCGACATCGGGCAGAACGCCAACTCCAGAATGGTGTTCTTCGACATCACCATGAAGGTGGCGGTGCTGTTGCACACCACTTAGTCCGCCGCCGGGGAAAGACGGCAGGGCATATACAACATATAATTCACTACATCACACACGACAATGGACGACAACAAAATGCAGGAGCAAGCACCGCAGGCCGGGACAAAGGCGCAGGCGGACGACGCTCTCTTTCAAAATATGAAGTTCTCGCTCGGCCACGGCTGCGCCAGAGGACTGTGCGCACGTGGCGTTTCGCGCAGTGACCACCAGCTGAACACCTACGACTGGCTGGCAGACGTGCCGGGAAACACCGAAAGCACTGACCTCGTGGAGGTGCAGTTCAAGAATACGAGGAAGGGATACTACCACAACGTCAACGGTCTCGACTTGAAAAAAGGCGACTGGGTGGCGGTGGAGTCGAACCCAGGGCACGACATCGGCGTGGTGTCGCTGACGGGACGACTCGTGGAACTGCAACTGAAGAAGGCATACCTCAAGCCGGGGGAGGAGACGAGGAAGGTTTACCGACTGGCTAAGGAGAGCGACATGGACAGGTACTACGAGGCAAAGAGCCGCGAGGAAGCTACCATGATACAGAGCCGACAGATAGCGAAAGACCTCGGACTGCAGATGAAGATAGGCGACGTGGAGTATCAGGGCGACGGCAACAAAGCGATATTCTACTACATTGCCGACGAACGCGTGGACTTCAGGCAGCTCATTAAGGTGCTCGCCGAGACCTTCCACGTGCGCATAGAGATGAAGCAGATAGGAGCAAGGCAGGAGGCCGGGCGCATAGGCGGTACGGGACCATGCGGCAGGGAACTGTGCTGTGCCACGTGGATGAAGAGCTTTTCAAGCGTCAGCACCAACGCGGCACGCTTCCAGGACATATCGCCAAACCCGCAGAAGCTGGCAGGGATGTGCGCCAAACTGAAGTGCTGCCTCAACTACGAGGTGGATTGCTACATGGAGGCAAGCAAGAAACTGCCTCCGCGCGACGCGGTGCTGGAGACCCTTGACAACGAGTACTACCTCTTCAAGCAGGACATACTGTCGGGCATGGTGACCTATTCGACCGACAAACGCCTGGCGGCAAATCTTGAAACCATTACCGCCGCACGCGCCAGGGAGGTGATAGCAATGAACAAAGAGGGCAGGAAACCACTCTCGCTGGCAGAGGATGAGAAGCAGAAAGAGCCGGAAAAGTCGAAGGACTTGCTTGATGGTGCGGACTTGACGCGCTTCGATTCTGCCAAGAAAAAGAAGAAACGCAAAAAGAATAAGGGCAACGCGGCAGGGACGGCAAAGGCATCTGCCAACGGCAACGGTGGCGCGCAGCCCAAGGGTGACGGCAACGGCAAGGCGGTAAAAGCGAAAGGTGAGAACAAGGAATGACATAGTAAGACTGCCGCGAGGACGTAACGCGGTCGTGGGAATGGTGCTATGCCTGCTCTGCGCCTGCTCTACTGTACCCGCATACCATCACTATGAGCACGTGGCAGAGGAGGGATGGGACAAGCGCGACACCATGGTGTTCAGCGTGGACACCATCGTTCGCCCTGGAAGATACGTCACCTCGCTGTGCGTCAGGACCGATGCCACCTACCCATACCGCAACCTCTCTGTCAGAGTGGCGCGGCAATTAGGACAAGCAGGTGGCGCGGTGACGCGGAGAGTGGACTTCGACATAACACGCGAGAATGGCACTCGGAATGGAAACGGCATAACATACTACACATACGAGAAAGCCATAGACACGCTGGAGCTGAGGCCGGGCGACTCGCTGGCGGTGAAGGTAGCCCACAACATGAGAGGCGAGACGGTGACAGGCGTGACGGATGTGGGAGTAAAAGTAGCGCTGGAAGAATAAATACAGGTAAAAGGTAAAACGAGGATGGCATGAAAGTGAAGATTCTTTGGGTGGACGACGAGATAGAACATCTGCGCGCCCACATACTGCTTCTTGAGAAAAAAGGCTACGATGTCGTGGTGGTCAACAACGGACTTGACGCTATTGAACAGTGTCAGCAGCAGACTTTCGACCTTGTTTTGCTTGATGAGATGATGCCAGGTTTAACGGGGCTGGAGACATTGCAGCGTATCAAGGAGGTGCAACCGCAGACACCGGTGGTAATGGTGACAAAGAGTGAGGAGGAGGACATAATGGATCAGGCCATAGGGTCTAAGATAGCCGACTACCTTATAAAGCCTGTGAACCCCATGCAGATACTGCTCGCGCTGAAAAAACATGTGCATCAGAAAGAGATAGTTACCGAGGTGACGCAGCAGAGCTATCAGCAATCGTTCATGGATATATCAATGCAGATAGCTGACTGCCGCACATTCAGCGACTGGCGCGATGTGTACAAGCGGTTGGTGAGATGGGAATTGGAGCTGGCCGCTACGGAAAGCACCATGACGGAGATGCTGAAGACGCAGAAGGAAGAGGCTAACAACGGCTTCGCCAAGTTCATAAGGAAACACTACATAGACTGGGTGACACCGGGAGCGAAGGCTCTTGACAAACCGTTGATGTCCAACAGGATATTCCCGGACTGCGTGTTCCCGACGCTGAGCAACGGCGAAAAGGTGTTCCTCATTGTGATAGACAACTTCAGATACGACCAGTGGAGGGTGCTGGCAGAGGAAATTGGCGATATGTTCGACATAGAGGAAGACCTGTACCTCAGCATACTACCCACGGCAACGCAGTATGCTCGAAACGCTATTTTCTCGGGATTAATGCCGCAACAGATAGCGGAGATGTTCCCGGAACTATGGGTGGACGAAGACGAGGAGGAGGGAAAGAACCTCAATGAGTCACCGCTGATAAGGACACAGATAGAGAGATACCGACGGAAAGATACCTTCTCATACCACAAAATCAACGACTCTCAGGGGGCAGACAAGCTGATGCAGCAGTTCAAAAGCCTTGAGAAATACGACTTGAATGTGGTGGTTATCAACTTCATCGATATGCTTTCACACGCCAGGACGGAGTCGAAGATGGTGCGGGAGCTTGCCAGTGACGAGGCGGCTTACCGCAGTATAACGCTCTCTTGGTTCAGACACAGCGTGCTGAAAGAGTTCTTTGCCGCGCTGGCACAGACGGACTACCGTGTCATTCTCACCACAGACCATGGCTCAATACGCTGCAACCGCCCCGTGAAGATTATCGGCGACAAGAACACGAACACCAACCTGAGGTATAAACTGGGGCGCAATCTCAGCTGTCAGTCAAAGGATGTGTTCGAGATTGTCAATCCGAAGCAGGTGCAACTGCCTGCGCCTAACATCTCGACCACGTATGTCTTTGCAACGGGCAACGACTTCTTTGCCTATCCAAACAACTACAATCACTATGCGCAGTACTACCGCGATACCTTCCAGCACGGCGGTATCTCGATGGAAGAGATGATAATTCCGCTCATCAGTATGAAGGGACGAAAGAAATAAAACTATGCAACTGACAATAAAATCCATAGAGACAATACGCGAGACGGCACGCGATTTCATTACCGCCATAAAGGGAAAAGGCACCTGTCTCGCCTTTTACGCACCGATGGGAGCGGGCAAAACCACTTTCATAAAGGCGCTATGCGAGGAGCTTGGCGTGGAGGATGTCATCACTTCGCCCACCTTCGCCATAATAAACGAATACACTGACGGAGCGGGAGAGCCGATATACCACTTCGATTTCTATCGTATCAAGAAGCTGGAGGAGGTATATGACATGGGTTGCGATGACTATTTCTACAGCGGAAGCTACTGCTTCATGGAGTGGCCCGAACTGATTGAGGAGGCGTTGCCCGACGATGTGCTGAGGATTACCATCACTCCGCGGGACGACGGCTCAAGGATTATAGAGTTCTGACATAGTAGTGACGGCACGATAAAAGCCCCGGCGGCATTGCATGGATATGTTCCTGCTATGCCGCCGGGGCTTTGTCTTTCAGTGATGCCTGCGCTTACAGGTTGGCATCGAACTTCTCTCGCAGCTTTACCTTGTTGGCCGCGCCCACGAATTTGTCCACGAGCTGCCCGTTCTTGAAGAACAATAGCGTGGGAATGTTGCGGATACCATACTCCGCTGCCAGCTCCTCGCTCTCTTCAACGTTGCACTTTCCTACCACGAGCCTGCCGTCATACTCATCCGCAAGCTGTGAGATGATAGGCGAAATCATCTTGCATGGCCCGCACCATTCTGCCCAAAAGTCCACTACTAAGGGCAGGTTTCCGTTCTTAAGAGAATCGAAATTCTCGCTTGTCACTACTACTTCCATATTAAATCTGTTTGTTATACTGTTATTAAATCGTCAGAATCCGTCGAGTTCATAGTACTCATCCTCCAGCTCTTCGGTAGATGTCTTGCCGTCATCCACCACTATTATCTCCTCGTCGTCGGTGCTTTCGGATGGTTTCCCACCTGCGTCGTCCACTACAATGATATCTTCCTGCGGCGCATCCTCCTGCTTTTCCTCGCTATATGGGATAGTTATGGCGTCGTCATCGCCTTGCTCCCGCGCTGGTTCCTCTATCGGAATGTCCAGCGTCGCGGGCTCTTCCGCGGCTTGTTCGCCATCTTCCGGCACGGTTATCACGTTGTCTTCCGCCTTCTCCGGCATCGTTTCCTCCGGCACTGTGATGCTGTCTTGCGGCATAACAATCTCCGTTTCCGCCGGTATCGGTATCAGGTCTTCCTCGTCAAGCTGCTCTTTCTCCTTCGGTTCGGTAGGCTTCGCTCCTCCCGGCGCTACCTCCTCCGTGGGTAATGCCGGCTTCACCGTGTCTTCTTCCTGCTCGTTTTCCTCCTTCACCTTTACGGGTTCGTAAAGCTGTTCGGGGTTAACCACGGGCAGAGGGGCGAAGTTCTTGACGTAGAAAGCGTCGTAGTCATTGTAGCTAAACCTGCTGCCTATCAGCTCAAGGTTATCTTTACTTATCACGATAGCCCTGCTTTTCCCCGCCGTTTGTTTGATACCCTCCTGTTGGAGCAGCATCTTTGCGTACTGACGAGCCTCGTTAAAGTTGCGGAAACCGCTGACTGTGAGGTGGTGCATGCCGTAAACATCCTCGATAGTGAGGTCAAAATTTCTCACAAGGAAGCTGGTAAAGTTGTAGCGTGCCATCTGAAACAGCAACTTGTTCTCGTCGATTGAGTCGGGAGGGTATGCCATTATGAACATGAAGTCAGTGTTACGCTCGGGCGAGAACTCCTTGTTCGCCACGCTGTCAGCACCTTCCAGCACCATGTTGCGCCTGTCCCATACGTTGGAGAGGTCGAATTTAGCTCCCCGTAGCCTTCTTCCCGCTTTGACACCGTTTATTATCATGCCCGCCATCTCTGCCACCTGACTCTGCGGATAGTCCTTTACAACCTTCTCCATAGCCTTCAGACACTCGTCGTGGTAGCCGTCATTGAGGCGTGTAAGGCCCTCGATAAAGATAAATCTGTCGCGGTTGTCGCCGAGAGGGAAGCGTTTTTCTGACACGGAAGCGTTGCCATACACCTCTTGGAAGCGGTCTTCCTTGAAGGCGTTGTATGTCGCTCCGTACAAAGAATCCTCCAGATGCTTGCCGAAACGCGCGTTGTCGGCGAAGTAAGGGTCGGTCAGTACCGTTGTCAGTTGTGACTCAGGGCACTCCGTTTTCAGTTTTTCTATGTATTTCTGCGCCTCGTCCGTCTGCCCTTTTCGTGAGTATAGCAGGAAGAGGTGGTAGTAAACCTCGTCTTTCGGCGTAAAGTCTGGGTAGTCGTTCATCAGCCTCAGGAAGGCTTTCTCGCTGAGGGCGAGGTTGTCAAGCTTGTCTTTGAAGATTATGGCGGAGTGCGTCAAGCCGTCTTTTATTATCTCATTGCTCTCTGCCAGCGCCTCTTCGGTGAAAGGAATCTGTGCCAAGTAGAACTCTCTCTTGTGCGGATTGTTCACCGCGGAGTCCATCTTCTCCTCCTCCGCCTGTCGCGTTTCCTCCACGGCGGCTATGGAGTCGCGTTGCTCTGGCGTCAGTTGCGTAGTGTCAGGCTCGTCAAATTCGAAGTCTCCCACCACGGTTTTGTTGTATCGTTGCCAGTTATCTTTGTTCTCACGCTTACCCCATGTACGCATGAACACCTGCTTTCCCTGCTGCACAAGCTGCGGGTTGTAGAAGTACCACGCAGTGTTCTTGTTCTGAGTGGTAGGCTGTCGCAGTGTGTTGTCCGTGGCTTTGTTGCCGAGCTGACTGCCGTATTTCTGCTGTCTTTGCAGCGCTTCCTCCTCGGCAGCCTTGGCTTCCTCCTCCTTTTCCTTCTTCTTCAAAGCCTCTATCACGCGGTCTATCGCCTCGTTGCGTTCCTTCTCGTCCATCTTTGCCAGTGCTTGCAGCGAGTCCTGCAGGTGCACCGCGTCGGTGTAAGGCACCAGTTCGTCAAGCACTTTGGAGCGTTCCGCCAGCATATCGTAGTCCTTTCGCTCCTTGTCCAGCAAGCCAATGGCCTCGCCGTAGCACCGTTTCGCGTCGCTATAACGTTCCATCTGCCAGTACAGGTCGCCGAGGTGCAGCAGCAATACGCCCTTCTCTATGCCCGAGCGTGTAGCCTTTTCGTTGCCCGTCTCGTATGCCGCTATGGCGTGCAGCGTGTCTTTCTCTGCCAGATATATGTTGCCTATGGCGTAATACACCTGGTCGAGATAGTCCTTGTTGTTATCGTTGCGTGCCATGCGGCGCAGCCTTCCTATCATCTTCTTTGCCTGTCCGGCCGCTGACACCTCCGTCATTGCGATGCGTGCGTTGAACTCCAGCTCGTAGGGAGGGTTCTGTCTCACCACTTTCTTGAACGCGTTGTACGCCTCCTGCCTGTTGCCCATCGCGGCTTCTATCTGTCCCAGGAGGAAATATTCGCGTGCCCTCTGCTTGGAACGCATCTCGTGGCGTATCACCTTACGCAGATATTCCGCCGCTTTAGGCAAGTCTTCCGTGTGCAGATAGTAGTCGCACAAGGTGTAGTCCCACTCTTTCTGCGCCCTCCAGTCTATGCTGTCGCGCTGCATATTGCGTATCACGTCCTCCGCGTCATATAGCCAATCGCTCTCCACGTAGCACTTTGCGAGCCATGCCCTCGCCTTGCCGTATATGGCAGGCTGCCCCTTATACAGGCGTGACATATAGGAGAATGTCGCCGCCGCCTCGTCGAACTTACCCTGATAGAACTGCGACCGCCCCATGAGCATCCATGCCTTCCACAGGAAGGGGTTATATTCCTTCCTCGACAGCCACTCAATGTCCTTCTCCGTCTTGCGGCGGTTCTTCTTCCATTCGGGCTTCGCCTTGATGCTGTGCATCTGTATCGCCTTCTTACTCTTTGTGATAGCTATCTCGTAGTTCGCGCTTCCGAGTTCGCGGCTCGCCTTGTTTCCCACCGTGTAGAGGGGCAAGCGCTCCGTGTAGTTGTCCTTGTTGCCGTTCTCTTTCTCCAGCGATGCGTCGATGTATGCCACCGTACCATTGTAGTATGTGTTGTACTTCGCCGTGAAACCGTGCCAGAAACGCGTCATGCCCGTGTTCTTCTTTGTGGAACACGAGACAGCCGCCAGTACGAGGCAGAGCACCAGCAGAGTATGGGGCAGTATCTTTCTCAAATCTTTGTCTTAGTCCTTTATTTCGTCAATCGTCCACCCCGCCTTCCTCAGGTCGTCCCAGAAGTGCGGGTAGCTCTTTGATACCACGCCGGGGTTGATTATCCTCAGTCCGGGGAATACTATCGCCGCCGGCGCGAAAGCCATCGCCATGCGGTGGTCCTCATAAGTGTCTATGGCGGGGTCGGGTAGTGGCTCGCAGCGTGTGCCGTCCCATGAGAGCGCGCCCTCCTCCGTGTCGTCGAGCACGTAGCCCAGTTTCGACATCTCGTATTTCAGCGCTGCTA
Source organism: Prevotella sp. (assembly GCA_022773825.1). Classification (GTDB taxonomy): domain Bacteria; phylum Bacteroidota; class Bacteroidia; order Bacteroidales; family Bacteroidaceae; genus Prevotella. The sequence goes on from JALFOF010000009.1 coordinate 42,027, forward strand.
TGCGGTCTGTCTCCTTAATGCGCAGCGTCTGCAGTCCGGTGAAGCGGAAAGGCACGCCCAGCAGTGCCGTCGTCACTACCACTGTCTGCGCCAGGTCGGGCTGGTTCACGAAGTCAAAGTCAAACCTTGGCAGTGTCATGCGTTGCGCCTTCAGCGTCACGGTGGTAGGCTTGCGCTGCCCCTTCTCGCCGAATTTCGTCTTGATACCGAGCATCATAAAGATGTATCGTATGGCGGAGTCGCCCTGCCTGCTGCCGTCCGTCAGTCCGGGCAGGCGCACTTCGCTGTCGCTGTCGCCCAGCAACGCGAGCATCTCATACCAATATGACGATGCGCTCCAGTCGTTCTCAATGAAGAATGGCACCGCTTTGTACGGCTGCGGCTTCACCACTATGGTGGAAGAATCTTCCCATTCCACGTCCGCTCCATACTCCTGCATGGTGCATATAGTGAGGTCTATGTACGGGCGCGATATTATCTCGCCCGTGAGGTGCAGCGTCAGTCCGTTCTTCATCACCGGCCCTATCATCAGCAGTGCGGAGATATACTGCGAAGACACGTTGCCCGCTATGTCGAGCCTGCCTCCGTCCAGCTGCTTTCCCCTTACTTTCAGTGGCGGAAACCCTTCCTCACCCATGTATTCTATCTCTGCTCCGAGGTCCCTTAGCGCCTCCACCAACACGGAGACGGGGCGGTGCTTCATGCGCTCCGTACCCGTTATGACGTGTTCGCCGCTACCTACGGCCAGCAGTGCCGTAGTGAAACGCATTGCCGTGCCCGCCGCCTTCACGTCAATCTCGTAGGGCATATCGCGCAACGCCGCCACCATAACGTCGGTGTCGTCGCACCGGCTCAGGTTCTCGGGACGTTCCCCTCCCCCTGCCAGGGCACTGATGGCGAGCGCACGGTTGCTGATACTCTTCGATGCCGGAAGCGTTATTTCACAGTTTATGCTGCGAGGTGCGGTCAGTATATATTGCATTGTGTCAAATGGTGTTTATCTGTAAGACAAAATTACGACATCTTTCGCATATCAGCAAACAATATCATATAAATTTTCTCTATTTCACATTTTTTCATCAAAAAGGTCGCAAAAGATTTGGCAGGCTCAGAAATTCTATGTAACTTTGCACTCGCAAAACGGAGGAGGGGCTTTCCGTAGCCCGTGTCTCCCGCCGCAATCGGGATGTGGCGCAGTTGGTTAGCGTACGCGTCTGGGGGGCGTGTGGTCGCCAGTTCGAGTCTGGTCATCCCGACAAAACTTGCAAACAGCAGGTCTGAAACGTTCAGACGGTTGTTTGCAAGTTTTTTTTATGCCAGCATCAAGGCTGCCCTGCCCGTGAGGCGGCGCCGCCCTCGTAAAACAAAAGCATAGCGATTACTGGGTAATCGCTATGCTTTTGTCTTGTAATCGCTATGCTTTTACCAGGTAATCTCTATGCTTTTGCGTCGTGCGGCGAATGTGTTGCCGCGGCGAGCCCTGCGGTGTCGTCCTGCCGTGCCGCCTGTAGTGTGGTGTCTGCTATATGCGAAGGGTGTCACGTCTCAAGGGGTGGGCGTGCTATTCGTTGGTAGGCGTTATGCCCATCTCCCCAGCCTTTTGCATGAGTAGCTGCATGAGCGGCTCGCGCTCGTTCTCCACTTGGTTGTCGAGCACGGCGTCCTTGAGGTACGTCTTCAGCTGCCCCACCTCGCGCGAGGGCTTCAGTCCGAAGAGCCGCATTATCTCATTGCCGTCTATTACGGGCTGCAACAGGCGTTTGAAGTCGCGCTGTTTGAGGTCTTCTATTTTCTCGCGGAGGAGCTGGTAGTTGTCGAGGAAACGCTGTTTGCGCACTTGGTTCTTGCTGGTGATGTCGGCCTCGCAAAGCAGCATGAGGTCGCTGATGTCGTCGCCGGCATCGTTGACGAGTCGTCGCACGGCGCTGTCGGTCACCTCGTTGTCGGCTATGGCGGTGGGCCTCATGTGCATCTCCACCATCTTCTCAACGTATTTCAGCTTCGTGTCGAGCGGCAGTTTGAGGCGGCGGAAGATGGCTGGCACCATCTTCGCGCCGATGGTGTTGTGGGCGTGGAACGTCCATCCCTGCTGATTGTCCCACCGTTTGCTCCGCGGCTTACCGATGTCGTGGAGCAGTGCCGCCCATCGCAACCAGAGGTTGGGGCTGGCTTTCGCCACGTTGTCGAGCACTTCGAGTGTGTGGTAGAAATTGTTTTTGTGGGCTTTACCGTTGCGTGTCTCCACCATGTCCATGAGTGATAGCTCGGGGAGGATGCGCTCCAGCAGTCCGGCGCGCTGCAAGTCCACGAAACCGAGGGAGGGGGTGGCGGTGAGGAGTATCTTGTTCAGCTCCTCGTTGATGCGCTCCGCGCTGATTATGTCCAGGCGGTGCGCGTTGCGTCCCAGTGCGTCGAAGGTCTCGTCTTCTATTATGAAGCGCAGCCTCGTGGCGAAACGTATGCAGCGCAGCATGCGCAGCGGGTCGTCGCTGAAGGTGACGTCGGGGTCGAGCGGCGTGCGTATGATGCCGTCCCACAGGTCGTCGAGTCCTCCGAAGGGGTCCACGAGTTGTCCGAAACGGTCTTTGTTGAGGCATATCGCCATGGCGTTGATGGTGAAGTCGCGGCGGTTCTGGTCGTCCTCCAGTGTGCCGTCCTCCACTATAGGCTTGCGTGAGTCACGCTGGTAGCTCTCCTTGCGCGCCCCCACGAACTCCACTTCCACAGCGCCCTCGTCAGGGTTCTCGGGGTTATAGCGCACCCCCGGCGGGTAATACTTCACCTGCGCGGTGCCGAAGTTCTTGAACACTGAGAGGTGGGCGCGCCTTCCGAGCATGGCAGCCAGACGGCGTGCCACGGCTATTCCGGAGCCTACCACCACGCAGTCGATATCGTCTGAGGGGCGTTCAAGAAAAATGTCGCGGACGTATCCGCCCACGACATAGCAGTCAAGCCGCAGCTCGTCGGCCGCGGCGGAAATCTTGTGGAATATGTCTTTGTCAAGTATCTGCGCCAGTTCGGCGTCGGTGTACTCTTTCATCGCTGTCTTTGTGATATGTTTCGGCTATGGTTTCCTGTCCCTCTGCCATTCCGGTCTCAGCCCGAAGTCCTCGTTCGGCGCGGGCAGCTCGAGGTCTATCTCCGGCGTGGACGCCTCATTCTGCTTGAATGGCACGTGCAACTCCTCATAGACCGACACCTCCACCAGCGCCACTCCCGCTGCGAGTATGCCGAGCCTGCGTGCCGCCTCGTATGACAGGTCTATCACCCTGCCCTTGGTGTGCGGCCCCCTGTCAATGACTTTCACCACCACCTCCTTGCCGTTGGCGGGGTTCTTGACGTTGAGCAGCGTGCCAAAAGGGTGCGTGCGGTGGGCACATACCAGCGAGTCGTTGTTGAAACGCACTCCGCTACTGGTACGCACGCCGTTGGCGCGGCGCGAATAATAGGATGCCTTGCCTTTCTGCTGGCCGCATGATGGCACTGCTGCCATAGGCAGAAAAGCCAGCACGACAGCCATGCACCCGGCAAGAGTGGGAAGTCTTAGCATAGGTGTAAGGTGGGTTGGTTGGTGCTGCAAAGGTAGCACTTTTATCAGTAACAGACAATAAATGCGTCAACTTTTCGCCCGATATAATTAATTAAGGTGCAAAAATTTGGCTCTTTAGCGATTTTTTACTAACTTTGCAGCCAAAACAGTTGTTCCGTTATCCTGCCGTTTCATTACGCGCTGGCGGCGCACAAGCATGGAGTCTGGGCAGCGGAACCACCAAACCTCTAATATTTATCATATTACGACAATGGCAGAAACAAAGAAAATCAAGACGGCTCTCGTAAGTGTCTTCCACAAAGACGGCCTTGACGAGTTGTTGAAGAAGTTGAACGAGGAGGGCGTGAAGTTCCTTTCCACGGGTGGAACACAGAAGTTTATAGAGTCTCTCGGCTTCGAGTGCGAGGCTGTTGAGAACGTTACCACATACCCATCAATACTCGGCGGTCGCGTGAAGACGCTGCACCCGAAGATTTTTGGCGGCATACTCGGACGCAGAGAGCTGCAGGGTGACCTTGACCAGATGGCGAAATACGAAATCCCGGAAATAGACCTCGTTATAGTGGACCTGTACCCCTTCGAGCAGACAGTGGCGAGCGGGGCAAGCGAGGCCGACATCATAGAGAAGATAGACATAGGCGGTATCTCGCTGATACGTGCCGGGGCGAAGAACTTCAAGGACGTGGTGATAGTGCCGTCAAAGGCAGAGTATGGCGTATTGCTCGACATACTCAACAAGAAAGGCGCGGAAACAAGCATAGAGGAACGCCGCGAGTTCGCTACACGCGCCTTCGGAGTAAGCTCACATTACGACACTGCCATCAACGCATGGTTTGCAAAAACCGGTAAGTAAACAACCAAAGGCGGACGCGCAAAGAGCGCTGCCACGCCGTCATAACATCAGGATAGACAAATTATGGGTTTCTTTTCCTTCGTACAAGAAATAGCCATTGACCTCGGAACGGCCAACACCATCATCATGTCCGGCGACAAAATAGTGGTGGACCAGCCCTCCGTAGTAGCGATAGACCGTGACACCAACCAGATGATCGCGGTGGGTGAGCGTGCCAAAAGCATGTATGAGAAGACCAATGACCGCATCAAAACGGTGCGACCGCTGCGCGATGGCGTCATAGCCGACTTCTCCGCCTGCGAGATGATGATGCGCGGACTAATCAAGATGGTGCATACAGGGCGTCATCTGTTCTCGCCTTCCCTCCGTATGGTTATCGGAGTACCCTCCGGGTCCACCGAGGTGGAGCTGAGAGCAGTACGCGACTCCGCCGAGCACGCGGACGGACGCGACGTGTATCTCATCTTCGAGCCGATGGCGGCAGCCATAGGCATCGGCATAGATGTGGAGGCACCGGAAGGTAATATGATAGTGGATATCGGCGGAGGGTCCACCGAAATCGCCGTAATATCACTCGGCGGCATCGTCAGCAACAACTCCATCCGCGTGGCAGGCGATGAGCTTACCGCCGACATACAGGAGTACATGGCTCGTCAGCACAACGTGAAAGTGTCTGAACGCATGGCGGAAAGAATAAAAATAAACGTTGGTTCCGCGCTTACCGACCTCGGCGACGAGGCTCCGCAGGACTATATAGTGCACGGTCCGAACCGTATTACCGCGCTGCCGATGGAGGTTCCCGTGTGTTATCAGGAGATAGCGCACTGTATTGACAAAACGGTGGCAAAGGTGGAGAATGCCGTTCTCTCGGCTTTGGAGAACACACCGCCGGAGCTTTACGCCGACATTGTGAAGAACGGAATATACCTTAGCGGCGGCGGAGCACTGCTGCGAGGACTCGACAGGAGACTGCAAGCCAAGATAGGCATACCGTTCCACATTGCCGAAGACCCGCTACGCAGCGTGGCAAAGGGAGCCGGAGTGGCGCTGAAGAATATCGGCAACTTCTCCTTCCTGATGCGATAGCGCGGTCATCCATAACCAAACACCACGGATTGAGGACTGAAGAATGTGGTTACCAGTAGCAAGTCAGGGCGGGACGGCAACGAAACGTGCCAGCCATAAAGCCGGTAACCAGACTCTTCAGTTCTCAATTACTGATTGTTGACACCCACATCCCACAGCATGCGCAACCTCATTGACTTCATATTATCACACTACCATTGGTTCATCTTCATCGCATTGGAGGCGGTGAGCATAGTCCTGCTGTTCAATTACAACAGCTATCAGGGCTCTGTATGGGTGTCAAGCGCCAACAGTATGGCAGGGCTGGTGTACGAAGGCGAGGCAAAGATACAGTCATTCTTCTCCCTTACGAGGCTCAACGAGCAGCTCTCGCGCCGCAATGTCTATCTGGAGCAGCAGGTAAAGGAGCTCTCTGCCGCCTTGGAGCGTGACGGTATGGACTCCACAACGCTGTCAGCACTGAGCAATCCCACACCCTACAAGCTGATACCGGCGCAGGTTGTGTCAAACACCGTGCACAAAAAGGACAACCTTATGACCATAAACAAGGGCGAGGCAGACGGCGTTCGCAAGGACATGGGCGTCGTATCAGGGCATGGAGTGGTAGGCATAGTGTATATGGCGGGCAGGCATTACTCCGTGGTGATACCGGCATTGTCGAGCCAGTCCAGCATAAGTTGCAAGATAGAGCGCCGCGGTTACTTCGGATACCTGCACTGGGAGGGCGGATATAGCAACCTCGCTTACGTCGATGACATACCCCGCCATGCGCGATTTAAGCTCTATGAGCGCGTGGTGACATCGGGTTACTCCTCCGTTTTCCCCGAGGGCGTGGCCGTAGGCAAGATACTTCACGTGTATAACTCCAGCGACGGCGTGTCGTACCGGCTGCAAGTGCAGCTATATACCGACTTCGCCAACCTGCGCGACGTGTACGTTGTTGACAATAGCGCTATGCGTGAGCAGCTCGACGTGCTTCGCGCGGCGCAGGATTCTCTATACAAAAGCAAGAACTAACCAACACACTGGTCTCATGCGATACGCCCTACTCATCATAGCTTTCAGTCTGGTGCAGGCGCTGTTCCTGAACCATATCCACATCTTCGGTGTGGCAACGCCGTTGCTTTACGTATATCTGCCACTGCTGTTCCAGCGTGGTTACCCTCGCTGGGCGCAGTTATTGCTATGTTTTTGCATGGGCCTGGCGGTGGATATGTTTACCAACACGCCGGGACTGGCAGCCGCTTCCCTCACCTTCGTGGGCTTCTTGCAGCCCTACCTCCTTGAGTTGTATCTCAAAAAGGAAGACGACCCCGCCTTCAGACCCTCAGTCTCAACCATGGGTTTCGGCAAATACCTTTCTTACGCCTTCTTTCTTACGCTATGCTATTGCATCGTTTTCTTCTCGCTTGAGGCGTTTTCCTTCGTCCATTGGCTGCTGTGGGTGGAGAGTATTGCAGGCAGCCTTATTCTCACATTAGTCTTAATCCTCACCATTGACAGCCTCCGCAGGTCATGACATCAGAGCTTTCAAATAGGCGGCACGTCATTAGTGGCATAGCGATACTTATCGTTGTGATATATATCGTGCGCCTATTCATGCTCCAAATCATGAGCGACGACTACCGCAAGAGTGCCGACTCCAATGCCTTCTTAAAGAAAGTGGAGTATCCGGCGCGTGGTGTCATCTACGACCGCAATAAGAAGCTGCTGGTATATAACCAACCGTCTTACGACATCATGGTGGTTATGAACGAGACGAAGGGCCGCATAGACACGTTGGAGCTGTGTGATGCCCTCGGCATAACGCGCGAATACTTCGACAAACGCATGGCGGACATAAAGGACCGCAACAAGAACCCCGGTTACTCGCGCTTCACCCAGCAGGTGTTTATGACCCAACTCGACGAGATGGACTTCTCCGTCTTCCGCGAAAAGCTGTTCCGCTTCCCCGGTTTCTACATACAACGGCGCACCATACGCCAGTACCAGTACCCCTACGCGGCGCACGTTCTCGGCGACGTGGCGGAGGTGTCGCAGGGTGACATCGAGGACGACGACTACTATATGCGCGGCGACTACATCGGCAAGCTCGGCGTGGAGCGTTACTATGAGAAGCAACTGCGTGGCGTTAAGGGAATGCAGATACTGCTGCGCGATGCCCGTGGTCGCATCAAGGGCCGCTACCAGAACGGCAAGCTCGACAGGAAACCCGTGGCAGGAAAGGCCCTCACCCTCTCCATCGACGTGGAGCTGCAAGCCCTTGGCGAGCGACTTATGGAGGGAAAGATAGGCAGTATCGTGGCGATAGAGCCCGCCACGGGCGAGGTACTGTGCATGGTGTCCTCGCCAACTTATGACCCTCGCATCATGGTGGGACGCAAGCGTGGCAAGAACCACCTCGCCTTGCAGCGCAACAGCTGGAAACCGCTGCTCAACCGCAGCATCATGGGACAGTATCCGCCGGGCTCCACCTTCAAGACCAGTCAGGCATTGACATTCCTTACCGAAGGCATTGTAACGCCGCAGACCGCCTTTCCATGTTATCACGGCTTCTTTTACCGCGGACTGCACGTGGGATGCCACGGTCACAGCTCTCCCATCGCGATGGTGGATGCCCTCTCCACCTCCTGCAACGCCTACTTCTGCTGGGGACTGTACTACATGATAGGCAACCGTAGCAAGTACGGTAAGCCACTGATTGCCATGAACCGCTGGCGCGACTACATGGTCTCCATGGGCTTCGGCTACAGGCTCGGCATCGACCTGCCAGGCGAAAAGCGCGGACTGATACCCAACGGCGACTATTATGACAATGCTTACAAAGGCTCGTGGAACGGACTTACCATCATCTCCATATCCATAGGACAGGGTGAGGTAAACCTCACACCCCTGCAGATAGCCAACCTCGGGGCGACGATAGCCAACCGCGGATACTATATAACGCCGCACGTGGTGAAGCAGGTGGAGGGCGAACCGCTCGACAGCGCGTTCACCACCAGGCACTACACCCTCGCCTCACGGCAGTCATACGACTGGGTCGTGGCGGGAATGCGCTCCTCCGTGGTGAAGGGTACGTGCCGCGCCGCCAATCGTGCCGACTACCTCGTATGCGGAAAGACGGGTACGGCGCAGAACCGCGGGCAGGACCACTCCGTCTTCATGGGCTTCGCGCCGATGGATAACCCCAAGATTGCCATAGCGGTGTACGTGGAGAACGGCGGCTTCGGCGCCGACTACGGTGTGCCTATCGGTGCCTTGATGATGGAGAAATACATCAACGGCAAGCTGTCGGCAGACTCCGAGCGGCGTGCTGACGACTTCCAGAAGCGACGGATAGCTTACGGTGCGCATAACAGATAGGACGCAACGCACCGTATTGCTATGAGCCCCTTACAGGGGCGTGGCGGGAAAAGACCGTGAACTCAGACAGGGGCAAGCCCCTATCCTATGATATATGCCCCTTACAGGGGCGCGAATTTACCATTTCTTGCATCATCTGTCCCTGCTATGGCATTTGCTTGATAATGTGACGGTTAGGTGCTATGAAAACAATGCCGTTGCTATTACGCCGCTAAATGGCTGCCATTACGGCGTAAAAGCATAGTGATTACATGACCAAAGCATAGCTATTGCGACGCAATAGCTATGCTTTGGTGTATATACCGGAATGTACCATCGCCGGGTGGGGGGCTGACAACCTCGGCGTGCCTGCCGTTTGCTTCGCCGTCACCGTTGCTGTTATGGCGTCGCCGCATATTGTTAGCCGCGTTGGGTGAGGCGACAAGGGCGCACTGTGGGGAGGGAACAGAAGTGCGGGAATAAAAAAACGCGGGAGAAGCAAGTGCTCCTCCCGCGATTTTTTGATGTTGTCGTACGCGGACTCGAACCACGACAAACAGAACCAAAACCTGTTGTGCTACCATTACACCATACGACAATCATCTGTTGTTATGACTTCCGCACGGCGTATGCCGCCGAAAGCGTTTGCAAAGTTAGTGAGAATTTCTTATATCACCAAATATTTCGGCGTTTTTTTTGACTCCCAATAACTAAATAATCGCCTTTTCCTTGAATTGCGCGGCGACAGGCATTACTTCACTGTCACGAGGAAGTAGTTTTTCTTTCCGCGCTGTGCCAGGATGTATTTTCCGCCTATCAGGTCGGTGGAAGTCACGGGGCGGTTCTGGTCTGTCAGCTTTTCTTTGTTGAGCGACACGCCTCCTCCCTGTACCATCTTGCGCATTTCGCCCTTTGAGGGGAACACCTTGCAGTCGTCGGCGGTGAAGAACTCTATCGCCGGCTGCCCGAGACGGTCTGCCGGGACGGTGAAGGTTTCCACGCCTTCGAACACATCAAGGAAGGTCTGCTCGTCGAGTTTCTCAAGGCTTTCCTTGGTGCTCTTGCCGAAAAGGATGCCGCTTGCCTCCACGGCCATGTCGTAGTCGGCCTGCGAATGTACCATCACCGTGACCTCCTGGGCGAGCCTCTTTTGCAGGATGCGGCGGCCGGGGTCTTGCTTGTGCTCCTCCACGAGGGCGTCAATGGTCTCTTTCTCAAGCGAGGTGAATATCTTAATGTACTTCTCCGCGTCATCGTCGCTGACGTTAAGCCAGAACTGGTAGAACTTGTAAGGTGAGGTACGGTTGCGGTCAAGCCATATATTTCCGCTCTCGGTCTTGCCGAATTTCTTGCCGTCGGCCTTGGTAATGAGGGGGCAGGTGAGGGCGTACGCCTCCTTATCGTTGCCGAGGGTGCGGCGGATGAGCTCTGTTCCCGTGGTCATGTTGCCCCACTGGTCGTTGCCTCCGAGCTGCATCTTGCAGTTCTTTGTCTGGAAGAGGTGGAGGAAGTCGTAGCCCTGAAGCAGCTGGTAGGTGAATTCCGTGAATGAAAGACCGTCGCGGGCGGTGCCGTTGAGGCGCTGTTGCACGGAGTCTTTTGCCATCATGTAGTTCACTGTGATATGCTTTCCGACGGTACGGGCGAAGTCTAAGAAGGTGAAATCCTTCATCCAGTCGTAGTTGTTGACCATCTCGGCGGCGTTAGGACCTTCTGCTTCGAAGTCAAGGAACTTGGCAACCTGCGCCTTTATGCACTCTTGGTTGTGGTAAAGTGTCTCCGTGTCGAGCAGGTTACGCTCCTGAGACTTGCCTGAGGGGTCGCCAATCATGCCCGTGGCACCACCCACGAGGATGATGGGTTTATGTCCGCAGCGCTGCAAGTGGCGCAACATCATGATGCCGCAGAGGTGTCCTATGTGCAGGGAATCGGCGGTAGGGTCGGTTCCGAGGTATGCGGTGACCATCTCCTTTTGCAGCAGTTCCTCTGCTCCCGGCATGACCTGTGCGAGCATACCGCGCCATTTCAGTTCTTCTATAAAGTTCTTCATCGTTGTATTGTTTGTTTTTCTATGTCGGGTTTGTAATGCCTTTGCCGCGTGTTCACGGCACGGGGTCATAGCCGGAGCCGCCCCATGGGTGGCATCTCAGCAGGCGTTTCAGCGCCAGCCACAGTCCTTTCAGCGGCCCGTGCTTCGTTATTGCCTGGCGTGCGTACTCTGAACAGGTTGGTGCGAAGCGGCAGGAGGGCGGCGTAAAGGGGCTGATGCACCTCTGATAGAAGAGTATCGGCAGCAGCAACAGTGTGGTAATCAGTCTGCGCATAGGCTCTCTGAGGCTCTCTTCAGCAGGTTGCGGACCTTTGCCGCGACCTTCTCCGTGGTGTGATGACGGCTGTCCAGCCAGATGAATGCCATGACAGCGCTGGTGCCGGCGGGCGTGGTGAGCAGGTGTTTGTTGGTTCTGTACGCCTCGCGCACTTGCCTTTTGACGCGGTTTCTATCTACGGCGTGCCTGAAATTACGCTTCGGCACCGAGATGAGCAGTTGGTTCTCCCCGCCCTCCACGGTGCATATCACGAGTCGCAGGGGGTATGCCGCGAACGATTTGCTGCCGCCAGGCTGGAACAACCTGTCGATGAGCAGTCGGCTGCAGAGTCTCTGTGACTTTGGCAAAGCGTTTTTTTTGTCCATGGATAGCTTGTCTTTTGCCCTGTCGTTCCTTTTCTTTTGCCTTATTCTTCCTCCTCTTGCAGGAAGTGCCTTAGTGCTCCTGTCATTGAGGGATACCTCTCAGTGGGTGCTTCGAGGGCAAGGCTCAGTCCCATTTCTCTTACTGCTTTTGCCGTAGCGGGGCCGAAAGTGGCTATCTTTATGTCACCGGGCTTCATGTCAGGGAAGTCCTCATGCAGTGCTTTTATGCCGGCAGGAGAGAAGAATATCGCCATGTCGTAGTCGAAATTCTTTTTCTCTTCCTCGGTGAAGTTGTTGCTCACCGTGCGGTACATCACACATTCCTTGTGCTTGAGGTCCTTGGAATCCAGCAGTTTCGTTATGGTATCGTTCGCCACATCGCTCATTGGCACGAGGTATTTCTCCGTCTTGTGCTTCGTCATGGCGGGCAACAGGTCGTCTATCTTGCCCGTTTCGCCGAAGAATATCTTGCGTTTACGGTATGGAGCGTACTTCTGTATGTAGAGTGCTATGGTCTCTGTGACGCAGAAGTACTTTGTGGTCTCGGGCATGGTGATGCGCATTTCCTTTGTCAACTGGAAGAAATGGTCTATCGCATGGCGTGAGGTGAACACGATAGCGGTATAGTCCGGGATGTTGACCTTTTGCTTTCGGAACTCTTGTTGCGTCATTCCTTCGACCTTGATGAATGGTCTGAACACTAATTCTACGTCGAAGTCACGCGCTATGTCATAGTAGGGCGACTTGTCGCTGGTGGGTTTTGGCTGTGATACCAGAATCTTTTTTACCATAGGTTTCTTCCTATATGTTTTGTGTCAAATAGATAGCTACGACAAATATTATTCCTGTCAGTAAGGCGAGGGGCACGGCTTCCAGGGTGCAAAGGTACAAAAAAAACTGCAATATGGCGTTTTTCTTGCGGAAAAAGATGTTGTACGACTTGTAAAAGCGTAGTGCCAGCGTCGCTGCGAGCGTCACCGCGAGCAGCTTCAGTGTGGTTTCCGCGCTCAGTTGGAAGTAGATGTGCAGCAGGGTGAGCGGCAGTAGCAGCGCGCCTTGTACCGCCATGAGGTAGAGTCTCGATATGTTGTCGAGGTGTCTTTGGCGTTTTTCGAAGAACACTCCGTGTACTATCAGCATCAATAGCTCGCGTACGGTGTAGTATGCCGCGAAGATGGCGCAGAAGATGCCCAGTGTGGCGTAGTGTCCGAGCGTGTAGTCGCTGTTGGTGTAGTGCGCGGTGACGGAGTAGGCGAGTATGCCCAGCAGTATCACTCCTTGCAGGCAGAAATACGTTTGGTATTGCATCTCGTTGGCTGTCTCGCGCATTTCCGCCGAGTTCTCTCGTGGCATGCGGAAAAGGTTCTTCGTCTGGAAGCGTATCAGGCGCCACGATTGTGCCATGGTAATCATGGAAACGATTATGCAGAGCATCAGCGCCATGGTCACGAGGCTGTCGTTTACCAGTGAGTAGGGCACGGGGTCGCCTGCCACGCCCAACCTTCCTGCGGGTATTTCTTCGTGGAAGAAGGGTGTGCCTTTGAAGTAAGACTCCCTGTATATCGTGTCCCTGACAGTCAATTTCGTGTTTACTTGAATTCTTTTTTGAACTTCTCCACGAGGTCAAGTTTCTCCCATGTGAACAGTTCCACCTCTATTTCCTTTGTCTGGTGGTATGCGGAGGTAAAGGTTTTCTTTATTGTGTGTGGCATACGCCCTACGTGTCCGTAGGCTGCTGTCTCCACGTACATGGGCTGACGGAGCTTCAGTGTGCGTTCTATTGCCTTGGGACGGAAGTCAAACAGTGTCTTGAGCTTGGCGGCAATTTCGCCGTCTGTCATCCCGACATGGCTCTTGCCGTAGGTGTTTACGTATATGCTGACGGGTTCTGCCACGCCTATTGCGTAGCTCAGCTGTACCAGTATCTCGTCTGCCACGCCTGCTGCCACGAGGTTTTTGGCTACGTAACGTGCCGCGTAGGCTGCTGAGCGGTCCACCTTTGAGGGGTCTTTGCCGGAGAAGGCTCCGCCGCCGTGCGCGCCACGACCGCCGTAGGTGTCCACTATTATCTTGCGTCCCGTCAGTCCGGTGTCGCCGTGTGGGCCGCCGATGACGAACTTTCCCGTGGGGTTGACGAAGTATTTTATGTCGTCGTTGAAGAGTTTCAGCATCTTTTCGTCCTGCAACTGTGCCTTGACGCGTGGTATGAGAATGTTTATCACGTCCTCCTTGATTTTTGCCAGCATGGGTTCGTCGGCGTCAAACTCGTCGTGCTGTGTTGATACTACTATGGTGTCAATGCGCTGTGGCACGCCGTTGTCGCTGTATTCCACTGTCACCTGCGACTTGGAGTCTGGTCTGAGGTATGTCATCACTTTGCCCTCGCGTCGTATGTCGGCAAGGGTTTTCATCAGCAGGTGTGCCAAATCCAGCGTCACTGGTATGTATCGGTCGGTCTCGTTGGTGGCGTAGCCGAACATCATGCCTTGGTCTCCGGCTCCCTGTTGTTCCTCTTCCGCCCTTGACACGCCTCGGTTGATGTCCTGGCTCTGCTCGTGTATGGCTGAGAGTATGCCGCAGGAATTGCCGTCGAACTGGTATTCGGACTTGGTGTAGCCTATGCGGTTGATTGTTCTGCGTGCTATGGTTTGCAGGTCAATGTATGCCTCGGATGTTACTTCGCCCATGAGCACCACCTGTCCCGTGGTCACGAAGGTTTCTATTGCGCAGTGTGACTTGCTGTCGTATGCGAGGAACTGGTCCAGTAGTGCGTCGCTAATCTGGTCGGCCACCTTGTCTGGGTGGCCTTCTGAAACTGATTCTGAGGTGAAAAGGTACATGATGTTGTGGTTTGTAAGGCGGCTTTGCGGGAACCGTGTGTTGTTTTTGTTGTCTTATAATCGGAGAATCCCACATAAGCGACAATGTAGCTCATGCGGGATTCGGCCTGTTTCGTTGCTTTTCTGCGCAATAAGGGTGTTTGCTTACTTACGCAGACCGAGAGCCTTGATGATGGCACGGTAGCGGTTGATGTCGCGGTTGTAGAGGTAATCAAGGAGTGCGCGGCGCTTGCCTACGAGCTGTGTGAGGCTGCGTGCTGTCTTGAAATCCTTGTGATTACTCTTCAAGTGCTCCGTGAGGTGCTTGATGCGGAAGGTGAAAAGAGCAATCTGGCTCTCTGCTGAGCCTGTGTCTGTTGCTGACTTGCCGTACTGTCCAAAGATCTCAGTCTTCTTTGTGCTGTCTAAATACATGATGTTGTTGGTGTGGTTGATGGTTAGTTCTTGACTATTACATCCTTCTGATGAGCGGTGCCCCAACCACTTAATTGCACTGTCATCACCCGAATGCAGCTTTGCCTTTCGTGCTAAGCGGGTGCAAAATTACTACATTTTTCTGGAATACGGAAACTTTTGCTATGGCAAGGAAGTGTAGTTAAATATTTTTAACAAGAAATCACTCGGGAAGACTAATAGCGTGGGCAAGTGGGAGTTAGGGAACTGCTGTGGGAGAGTGTTTTTGTATCGTTGACGGTTGTTTGCCGGCGTGTCGGTGTGTGGTGGCGCGGGTTGTGTAAAAGCATAGAGATTACCGTGCAATAGCTATGCTTTTACATTGTGATAGCTATGCTTTTACTTTGTAATCGCATTGCTTTTGTTTTTCACGAGTTCTTCCACTATCTTTGCGTTGGCTTCCATCAGTGCTGTTGAGGCGCGGCGCAGGTTGGTTTGGAAGGTTTCCATGTCGTCGGTTTCGGCGTCGCGCAGGTTTGTCACTGCTTTCACAAGGAGCAGTGGAGTGGAGAAGAGGCTGCAGACGAAGCCTACCGCCGCGCCTTCCATCTCTTTCAGTCGTCCGCCGTTTTGGTCTATTATGGCTTCTTCTTCCGCCGTCATGTCGAAGGAGGAGCCTGTCGTCACCTTGCCCGTCGCCATGCCGAGGCGTTGCGCGAGGGCTGCCGTGCCCTGCCATACGGGGTAGTTGCCGAGCCCTTGTGTGGCCCATTCGTTGTCGCCGGGCACGCGGCGGTCGTGGAACATCACGCCGCTGCCGAGATATACGCGCCCCACCTCCGCGCCGTACCGTTGCCATGCGCCGCAGGTGCCGCTGCTGATTACAATGTCGGGGCGCAGGCGTTCTATGGCTGCCATGGTGGTGATGGCGGCTGCCTCGCAGCCTATGAGGTCGCGGTCATGCTGCCTTCCGTTGTGTACCACGTATATTTCCGCCTCGCCCACGGTGCCGCGGTAGAGCTGGCAGGGCAGGGGAGCGAAGAAGTCGGGGGCGTGGCGGAGCGCGAAGTGTTCTGTCAGCGGTTGTGCCTCGGCACGCATCGCTATGATGTAGCATATCTTTTTCATCGGTGTCGTCATTGGTTTCTATGCCCGGCGTAAGGCTTGTGGGGCGTCGGTGCGCTACGTTGGCATCGCTGTTTGCAAAGGTACTGCTTTTTCTTTGATTGTGCAAGCGTGTCTGACGTTTATCTGTCGCGCGCGCACTTATAATAACTTGTAGTGGCGTGGCATGGTGTTATGGCGGCGTGTGGGTGCAAAAAAATCCTCGCCCCATGGTGACGGCATCGTGTTTGTAGTGCCGTGCATGTGGCGAGGACTAACATTATCCTATTTATCCATTACCTTGTTTCTCTGTGTTGTACCATTTTTCGTGGCGTTATCGGCGTGCCCCGCGGTGCTTGTGCTGCCTTGGCTGTTGCCACTTCTGTGGCTGCTGGCGCTGTGTGGCGAGCTTTTCGAGGTACTCTATGTACTTCTCGTCGCCGAGGAGGGTGCGCAGTTCTGAGCGATAGCCTTTCATAAAGGCCTGTATCTTCTCTCTGTTCTCTTTCTGCTTTGCCATGAACTGCTGGCGCTGTGCTTTGCGGTCGTCAGCTTTTGCGGCGGCGTCCTTCTGCGCGTTGCCCTTCTCTTCCTTCTTGATCTTCTTCTTGTCGGACTTCTTGTCCTTCTTGTCAGCTGTCGCGGGAGCCGCTGGTGCCTCTGCCTTTGCCGGGCGCATGGCTTGCAGCATCTCACGCATCTCGCCTGCCTTCTTGCGTTTCAGCTCTTTTACGGCCTGCACTTTCGTGCTGTCAAGGCCTATGGAGCGTATGGCTTGCATATTGATAACCATGTCGCTCATGCCCTGTCGCTGCGTTTTCTGCTTCATTTGGCGTGCCATTGGCATCTGGCGGCGGCACTGGCTGCCTGCGTTAGTTTGGCAAGGTGTGCCGCAGCACTCTTGTTTCGGTTTATCCTGGCACGCTTTGTCGCAGTTGGCGGGCTGCGCTGACGTTGCAAGGGTCATGGTGGCGCACATAAGCGCGATGATAATCTTCTTCATAGTCGTATGCGTTTTCTTGTTTTGGGGTTATTGTAAGCGTTGTGTTCTCAGAACGTTCTGACTATATGACGCGCGGTGTCGCGAAAGGTTTAAGGTGGTTTCAATATTTAACACACAAAAAAAGACCCACCTACAATCACTTGCGAGTGGGTCCACATGTTGTGTACAACTAATGTAATTGATGTTAATTACATTCTTCTAAAAATAGCGTTTGTCGTATTTTGTGTGACTTTCTATTGTGCTATGAATGTCTTTCCGCTCTTTATGTACAGCTGTCCCTTGGCAATGTTGGTGACTTTCCTGCCTGACAGGTCATATACGGCGTCGCTGTCGCCCTTCGCCGCCGCTTTGATGCCGTCGGCAGCCGTTGCGCTTCGCTTCACGGTTACGCCGGTAAAGTACACGGAGTAGCCTACGTTGCGGAAGAGGTAGAAAGAGGTTGCGCCTTCGAGGGCGGCGGGTACCGTGATGGTCAGTGCCTCCTCGGTGTTCTTCAGCGTGCTGTTGACGCTGGCGAGGGCTGCGCCCGCGGGGTCACCATATATGCTGATGCCGTATGGTTTCTCTGCTGTCGGTGTGGAGGTGGCGTAACACGTCAGCGTGATTTTGTCGCCTGCCTTCAGCGGCGCGTTGAGGTTGATGAGTGCATACTTGGTGCTTGTGGCGCTGGCATTGCCGTCGAGCTTCATGCCGTAGCCGGTGCTGGAGTGCTGGCTCGCCTCTATCTTCGCCACATTGCCGTAGGTGAACGTTCCGCCGGTGGTGGCAATGGGGTCGCTGTAGTTCTGTGCTACGCCGTCAACTTCTGCCGCTTGTACTGGTCCGGACACGCTGAAGCTGTACATTGTGGCAGCGTCAGCGTCGCCAGGCTCTGACGGCTCTTCCGGGTCGGGGTCTGTTCCCGGTTCCGGGTCAGGCTCCTCGGGGGTGTCTCCGCCAGTGGTGATGCCGCCATAGATGCCTATAAGCGTCGGGGTGTAGGCGTTGATGGCTGCGGAGAGTGCCTCTATCACAGCGTCGTTGCTGTCTTCGCTGCTGTCGAAAGTCCATGAGAAGTCGCCGTGTTGGCATCGCCCTGCGCCGAGGTTGCCCTGTACTATGCCTGGCACATCGTTGGCATTGTCAATGGTGTAGTTGGAATACATCAGCGAGGGGTCGGTGTCGAAGTTGCTGTATGTGTCGCCTCCGAGCAGTGCCGTTACCGTCGCGGGTACTTTCTCGTCCTTGCTTGCCGCCACGTAGGCATCGAAGTGCGTGCCGTAGGTGGCGTGTCCCTCCACGTATGGCTCAAAGCTCTTCTGTCCGCTCATCACGTTTCCGTAGGCTTTGATGATGCCTCCGTCCTCGCCTGAGAACGTGCCTTTGGTGTCATCGCTGCTGCCTACGCCGTTGTTTATGTCGGAACCCTGCTTTGAAATGAGCATGGGGTACTTGCAGTTGCGGAAGAAGTTATTCTCAGCGAATACGTCTGAGCCCGTGGTAGCGCCGATGCCGTACTTGGAGTTGCCATCGTAGTAGTTGTTATACACGTGCACTGACATGGTGCGGATGCGGGGATGACGGGAGTCGGAGTGGTCGAACCAGTTGTGATGGTACGTGATATAGTTCGGTCCCGTTTCGGAAGTCATGCCGCAGAGGCTTGCCTTTCCGCTGTCCCAGAGGTGGTTGTACGACATGGTCGTGTACTTTGAGTCACCCTTTATATCGAGTGTTCCGTCGCCTTTCTTCTGGTCTGACTCACTTCCTGGTTTGCCATAGAAGAGGTCGAGGTTGTGTATCCAGAGGTTGGTGTTGTCTGTGTCCATTGACACGGCGTCGTCCATGCACCACATAATGGCGAAGTTGCGCAACTCAACGGAGCACGCGTTGCGCAGCAGGAAGCCGAAACCGTGTATCGTTGCGTCGTTGCCTATGCCCTCAATGGTTATGTTCAGTTCTGAGTAAGCGTTCTTTCCCTTTATCTGCAGACCCTCGGCGGAGCTGGAGAAGGAGTCCATATCGGCAGCCCTCAGAGTGCCGATGATGCGGAAGGCGATAGGTGTAGTGTCGTAACCCTTCTGGTATGCGTCGATGATAGCTTGGAAACCGGTGCACTCTGTGATGTTGGTGTCCTTGGAACCAGTCTTCACCGTGGTGGTGATGGTCTTGGCATTGCTTGCCGTTACGTATATCACCTTGGCGTTATCCTTCAGCGTTCCGTCGTTTTTGTATGCGCCAACGCCGTCGGAAGGATTGAAAGTGGAGGACGCTGTCTTAAAGTGCGCGAAGCCACCGCGGTCGTGTGGCGCCGCCGTGAAGGCTTCTGTCTCTGTCGCGTCGGCAGTGATTTCGGTGCCGTCCTGCACGGGTACCACCTTGAACCTGTACTGTCCTGCCTTCAGTCCCACGGCGTCAGCACGCCCGTAGGTGGGATATTCCCTTACGAGTTCTGTGTCCAGTTTGGTCCATGTCGTCTCTGCGGTGCTCTGAACGTACACGTTGTACGTCAGTCCTTCTGCCTTAGTCCATGTCACGTAGCCGCTTTCAAACCAGCCATTGGCAGCTGTTACCGCTACGGCGGCACTGGCTGTGGAGCTCGTTATGGCGAGTATCATGGTGGCGATATAGAGTAATAGTTTTCTCATTTAGTCTGTTTTAGTTGTTAGTAGAATGTAGTGGTGTGATTATTGGTGTGATTTCGTATCGGTAAAACGGAGGGTTAGCGCGTCGCTAACTCCCGTTTTACCGTGTATTTTAGAACTCAGCGTTGTTCGGTGTGCGTGGGAATGGTATCACGTCGCGTATGTTCTGCATACCAGTCACGAAGAGAATGAGGCGCTCAAAGCCCAGTCCGAAGCCGGCATGTGGGCATGAACCGTACCTGCGGGTATCGAGATACCATGCCATATCCTTCATCGGGATGTTGCGAGCCTCTATCTCTCCCATCAGTTTGTCATAGCTCTCCTCGCGCACTGAGCCGCCTATTATCTCGCCAATCTGCGGGAACAGCACGTCGGTGCCTTGCACTGTCTGTCCGCTCTTGCCGTTATAACCAGACTCTTCCTCGTCAATCTTCATGTAAAAGGCCTTTATTGCCTTCGGATAGTTGGTCATAATGACGGGTTTTTTGAAGTATTCTTCCACCAGATAGCGTTCATGTTCGGAAGCGAGGTCGTCGCCCCATTCGCACGGGAACTCAAACTTCTTGCCGTTCTTGATGGCTTCTTGCAGTATGCGGATGCCCTCAGTGTATGGCAGGCGCACAAATTCCGCGTCGAGAATGCCACGCAAACGCTCCAGCAGTCCTTTGTCAATCATCTTGTTAAGGAACTCGAGATCGTCCTTACAGTTGTCCAATGCCCACCTTACGCAGTACTTAATGAAGTCTTCTTCGAGGTCCATCAGCTCGTCAAGGTCCATGAATGCCACCTCAGGCTCTATCATCCAGAACTCCGCAAGGTGCCTTGGCGTGTTGGAATTTTCCGCGCGGAACGTTGGTCCGAAGGTGTAAATGGCGCCGAGTGCCGTAGCTCCCAGCTCGCCTTCCAGCTGTCCTGACACGGTGAGGGAGGTCTGTTTGCCGAAGAAATCGTCGGAATAGTCTATCTTTCCATCCTCGTTCTTCTTCAGGTCGTACAGGTTTTTCGTCGTAACCTGGAACATCTGGCCCGCGCCCTCGCAGTCACTGGCGGTTATTAGCGGTGTGTGGAAGTAGAAATATCCATGCTCATGGAAGTAGGTGTGTATCGCCATCGCCATGTTGTGGCGTATTCTCATCACTGCTCCGAATGTGTTTGTGCGCAGACGGAGGTGCGCATACTGCCTCATGTATTCGAAGGACTGTCCTTTTTTCTGCATGGGGTAGTCGTTACCGCACAGTCCGTATATCTCTATCTCTGTGGCCTGAATCTCTGACTCCTGCCCTTTGCCGAGGCTTTCCACCAGTGTTCCCTTTACGTGGATGCAGGAACCGGTCGTTATCTGCTTCAGCGTCTCCGCGTCAAACTTGCCCGGGTCCACCACCACCTGTATGTTTTTGATGGTAGAGCCGTCGTTTAGTGCGATGAAGTCCACTGCTTTGCTTGAGCGGTGGGTGCGCACCCATCCTCTGACGTCTATCTCCTTGCCGAAGTCTTTCTGTGCAAGTGCGTCAATTATCTTTGTTCTTTTCATTGAAAGGAAGCCTTATTGTGTTAGTCTTGTGTCGCCGTATATATTATATATAATAAGGTGTGCCACCGTTATTACTCAAAAGCACCCATGCGGAGCATATCCACTTCCTGCTCTGTCAGGAAGCGCCAGTCGCCGCGGCGCAGGTTTTTCTTTGTGAGACCTGCAAACTGTACGCGGTCGAGTTTTATGACACGGTAGCCGAGGCTCTCAAATATTCGGCGCACGATGCGGTTCTTTCCTGAGTGAATCTCTATGCCCACCTGCTTTTTGTCGGTTTCATGAGCGTAGTCTATGGCATCAGCCTTTATCTCACCGTCATCGAGTGTTATGCCTTCCGCTATCTGTCTCAAGTCGTTGAGTGTCACGTTCTTGTCGAGATATACATGATACACCTTCTTCTTCAGGAACTTCGGGTGCGTCAATTTGGAAGCCAGGTCACCGTCGTTTGTGAGCAACAGCACGCCCGTTGTGTTGCGGTCCAGTCGTCCTACGGGGTATATGCGCTCGCGGCATGCGTTTTTCACGAGGTCCATCACGGTGTGACGCTGCTGTGGGTCATCGCTTGTCGTCACGCAATCCTTTGGCTTGTTCAGCAATACGTACACCTTCTTCTCCAGTGCTACCGGCTGGTCGTGGAACTTAACCTCGTCTGTCCGCATTATCTTAGTGCCGAGTTCGGTCACCACTTTGCCGTTTACGGTCACTACGCCTGCCTCTATGAAGTCGTCCGCCTCTCGTCTGCTGCATACTCCAGCGTTAGCGAGGAACTTGTTAAGGCGTACCGGCTGTGTCGGGTCTATGTTGTTTTCGTTATACTCTATGCGTTTCTTCATGGAGTATTTCGCGTTCGGGTCATAGCCGGCGCTACGCTGTCTGAAGCCGTAACCGCCACGATTGTTGTTGTATCCGCCACGGTTATTGTTGTATCCGCCACGGTTGTTGTTGTATCCGCCGCGGTTATTGTTGTACCCGCCACGGTTGTTGTTATACCCACCGCGCTGCTGTCCGTATCCGCCGCGGTTGTTGTTGTATCCGCCGCGTGGCTGGAATTCTCCCTGTTCCTGTGCGCCTTCCGCGTTGCCTTCGGCGTTATACTGGCGGTATGGGCGCTGCTGGTACGCGCCCTGCTGTCCATATCCGCCACGGTTGTTGTAGCCGCCGCGGTTGTTATTATATCCTCCGCCCCTCTGCTGGTAGCCACCTCTCTGGTTGTTGTACCCGCCTCTCTGCTGGTATCCCCCTCTTTGGCCACCGTAGCTGTTGCGTTGCAGGTATGTGTCTTCGTTCTTGTCCTGTGTGCGTCCCATTCCCAGTCCTGCGCCAAATCCGTCGGGCATAAATCCGCCCTCGTTGTTTCTGCGGTTGTATGTCGGCCTTCCGTGGTCGCCGTACTGCGGTCTGTCGCCGTAGTTGTTGCGTGGTGTCGCTATGCGTACGCGCTGACGTGGCTGGCGCGGCTGGTAGTTGCCCTCACGGGCAGCGTCATTGTTCAAGTTCGTTGTACCCTGTTCCTGAGTCTTCTCGTTCTCTGTTTCCATTGATATGCAAAGTTTAGTGATGAAATATTATATGTAGTAGTGTGTTCAGGCCTCCCGGCCATGTTTCAGTGTTATGTTTTTTCTTTTGTTTTATCGTTTTCCTTCGGGCTTTTCTTCTTTGTCCTGTGGTGTTCTTTATATGCCGGTGTAGTTGCCGGGTGTTATTGCCATCAGCTCTGCTTTCACCTCATCGCTCACCTCCAGCGTCTTTATGAACTCGTGTATGGTCTCCTCGTCCATGTGCTTGTTGGTGCGTGTGAGTGCTTTCAACGCCTCGTAAGGGTGTGGATATGCCTCGCGGCGCAGTATTGTCTGTATGGCCTCAGCCACCACCGCCCATGTGTTGTCGAGGTCTTTCCGCAGTGCTTCCTCATTGAGAATCAGCTTGCGCAGTCCTTTCAGCGTGCTCTGTATCGCTATTACGCTGTGTCCGAGAGGCACGCCGATGTTGCGCAGCACCGTAGAGTCGGTAAGGTCGCGCTGCAAGCGGCTCACCGGCAGCTTCTGCGCGAGGAACTGTAGTATGGCGTTTGCTATGCCGAGGTTACCCTCTGAGTTCTCGTAGTCGATGGGGTTCACCTTGTGTGGCATTGCGCTTGAGCCCACCTCGCCGGCCTTTATCTTCTGCTTGAAGTACTCCATGGATATGTACATCCAGAAGTCGCGGTCGAGGTCGATTATTATTGTGTTGATACGGCGCACCGCGTCGAATATGGCTCCGAGGTGGTCGTAGTTAGATATCTGCGTGGTGTATTGCTCGCGCTCCAGCCCCAGCTTCTCGCTGACGAACTTATTGCCAAATTCCCTCCAGTCATACTGCGGGTATGCCACGTGGTGTGCGTTGAAGTTACCCGTCGCCCCACCGAACTTCGCCGTGTATTTGCACTGCTTCAGCTGTTCGAGCTGCTCCGTCAGTCGATATACGAACACCATCACCTCTTTGCCCAGGCGTGTCGGCGATGCCGGCTGGCCGTGCGTCTTGGCGAGCATTGGCACATCCTTCCATTCCTCGGCGTATTCCGCCAGCTGCGCTATCAGTTCCTCCACCTGCGGTATGAACACCTCTGCCAACGCCTCTTTCACGGAGAGCGGCACGCTGGTGTTGTTTATGTCCTGCGATGTCAGTCCGAAATGGATGAACTCACGGCTCTGCTCGAAGTAGCCCTTGCCGAGCTTTTCCTCCTCCAGCGCGTCGAGCTTCTCCTTTATGAAATATTCCACCGCCTTCACGTCGTGGTTGGTCACCTTCTCGATGTCCTTCACGCGTTGTGCGTCTTCCTCGCTGAACGCCTCGTAAATGTTGCGCAGCACGGGGAATAGCCCCTTGTCGAAGCCCTTCAACTGTGGCAGGGGCAGCTCGCAAAGTGTGATAAAATATTCTATCTCCACGCGCACCCTGTACTTTATCAGCGCGTATTCAGAGAAATAACGTGCAAGTTCTTCCGTTTTTCCACGGTAGCGGCCATCAATAGGTGAGATGGCTGTAAGTAAATCGAGAGTCATATTTTCTTTTGTAATCCTAAAAATATATTCGGGCACAAAGGTACTAATATTTTTCCGTGCCACCTAATTTTCTATGCGAAATTTTGCGATTTTTAGTTATTATAACATTGTTCGTGCGTGCGAGAGAGTGCGTTTCGCTCCAACAGCCCGTCGCGTTCCTTGCGTTGGCTTAATATTGTTCTCTTCATCGTCGCGTTGGTTTATGTGTTTGCAAAGATAGTGTTTTTGGTTCAATAAACCAACTGTATTGGATAAAAAAGTTGTTTTTTTTTATCCAATACGAACGATATATTGGATAAAATTGGCACAACAAGGAGGCTATGACGCGTTCCTTACCGAATGTCGCGGCCTGTGTGCGGGAGGCGTTGTGGCGCACTGCCTTCGGGGGTATGCGCCGCTAACTCCGGGCGTGTGCGCGGCAAACGGTGTGCCGCCGCCATCGGGATGCTGATTTGTCAAAGTGTCACCGAAACACTGCTAATTGTGACAATATGTAAAAATGAGATGGTCGCCGTGACGGCGCGAAATAGAGTTCTAACCCCTGCTTCCGCACACTGAAATGGCGCTGTCTTGGCAATGGTGAGGTGATAGCAATGCTTTCGCGATGCAATCGCTATGCTTTTGCTGCGCAATCGCTACGCTTTAGCGGCGTAAAAACGTAGTGTTCGCACGGCTTTTTCGCGCCTTTTTCGTGCTGAATACGCCTCTGCTTGGAAGGGTGGAATATGTAACAACAAGGCAGTCGGTTTGTTGTGGTGATGCGTGAGAATGGCGTATTTTGGGCAAAGATGAAGCTTTGTGCCCACGGCGCCATTCTCGTGTCAATTTGAAAAGACGGAGTGTAAGTGAAAAGGGTGAAAAAGTAGCAAAATGTAAACCGTGGCGTTTGCGCGCCGTGACTCGCGCGTCGGGCTTGCGTATGGAGGTAATATTGTTCCAAGAGGGAAAAATGTGTGTCTAAATTGTTAATTTAGAAGAAAAACAGACTAAAAAGTTTGTGGGATTGCATTTTTATTCTTACCTTTGCAAACGAATATTGTTTGTTGAAAACAACGTATGTGATGTGAATTGGCTATATATAATGTAAAAAGAAGGAGGGACGAGAAGAATTGAGAAAGGAAAAATGTGAATATATATTGGCATCCTGCCGCTTTGCTGGCGGCGGAACCACGTCGGAAACAAGACAACGTGAGAAGAAAGCAGATAAATAATTTTAATAACAATTTAATTAACCAAAACAATGAGAATCATTACAAAACTCATGCTCGCATTGGCGGTTGTTGGCTCGTTGTCGCTTACGGCTTGTAAGGACTATGACGAAGACAACTACAACAATGCTGTCATCAACAATCCCGGTACTGTTGATGACGCGCTGAAACAGCAGATTGCTGCGATGCAGGAAGCTATTAAGGAACTGAAGGAGAAAAGTGCCTCCCTTGGCGAGGCTGTAACGCCGGAGAAGGTCACAGAGAGCATTAAGGATGCTTTGGAGAACAATGGCGACGTGCAGTTGATTATCAACAACTACATCACGCAGTCAACCCTCAACTCAAGGATTGGCACGATAGAGCAGCAGCTCGGTAATTTCCTCACCGCGAGCGACCTCGATGGCTACCTTAAGGAGGCTGACCTCGCTACGAAGGTGAACCTTCTTATCACTAATAACACCGTCATCACTACTCTTCAGCAAGATGTGCGGACGCTGCAGAACGTTACTATCCCCGCTCTGCAGAACCGTCTGAACACCCTCTACGCTGACTCTATAGCTCCGATGTGGAGCCAGGTGCAGACCAACAAGGACTCCATTGCAATACTGAAGGGACTTATTGACCAGATAGACCTCAGCAAGTACTACACCAAGGAGGAGATAGACAATAACTTTGCAAAGCTGACTGCTCTTCAGGACTCCGTGGCAAAGTGCAGGAAAGACTGCAAGGACTACACCGACGAGCAGATACGTATCGTGAACCAGGCACTCGCCGGCAAGGCTGACGCTTCTGCTCTCCAGAGCCTCGCTACCGAGCTGCGCAACGCTGACGCCGCAATGAACACAAGGATAGACAGCCTTGCTGCCGTTACGAGCCAGCTCTCTGCAAAGGTTGACGCAGTGATTGCTGACGTTGCCAAGCTCACCGACGCTCGCGCTAAACAGATAACGGGCATCGTGGTGCAGCAGGTTTACAACCCGGCATTCGGTTCTTACAACTCTCTCGTAAGCAACGTGCAGACCAATATGCTCGTGGCTTACTACGGTAAGGCAGCAAGCAACGTCACCTTCCCGTCTAACGACGACGAGGAAGTTGAGCCATACGAGGCAAGGACAGGCCAGGTATTCATGGCAGGCACGGGCAACGCAGGTGCTATATACCTCACCATCAACCCGAACGACGTGGACTTCTCTGGCTTCAGGGGTCTTGAACTCGTGAACAGCGTGGACGAGGCTTGCGCTGTGAAACTCGGTCAGGTGATGCCTTCTAACGAGGTTCTCACCTTCGGTTACACGCGTGCGGCAGACAATGGCTTCTATGTAGTACCCGCAACACTCGACGCAGCTGACATAGAGAACCCCGACCTGCACATCAACATCGACAAGAGTAACGTCAAGGAAGCTCTCTCAAACCTCATCAACGTGACGAACATGGCGAGCGCTAAGCTGGCTCTGAAGGACGTGGCAAAGGTAGCTCTTGAGACAGCACAGGGCATGAAGCTCGAAGCACAGGGCGTGAAGTGCTCTTGGCAGGACGCTTACGGTGAGCACAGCGTGAACTCTAACTACAACATCGCCGCTGTGGCAGTGCAGCCTCTTGGCTTCAACAGCGTTGACGCTATATTCGATAAGGATGGCAACGGTGCTTACTGGCGCGCTTACGGCAAGGCGAAAGGCCTCGTAACGAAGGCTGCGAAGAAGGCTGGAAAGTCTATCTCCAACCAGATTAAGAAGCAGATGAACCTCGACAAGATACAGGCCGACATCGCTGACCTGCAGACGAAGGTGCAGAACGCTCACATGAACCCGATAGACCCGAACACGGGTGAGATTAAGATTACCACGGAGGTGACTGTTCCTTCACAGACTATTCCTGTGGATATTGACGTGCCTGTCAACATCAAGAAGGACATCGAGATAAAGGTGCCTGTGAAGATTGACATGAAGCCGGAGGTGACAGTGCCTGAACAGAAGGTTACCATGGACACCACTATCATTATCGACGTGCCAGTATCGGCAACATACGACCCTGTCACCGATAAAGTCAATCTCACGAATGGCAAGCAGTACATAAGGGTATGGAAGGACTTCATCATACCTGAGCAGACTGTCAGCGCCAACTTGGTTTACGACTCTGTTTACACCGTCAAGCAGACCATAGAGTTCAACGAGACCATAAAGGTGAAGAAGGATATCAAGACTGAGGCATTCAAGCAGAAGGTTACCATCGACATCACTAAGGAGGTGAACGACATCTTTAACAGTATGCTCGGTGATATCAATAACAGTTTCGACAACATCAACGACCTCATTGATGCACTCGATAATGCTATGGTGGACGTGAACGTGATGCTCGACGGTATCAACAACCTCACCGCGAAGCTGGAGAACGCTACTTACCTCACCCGCGTTTACAAGTACCTCGACAAGGTTGCCAACCAGTTCGCACGAGTTACACCGAAGCTCTTCAAGCCCGTGCTCCTCGTGAACTCTGACAGCGGTCTCGGTCTCGCAGGATTTGAGGGTGCTCCTTCTACGGTGTCTGGTACAGTGGAGGTGATACCTACCACATACTCCGCAGAGTTGCTCGCTCCTATCTTCAAGAGATATATCCGCGTCAACGACAACGCAGGTCAGATACTCGAAGGCAGCAGGTCTCTCGACATCACTTCACAGCTGAAGCCTGGTGTCAACACCATAGAGTACCGCGCTCTTGACTATCAGGGCAACGAGTGGGCTGAGACATATCAGATTGTACGCTAATAGCCGCACAGGGACAATACATATATAAATGTACCGCAGGTTATTATATATAATACCACTATTCGCACTTGCTACGGTTGGGTGTTTTCTCCTTGCTGCCTGCAGCGGCTGCTCGGGAGGCAAGAAGAAACCCCACTCGGGAGCAGTGGAAAGTCCCATAAACCCCATGGTGCAGGAACTGGACGAGACGCCGGACGAGGCTTTCCTCGCCACGCTTTACAACTACGACCGCGACTCTATCTACGTCACGGTGCGAAAGACAAAGCGTAAAGCGGCGTTTGCCTACGGCGAGGCTCTCTCAAACGGGATGCTGCACGGCACTATAAGGAAGGGCGACACCTACTCCATACTGCCCGACGGCAAGAGGAAGACGGTGAGCATAGCGGTGAACACCACGGAACTCAGCGGACGATGGTTCTACGACCTACAGCAAAACCGAGGCGTTTCCTTCAACGAAGGAGGAGGGATGTCAAGCATCAACGCCGAGGAAATATGCTTCAGGGAGTGGAAGCTGCTCAACGGAAGGATGTACATCTACTACGTGGATATGCAGCAACTGGCAAGCGACAGACACCAGTATCTGGTGGAAGAGGCTTACATAACATCGCTGAACGCCAAAGAACTCATAATACAGTTCCGCGGAGAAAGGATGAGATGCGTGAGACCGGCAAAGAAACCGCTGCAATATAAAGGGACATAGCGTACAAAAGGTACAAACAAAAACAATTTTACACAGTTTCAGATTATGAATATCAAGAAAACAGTATTCGCGACACTGCTCGCCAGCACCGCCCTCTGCGCATCCGCACAGGAGGCAAAGACGGAGTATGTGTTCCAGCCACACTGGTATGTGCAGGGACAGTTTGGCGCCCAGTACACACTCGGTGAGGTGAGCATGGGCAAGCTGATATCTCCCAATGCACAGCTCGGCGTGGGCTACAACTTCGGTAAGGTGGTAGGCGCACGTTTCGTTGTCAATGCTTGGCAGAGCAAAGGAGGCTCGGAAATACAGGGCGAGACATATAAATGGAAGTACAACTACGTCGCTCCTATGATTGACGTGACATTCAATATGTCAAACCTCATCTCTGGTGTTAACCCTAACCGCCTCGTGGACGTTACCGCATTCATCGGCGGTGGCGTGAACATCGCCTTCTCTAACGACGAGGCTAACGAGGTGAACAACTACCTGCTCAACACCTACGGCACCATTAACTCCGGTTCAGCATACGAGAAGAGCCAGTTCCTCCGCAACGTGTGGGACAATACCTCCGCACGCGCAGTGGGACATGCGGGACTTGCCGCTGACTTCAAGGTTACAAACAAGCTCGCTGTTGGCGTGGAGGTAGCCGCAAACTTCCTTAGCGATACCTACAACTCCAAGAAGGCAGGCAACGTGGACTGGTACTTCAACGGGCTCGTCGGCGTGAAGTATGCCTTCGGAGAGACAAGCAAGGAGCGCAAGATAGAGCCGCCAGCACCGCAGATTGTATATCGCGACCGCGTGGTGGAGAAGATTGTTGAGAAGCCGGTAGAGGTGAAGAAGGTCGCTGAGGTGGAGCCACTCCGCATGGACGTGTTCTTCAATATCGCTGGATTCAAGCTCCTCGCGAGCGAGGCCCAGAAGGTGGGCGAAGTGGCAGAGTACATGAAGAAGTACCCAAGCTCAAAGGTTACCATCACTGGTCTTGCTGACAAGGGAACGGGAACGGATAAGATTAACATCCCTCTGTCAAAGAAGCGTGCTGAAATCGTGAAGGATATGCTCATCAACAAGTATGGCATCTCCGCTGACCGCATCACCGCTGAGGGCAAGGGCTCTTCCGAGCAGCCTTACACTATACCAGAGCTTAACCGCGTAAGCATCTGCGTGGTGAAGTAAACACTGGCATTGTAATATGCTGAACCCTTGCGGTTCTGATATAAAGGGTGTTCCGTGGATGCCTGAGGGCCACGGTAAGTGACGCGCGGCGTCCACGGAGCACACCATAAAAATAAAACCACTAAACAGAGGGAGTGACGATATGAAAAAAAGATTTCTACTCACCGCCGCAGTGTCTGTGATGACACTCGCCGCCAGTGCACAGCTGCAGGGGGACGGATACTACCGTGTGTACAACCTTGGACTGCAGACACTGAAGAATAAAAAGTGCTACACATGGGTGGCAGCGGACAAGGTTCTCATCGTAAACCAGGCGGGTACGGGGCAGAGGTTCGATGCCATAGAGCTGTGGTCGAAGACGGTAAAGTCGCCCATCAGCGAGCCGGCATCCGTAATCTATGCCACACTGAACGGTAGCAACATAGACCTTGAGGCGCAGGGCACAAGCGTGTCGCGCATGACAGACTGCAAACTGACGCTGGCGCAGAACGGTACGGCAAACAGCTACACCCTCTCCACGGTGCAGGCAGGATGCACTCTGTACCTGTGGGCATACACCAACATGAGCGCCAAGCACTACATAGCAACCACAATAACCAACAATAGCGTGGCTTATAAGTTCTGGGGCGTGGAGCCAGTGTCAAGTTCTTCTGACAACTACTTCGGTGTTCAGCCAACACTTGAGGCTAATGGCAAATACTACGCTCCGTTTTATGCCTCCTTCCCCTTCAAGTTCGCTTCGCAGGGTATGAAGGCATACTACGTAAGTTCCGTGGACAACGACCACTATACGCTTGAGGAGATAACGACGGAGGTGAAGCCTGGTGCTACGCCGATGATTATAGAGTGTAGCTCAAACAACGTTTCAGACAACCGCCTCGACCTGCTCCACGGCTCTTACCCAGCCGTAAAGGGCAATAAGCTCAGCGGCGTGTACTTCTGCAACGACTTCTACGAGGACTCCAGGGGCATACGTACCACCTTCGACCCGGCAACGATGCGCGTATGGAACGTGGAGAACGGGCAGTTGGTGCTGTCAACGGCAACGGATAACCTGCACTCCAGCTACTATGCTGGCAAGGCAAACTTCCCCGGAGAGCTGTACAATGGTTACCTCAACGCTAACCAGTCATACCTCACGGTGTCTGCCTCCGCAAGCCAGACACTCACCGCCGGCACAACGGGCGTGAACGACTTGAACGCCTCTGCCGAGGCTGCCAAGCCTGTGAGATATACCACTGCGGGCGGAATGACGGTGGACGCTCCACAGAAGGGTATGGGCGTGGTGATAGTAAAATACAGCGACGGCACCGTGCGTTCCGTAGTTTACTAATAGCACGACGATATAATGACAACAATCCGGCATAGACCTCCAGTCTGTGCCGGATTGTTGTATTATAGCCCACGAGAAGCTTTTTTCCTGCCGCCTCCATGGCAAACAAGGTCGTTTTATATGAGGTGTGGCAAAAAACGTAATGAAAAATTAGTATAAATGACAAAAAATCATTACCTTTGCAGGGAAAACCATAAATATATTTTTTTACCCGTTACGCCGTAAGCCCGCATATAGAAGAGTGGGGAGGGACAGGGCGTGGGTGCAATAAACAGACGATATATGCTCAAACAGTTCTTACAAATCATGGCGCGGTACCTGAAACCGTACAAGATGTATCTAGTATGGTCTATCGTGCTCAACTTCTTCTCGCAGTGGATGAACGTGTTTTCCTTCGTGGTGCTCATCCCTATACTCAATATCCTCTTCAAGATAGACCAGACGGTCTATACCTACAAGCCTTGGACGCTTACCACCCTGAACAAGGATATAGTGGTGAACAACGGCTATGCCTACGTGCAGGAACTCATAAACAACCACGGCGCGTTCCTCACACTTGTCTTCATGGGGCTGGCATTGATAATAATGACGGGCATAAAGACGGCGGGCTACTTCGCCTCCAGCTCGGTGATGGTGCCGTTGCGCACGGGTATTGTCCGCGATATAAGGACGGAGCTGTACGAGAAAGTGCTGCGTCTGCCACTCAGCTTCTTCTCGGAGGAGAAGAAAGGCGACATCATTGCCCGCATGAGCGCTGACGTGCAGTGCGTGGAGAACTCCGTCACATCATCGGTGGATATGCTCATACGCCAGCCGATAGCCATCATAGTGTGTTTCTTCACACTCTTCACCGTAAGCTGGGAGCTGACACTCTTCGTGCTGGTGGTAGCACCAATAGCAGGCTGGATTATGGGTAAGGTGAGCAGAAAACTGAAAAGCCAGTCAGCAGCAGTGCAGGGACAGTGGGGCGACATCATAGCACAGCTGGACGAGACACTCGGCGGTCTGCGCGTGATAAAGGCCTTCATAGCCGAGACGAAGATGGCAAAGCGCTTCAGATTTATTAATGATGAGTTCCGGCGCGGCATGAATGACATGATAATACGCCAGAACGCGGCGCACCCTATGTCGGAGTTCCTCGGCACAATCATAATAGTAGTGGTGCTATGGTTTGGCGGATGGCTGATACTCGAGGGCTCAACCCTCATTGACGCCTCCACCTTCATATTCTATATGGTGATACTTTACAGCGTGATAAACCCGCTGAAGGAACTCTCAAGGGCAACATACCAGATACCGTTGGGCCTGGCTTCCATGGACCGCATAGACTTTATACTGAAGGCGGAGAACCCCATAAAGGAACTGCCGCAGCCCGAACAGCTGACAAGCTTTGACCAGCAGGTGGAGATAAAGGACGTCTCCTTCCACTATGTTGAGGGACGTGACGTGCTGAAGCATATCAACCTCACCGTGCCAAAAGGCAAGACGATAGCACTCGTGGGACAGTCGGGCTCGGGAAAGTCAACACTCGTGGACCTTATACCACGCTACCACGACGTAAGCGCAGGGCAAATACTGATAGACGGCAAGGATGTGCGCAACGTGGGGATAAAAGACCTGCGCGCGCTGATTGGCAACGTGAACCAGGAGGCGATACTCTTCAACGACACGTTCTACAATAATATCACCTTCGGAGTGGACAACGCCACGATGGAACAGGTGATAGAAGCGGCGAAGATAGCCAATGCTCATGAGTTCATAATGGAGTCGGAACACGGCTACGACACCATGATAGGCGACCGTGGAGGAAGACTGTCGGGCGGACAGCGGCAGCGTGTGAGCATAGCGCGTGCCATACTGAAGAACCCTCCTATACTGATACTCGACGAGGCGACGTCAGCACTCGACACAGAGTCGGAGCGACTGGTGCAGGAAGCCCTGGAGCGTCTGATGAAGAGCCGTACTACCGTGGCGATAGCCCACCGCTTGTCAACGATAAAGAATGCCGACGAAATCTTCGTCCTCTACGAGGGCGAGATAGTGGAACGCGGTCAGCACGACGAACTGATAGAGCGAAACGGTTACTACAAGCGCCTCTACGATATGCAGCAGCTGTAGAGATGTAATAAAAGAATACCCCTTCAAAACCTTTTCGACGATTATAGGGAGGGGTATTTATATATAGATAAAGCAGATGTACTCAAGGAATATACGAAAGAAGAATGAAAGGTCAGATAGACTTTAAGGAAAAGATACTATATATAGAGACGCTGCGGCAGGAGAGAAAGCATGACTTATATGTCATTGCCGGGCAACTACAAGAATCAAATGTGGATCCCATTGATTCTTGGACATTCTTCTTGTGGCTTCAGAAGAATAATATTCCCTCCTGCTATATATTGAAAGAAAATGATTCTTTCTACCAAAACAAGGTAAAAGGCAGTTCACAAAAAGATGTAATAGTATTACAATCATACAATAGAGGGTATGAACTGTTAGATTATACTGACATTTGGAGCAGGGCTTGCGCCTTTGTTGTAGAATGGGATTTAGGTGGAACAGAGGTTGATTACTGGTTACGCGGTTTGTATGACTGTAGATATGTATTCCTGCAGCATGGCATTACTGGTAATTACATAACCAATTTGCTATTATATCCCTGTCATAATATATACAACGATGTGAATGTTTCCTCAGAAACAGAGCGTAAACTTATAGAGCAAGGAGACAAAGAACATCTGTGTTTCATAGGAGGACTTCCACGTTACGAGTTAATAAAGGACACGTCTCCTAAAGGTCAGGACGGTATAAAGACTGTTCTGGTTATGCTAACATGGAGAAATAAGTTTGCGACAGAAACGGAAGCATTATATTCCACAGCCTATTGGCAAGGGCAGATATCCCTACTTAAGAAGGAAAATATTGATAAACTCCAAAGGCATAATATAAATATAGTATTTGCTTTGCATCATTCTCTTATCAAAAAGAAAGATGTTGTTAACCTTCCTGATTACATAAAGACAATCCAGCAAGCAGACATTGCTTATTGGGTTCGTCATGCAAATGCTTTGGTTACAGATTTCTCCAGTCTGTCTTTTGATTTTCTTTTTCAGCATAAACCTGTCATATATTGGATTCCGGATAAGGATGCACAGGTATATGAGCCCAATAGTATAGACAGAAAGAAATTGGATTCTGTCTTAAGCCGTAGGCATCTATTCTTTAATTGCCTGAGTACAGAGGACGAAATAATAGAGAAACTAATAGAATATGCCAATAATGATTTCACATTGGAAAAATGTAATGCTGATATAGCAGACACATGGTTCGATAACAGAAAGGATATCTCACGCCATATTTATGAGCAGATAGAACAACGATTATCCTTAGAACGTTTTTTTACCGCACCATTAAAGGAGCGTTTGTCGCAGTATAAGCAGGAAGGAGAAGAATATTCAAGGCAGATAGCGTGCTGCCGGGAGGAATTGACGCTAAAAGAGAATATCATCGCGGAAAAGAATACAATAATAGGTAGTAGCCAGCGGCAAATAAATGCTTTGACGATGCAGATAGGTAACCTGCGTGATTATAGTGGGAGAAAGATAAAGCATCTGCGAAAAGTACGTGGCTATCTAATCTGGTGTATAGGAATCCTTCTCCTGGCATTAATATTAATCATCTATTCCGTTACAGTATATGAATCCTAAAGTATCCATAATTATACCGATATACAATGCTGAGCCATATATAGACCAATGTGTGCAGAGCATTTTATCCCAGTCATTTCATGATTGGGAGATGATTTTGATTAATGATGGTAGTCGGGACCATTCTCTGAAGATATGCGAGCAGCTGGCGGAGAAAGACGATAGGATACATGTACTCTCACAAAGTAATATGGGAGTTAGCTCCGCGCGTAATACAGGATTGATGAATGCTGTGGGAGAATATGTCACCTTCATTGACGTAGATGATTACGTTGGCAATGATTTCTTCGCTCCAATGGCAGGTAATACTGATGAAGATGTTATCTTCGTTCAGTATAATTGTTTTGACGAACAAGGGACAATATCAGACGGAGAGAATATCCCTGCCGTACCTTCGCTAAAAGACGAGAAGGAGATAAAGGCTTATCTCTCGCAATGGTTGCATCAAAATATAATGAGAACACCATGGGGAAAGTTTATTAGGCGTGACGTTATAGGTGATGAGCGCTTCCCCTTAAATCAAACAATAGGCGAGGATTCCGTTTTTATGTTTTCCGTCTTGCAAAGGGTTAAGAGCATAAGAACAGTAGATACAGCCTATTATATGTGGCGAACCCATGCTGACTTCTTCTTGCAGAAATATCAACTTCCAGTAGATGTGGCCATCAGTTATTTGATAAACATATACAATGCCTATCGCAAGATAGGCGCGTCATCACCACATCTGGAAGCCACTCTTTACTTTACCTTTTTCTGTTTGTCTGAGAAATCCATAGGAATGTTCAGGTGGAGATGGTTTGCGAGACCTGTTATAATACGGCTGTGGTCTTCTGTGGACTTTGACTATATGAACATCCATAAGCAGAAATTCAAGAAATATAAATGGGTTGAGTACCTTTATCGGTACCTTGACAAAGGTAAATTTATTATTAACTAACAAACACTAACTGACATATAAAGATGAAACATATAATATTAGCGGCCGATGACAATTATGCTATTCCATGCATGGTCACCATTGCCTCAATATTGAGCAATAATGTGCCTGAGGATTGTAATATAAATGTTTTGACAGAAGGCTTTAACGAGGAAAATACCAAGTTGTTTGAAAAGCTACGGCAGGAGTTTGTTGGTGCGTCAATAAACATTGTTGTGGTTGATAAGGCACTGATAAAGGGGGCTATAGTGACAGAGAGATTTCCCATTTCAAACTTCTTCCGCCTTCTTGTTCCCATGTTTTTCGATTTCGACAAAGCATTATATATGGACTGCGATATCATTGTTAATGATGACATCTCGGAACTTTGGAACACTGACCTTGGGGATATGGCATGTGGAATAATCGAAGATCAGGCCTGCGAGGACATAACGTTACATAATAGGATACATACTTTCACACCATATTATAATGCCGGAGTCCTCTTGATGAACCTGGATGTATGGCGAAAGGAGAATATAAGTCAACGCCTTGTTGAGTACATGAAGGACTACCCAGAGCGCTGCCTGTATCCAGACCAGGATGCCATCAATGCTATATTGGTAGGCAAACTAATGCCGTTGCCATATAGGTTTAATTTTCAGGAGCGTTGGTATGAGCCACAACAGCACTGGCTTATGCATAGAGACAAATGGGAGGCTATCGAAGAGGCGAAAAAGAAACCAGCAATACTACATTATACAGGTCCGCAGAAGCCGTGGATGGAGGGCTGTTCTCATCCCCTTGCCATGTTGTTTTTCAAGTACAAGAAGTTTGTTGTGGAGAATGATACGTCTGAAGAAGACGACCGTATTAAAACCCAACAGGCACAGGCGCGGGATAAGGAAAACAGGGAACGACGAAGGAGACATAAGCATATACGAAGGGCAAACCTGTTTACTATCCTATTCGCAGTAGAGACAATAGCGTTTATACTGTATATACTGCTGTCTTAGGTATGGTGAATATGCACTCCCATGTATGAAGAAAGGCAGATAGCCTGATGCGACATCCTCCGTATGTTGCGTCTGGCTATCTGCCTTTTGTATATTATTCGTCTGGCAATCGCTATGCTTTTGGTTTGCAATCGCTATGCTTTTATTCGCAGACTCACAATACGCTCTCTAAATAAATCTTCCTTTTCAAGATATGCCCCAGTTGCTTGGACAGGAAGCGGCGGATGCGATTATCTATATAGAACAGCTGCCCGATGATGCGCTTAACTCTACATAGCAATTCCGCCGTGCGCTGTTTGGCGTTCAAACAGCCTACATTCCGCATATTGTGGCGTATCAAATCATAAGAGTCTGCTATCCTGTCACGTGACAAGTTAATGGTCTTGCGTGGAAAACCGTTCTCCTTTAACATCGTGAGCATTAGAACAGAGGAGTCGAAGTCAGAGAATATTTTCTCGTTAAACGCCTTGCTCGCCTTTCCCATCGCCCCCGTTTCCCGCTTAAAATAGTGATACACAGGGGTGGAAGAGAACAGCAACGGACCATTCATGTGGCATATATAGTCTATGCAGAATAGCCGGTCCTCATTGTATGAGATAGACGTGTCAAAGCATATATCATGCTTCCGTATAATGCTACGTTTGAAAACCTTATTCCATACATATCCCTGATAACCATATTCGTTAGTCAGGAACATCAAGTCAGCGGCCTTATGCCTGTCTATTGTGAGGAGAAAGGATTTCTCTTCTTTGAAACATTCTTTGGGGATGTTACTGTCCAAAACGTAACTTCCCATTGCCATGTCCGCATCTTGCCTGCTGACCATGTTGTAATAGGTCGAGAGCGTTGCAGGATATAATACGTCATCAGCGTCAACGAAGCACAGCCACTCGCCTGTTGCCTTTTCAATACCGACGTTGCGGGCACTGCTGACGCCGCCGTTCTCTTGATATATATAAAAAAAACGGCTGTCATGCCGCTGCATTTCCGTACATATTGCAGCACTGTTATCGGTAGAGCCGTCATCCACCATAATCACCTCAAAGTCGGTATATGTCTGTTGCGCAATGCTATCAAGACACTGTGCTATATGTGGCTCCGCATTGTAAAGCGGAATTATGATGGAGAATTTAGGCATCTTATATATTCGTTTACAGATGCAAAGTTACATCTTTTTCGTGTAAAACAACTTTTTTTCGTGCGAAAAATATATGTATAGTGTAGAATATGGTCGCTTGGGTATAAAAACGACAAGGAAACCAAAGTCAGATTCTGCTGCCGCTATTGTGCGACCTGCTGAATTCGCCTTTGGTTTCCTTGTTTGTATGTCGCGCTTACCCTACCATTGACAGGAAGTAGGCGTGTACCCTTGTGTCCTCGTTCAGTTCGGGGTGGAAGGCCGTCACGAGCTGGTTGGCTTGGCGGGCGGCTATCATGCGACCGTCAACGGTGGCGAGGATATCTACATCGCTGCCTGCTTCGCTGATGTATGGTGCGCGGATGAAGGTCATTGGCACAGCGGTGCCGATGCCTTTGATGTCCGCTTCGGCGTAGAAGCTGCCCAGTTGGCGTCCGTATGCATTGCGCAGAGCCGTGATGTCCATCGTGTCGAGGTGCTGTTTGTCAAGCAGTATGAGGCCGGCGCAGGTGCCGAATACTGGCAGACCGCCGCGTATGGCTGTTTGCAAAGGCAGGAACAGCTCCTCGTCACGCATTATGCGCATCATTGCGGTGCTCTCTCCGCCGGGTATCACGAGACCTTTGCCAGTGTAGTCGCCACTCTCGAGGCTCTCGCCGAGGAAGGCGTTCCAGTCCGCGAGGTTACGTATCTGCGTTGTCTCCGCCCCGAGCAGGGTGAGCATCTGCTCGTGTTCGGCGAATGCTCCCTGCAAGGCTAATATTGCTATGCGCTTCATTACTTTCCTCTTTCGGCCATCAGTAGTTCTATCTCGCTCTCGTTGATGCCTACCATTGCTTCGCCGAGGTCTTCTGACAGTTCTGCTATTATCTTCGGGTTGTTATAGTTTGTCACGGCTTTTACTATAGCCTGTGCGCGCTTCTCCGGGTCTCCGCTCTTGAAGATGCCGCTTCCTACGAACACGCCCTCTGCTCCGAGCTGCATCATGAGTGCCGCGTCGGCAGGTGTTGCCACGCCGCCTGCCGCGAAGTTTACTACTGGCAGCTTGCCGTTGTCGTGTACATACTGCACGAGGTCGAACGGAACGCGGAGCTGTTTAGCTGCTTCGTACAGCTCGTCCTTTGCCATTGAGGTGATGCGGCGCATCTCGCTCTGCATCATGCGCATGTGGCGTACTGCCTGTATCACGTCGCCCGTGCCTGGCTCGCCTTTTGTTCGTATCATTGTAGCACCCTCATTGATGCGGCGCAGCGCCTCGCCGAGGTCTTTAGCACCGCATACGAACGGCACTTTGAAGTCGCGCTTGTTGATGTGATATACGTCATCGGCAGGAGAAAGTACCTCGCTCTCGTCGATGTAGTCTATCTCTATGGCCTCCAGTATCTGCGCCTCAACGAAGTGTCCTATGCGGCATTTTGCCATCACAGGTATTGTCACTGCTTCCTGTATGCCCTTTATCATCTTCGGGTCGCTCATGCGGCTCACGCCGCCTGCCGCGCGAATGTCGGCTGGGATGCGCTCCAGTGCCATTACGGCGCATGCTCCCGCTGCCTCGGCTATGCGTGCCTGCTCAGGTGTTGTCACGTCCATTATTACTCCGCCCTTGAGCATCTGCGCCAGGTTGCGGTTGAGGGTTGCTCTGTCTTCCATTGTCTTTTATTCTTTATTACGTTAATAATCTTCTTGTTAAGCGTATCTCAAATTGCGTGCAAAGTTACGAACAAAAACAGGAACGGACAAATATCCGTTCCTGTATTGTAAAACATTGTTCCCAAAATCGACATCTTTCAGCTCTCTCTATGTTCTTTTGGTGTGCATCCCTGCTGTGAGTGGAAGAAGCTGGAGAATAGCGATTGCGACGAGAAGCCGAGCTTGTCTGATATCTCCTGTATTGTTAGTGTGGAGGTGGAGAGCAGTATTTTTGCTTCCTGCATGATGTAGTCGGCTATGAGTTGCTTTGGTGTCTTGCTGATTATTTTCTCTGTTATCTGCGACAAGTATCGTGTACTGATAGCCATTTGCTCCGCGTAGTACGCCACGCCGTGTTCCTCCCGGTAGTGCTGTGCTATGAGTGACATGAACTGGTTATACAGGTCTGCGGGTCGTAGTCCCTGCGTCTTTGGCGTTACGGCATATACCAGCTGTCGGTGTATGTAGTCGTGGGCCTTGCTGATGGCTGTCGGTATGTCGTCGCCGAAAGCGAGGTGTGTCGCTATTGCCGTCGATAGTGCTCCGCCCACGCCATGCTTTTGCCAACCCTCCGTGTTGTGCGAGCGGTAGAATGTCTTGTCCGCCTCCCCGTGGAAGAGTGCTGTCAGCATACCGTCTGTCTGGTGTCCGCCACGCAGCAGCACCGCTTTCGCCCCCATCTCTCTCAGTTCTGCTGTTGCCTTCTCCATGTCGTCGTCCGTTGCTATGCGTCTGCCCGTCAGCCTTTCCGCCTCGTTGCACCTCAGTAGCAGCAGTGTCGCCTCTGGTATGAGATAGTGTTTTATGGCGTCTATCGCCTCGTCGGGCACCAGTTGCGTGCCGTGTGACGATAGGAAACCGGGGTCGCACACCATGTTGCGGCAACCTGTCACCTCTTCGCGCAGTGCTTTTATCGCTGCCATGTCGCGCACAAGCCCCACTTTTATCGCCTGCGGTCGTGTGTCCTGCACTATCGTTCGCACCTGTTCCTCCACCAAATCTACGGGCAGATCGTGTATTCTGCGTATGCCACCTCTGTCCTGCACTGTTACTGATGTTATGGCAGTGAGGGCGTATCCGCCGAGGGCGGTGATGGTTTTTATGTCTGCCTGTATGCCCGAACCGCCGGTACAGTCGGAGCCTGTTATGGTGAGCACTGGGGTCATTGGTATCTGTAATGCTGAAGGGAGCAAGAATTAAACGCGTCAACCTTTAATTCTTGCTCCCCTTCTTCTGTCTGGTTATTGTGATGTTTAAGAGTATCTAAGCAACTGTCCCGGGCGCACTTTGATGTCGCGGGTAAGGTGATTGAGCCTGCAGAGGTCGTCCACGGTCACTTTTCTGCGCTTTGCTATGCTGTAAAGTGTTTCTCCTGCCGCCACTTTGTGGTATCTTATCTCCGAGTTCTTGTTCTCTATGCGCTCTTTTTTCGCATTGTTTGCCTGCGTTTTTTCGCCTCTTACCTCTGCGGCGGTGTAGCTACCGTTGCCCACTTTGCCTCGTAGCTGGTTAGCGGCAATAGACTCTGACTCGTACCTATCTTTGCGGAACATATAGTAATCGTCCACTACGTCCTGGTTGCGGAAGTCAAACATCAGCGCTGGGTTGAGCGCAACACCGCACAAACGCGTCTCGAAGTGTAGGTGTGAGCCAGTGCTTCGTCCCGTGTTTCCTCCGAGTCCGATGGGCTGTCCTGCCTTTACCACCTCGTCTTCCTTCACGAGCCAGTTGCTCATGTGGCCGTATATCGTCTCCAGACCGTTCTGATGGCGTATCACCACGTATTTTCCGTATCCTG
This sequence comes from Prevotella sp., assembly GCA_022773825.1. Classification (GTDB taxonomy): domain Bacteria; phylum Bacteroidota; class Bacteroidia; order Bacteroidales; family Bacteroidaceae; genus Prevotella. The sequence continues at coordinate 83,532 of JALFOF010000009.1, forward strand.
CCGCCTCATATTTCACCATGCGAACTTTTCCTGGGAATGCCGCGCGTATGGTGTCTCCTATGTACACTTTGATGTCGATACCCTTGTGGGTTCTTCCCCATCGTGGTCCGAAGTTGCTTGTCACCACGCGGCTCTCGGTGGGCATGCAGAAGTGTTTGAGGTTTATGCGGAAAGAGTCGGGCAACTCTGTCGCGCGGTGTGCATAGGTATTGTTCCAGTCTTCGTACAGTGCGTTGGCGGTGAGGCGCGCCTCTTCGTTCTCCATCGCAGGGCGCAGTGCCAAGGTGTCCACCATTTTCATGCGCCTGTCCACAGGTGCTTGCTTTGCCAGCAGGTCTTGGGCATAGGCTGGCAGTGTGACTATTGTAAGCAACGAAACGGTGAATAACAGACTTATTTTCTTCAAACTCATTGGTTAGTATCTCCTAATTTCGATTGTTCCTTGCCGTCGGCATCGCGTCGATGCATGGCGAAACAGTTGGTAAAAGCAAAATATCGGTTGCAAAGTTACTAAATTTTTTCCGAATAGCCAACCTTTATTTCACATAAACCCCGTGTCGCTTAACATTTTGGCGGATATTTAGTGTTTTTTAAGAACTATTCTGCCGCCTTGCAACCACTTTCCGCTACTGTTCCTTTTTTATCTTCAGCGACTCTTCTATCTTTGCCACTTCCGCCGCGAAGGCCTTGTCCTCCCTCAGTTTTTTCTCTATGAGGTCTATGCTGTGAAGCACTGTGCTGTGGTCTCTTGAGCCTATCATGCGCCCTATTCGCGACGCTGGTATGTTGGTATATTTCTTCGCCAGATACATAGCCAGTTGCCTTGGCAGCAGGTATTCACGCTTGCGTGAGCGTCCCTTCACCATGTTTGGCGTCACCTCGTAGTGCTTGCACACCTTCTCCAGTATGTCGTCCACCGTCAGCGGCGTGTTGTCCTCGGTCTTTACGGCGCGCTGCACCACGCGTTCCACGAGGCGCATATCGATGTTGCAGTTATATACCACGCTGTAAGCCATGAGTGAGTTTATCACACCCTCAAGGTCTCTGACGGAGCCGTTGGCCTTCTGCGCGATGTATTGCACCACGTCGTCGGGCACTTTCAGTCCGTCGCGCAGTATCTTTTTCTTCAGTATGTCCACGCATAGTTGCAGGTTTGGCTTTTCCATCTCTGCCATCAGTCCGCAGGCGAAGCGTGTAAGCAGTCGCTTGTTCATACCCTCCAGCTCCACGGGAGGTCGGTCGCTGACGAGTATTATGCGGCGGCTGTTGCGGAAGAGGTGGTTGAATATGTGGAAGAAGGTGTCCTGCGTGCCTTTTGCCGACAGCCATTCCTGCACGTCGTCCACTATAAGCATGTCTATTGTCTGGTAGAATGCTATGAAGTCGTTTATGCGGCTCTGCTTCGTTGCGTTGCTGTACTGCACCTGGAACGTCCTTGCGCTGACGTATAGCACCCTCTTCTGCGGGTACATCTTCTTGCAGTGGTTTCCTATGGCGTTGACGAGGTGCGTCTTTCCGCATCCTGACGGACCGAAGATGAACATCGGGTTGAACTGCGTCCCTTTGGGATGCTCGGCTATCGAGAGGCCCACGGAGCGCGACAGCTTGTTGCTTGTTCCCTCAATGAACGTGCGGAAGGTCTGGTTGGCGTTGAGTTGCGAGTCTATTGGCGGCAGGTTGTTTGCCGACGCGGTGCCTGGTGCCACTTTCAGGTTTTGCTCCGCCGCCTTTATGCTGTTGTCCGGCGCGAGGGTGTCGTCGTTTCCCTCCACTATCAGTCCTTTGCCTCTGTTGTTGGATGCGCCCTCCACCACCTGTATGTTCCAGTCCAGTCGTATCTTGCCGAAGGTGTTGTAGATTGCCACGCGCATCACGTCGAGGTGCTTATGCTCTATCTCCTCGCAGATATACGCGCTCGGCACCTGCAGCACGAGCGTCTTCGTCGCGACCTTGAAGGTCTGCAACGTGACATGAGAGAACAGTCTGGCGTATTCTTCCGGACTGACGGTCTCACTGATGTACTTCTGGCATGAAGCCCAGAGAGCTTTGGTGTCTTGTAGCAAAGTAGGTTATATGGATATAATAGGTATGCTTATTTGTCTTTCTTCCCGAACACGGAGAAGTGCACATAGCGTTTCGGGTGCGCCTTGAGGTCAGTCACTAACGAGTCGGCATTGCTGACAACGTTGTTCAGGTTGTCGTAGAGCGTCCTGTCGCGCATCATCAGTCCCAGCGTGCCCTCGTTGTTGTTTAGTGCCTGTGTCATCTTCTCCACGTTGTCAAGCGTGTTGTTCACCTTCGCCATGGTGCCGTCAATGTCTATCCTCGCCAGGTTGTCGGTCAGCACCTCGGTGTTGGCGAGCGTGTTGCTGGCGTGCTGCATCATGCCCGGCAGTGTCTTGTTGACCCCTGCCATCATGGTGTTCAGCTCTGCGGTGGACTGCTTCAGGTTTGCCGACATATCCTCCACGTTGTGCAGCATATTCGCCAGCGCGGGGTCGGCGAGCAGTGTGTTCAGCGATGTCACTATGCTGTCCAGCTTGGGCAGCATGGCCTGCACCTGCGGCATCATGGCCGCTATGCCTGCCATGGCGCTCTCTTCGTTCACTCCCTCTATCACCTCGCCCGGGTTTATGCGCTCACGGGGGTTGTTGGCGAGCAGCAGCGACACCTTCATGTTGCCCATCAGGTCCGACTCTATTATCGCCTTCGTCCCTGCCGGTATGCGCAGGTTGGGGTCCAGTTCAGCCTCTACGGTGATGTTGCCCGCCTTCTCGTAGTCGTAGTCTATGGCTGTCACCGTGCCCACCTTATAGCCGTCGGCGTACACTGCCGTTGACTTCGCGAGGCCTTTAGCATCGGGGAACGACATCAAGTAGGTCTTGGTGGCACTGAACAACGACAACCCTTTGAGGAAATTCATGCCGAAGAACAGTATCACTATGCCGACTATTGCCACGAGGGCAATCTTGACTTCTTTCGTAAAGAGCTTTTCCATTGTGTTGCTTGTTTTGTATAAGTGGTTTTCCGTATTGGTGTCAAGTCGTCATCTGTTGGCCTTGAACTCTCTTATCGCCTCGTTGACGTTCGTCTTCTCACCGTTTTTGAAGGCTATTATGAAGCATCCGGGGAATTTCTCCGCCAGCGTCTTCCTCAGCCTGTATATCTCGTTGTAGTCGGTTGAGGCTCCTATGGTGTATTTCACCATACCCCCCTCCTTGTAGTACTGTGCCTCTTTCTCGCCTTTCAGTCGTGTGTCGGTAGCCTTCAGCACCCTTTCTGCCACGAATACCTGCACCTTGAACACGGGCTTTCCGCCGTCCGTCGCGCCCTCTTCCCTTGCCTCGGGCTTGTCTTGCGCCACCTCTTTCGGTGCTGGCTCGCTGACCTGTCTCTGCTGTTCCTCCTTACTCTCCGCCGCCCTTGTCTGCTGACGGTCGGGAATTATGGATGGTATCTCTGGCCGTGTTACCTCTTCTGCCTTGAAAGGTGTCCTCACGCTGTTGTCAAACTTGGCGCGGTATGCCATGAATGCCTGGCAGATGCCGCGGGCGATGTTGTCCACCTGCGCGTTGTCGTTAAGCAACCGCTCCTCGGCAGGCGTTGATATGAAGCCTAATTCTATGAGGCAGCTCGGCATGGAGGTCTCCCTAAGCACGAGGAAGCCAGCCTGTTTCACACCCTTGTCGGGGCGCGTCGCCACGCTGCACACGTTGCGCTGCACCAGTTTCGCCATCTCCACCGAGCGCTGCATGTTGTTGTCCTGCATCAGTTCGAAGATGATGTAGCTCTCCGCGGAGTTAGGGTCGAAGCCCTGATAGCGTTCCTTGTAGTCTTTCTCCACGAGTATCACGCTGTTCTCCCGCTTTGCCACGTCGAAGTTGTCTGCCGCCCGGTGCATTCCCAGCGTGTATGTCTCCATTCCCCTTGCCGCGTGGCGCGAGGGCAGGGAGTTGGTGTGTATGCTGACAAAGAGGTCTGCCTTCGCCTTGTTGGCTATGTCCGCACGTCCGTGCAGAGGCACGAAGACGTCGCTCTTGCGGGTGTATATCACGTTCACGTCGGGGCAGTTGGCCTCCACGTGGCGTCCGAATGCCAGTGCCGTGCGCAGGTTGATGTCCTTTTCCTTTGAGAATGTCCCTACCGCCCCTGCGTCGCGCCCGCCGTGACCAGCGTCAATGACGAGCGTAAAGCGCTTTGCGGAAGCCGTCATGGCAACCGCATTGAGTATTAGGGTGATAAGTATGGCAATCCATTTCTTTCGCATATATCTCGGAGAAACCACCTGCAAAGTTAATAAAAGTTTCTATATATCACAAGAGTTTTATGTTTTTGTAACACAAAAAACTTTCCGCCTCTATCCTTATCCTCCTGCGTACGTTAACCATGCGCCGCGCAGTGTGCTAATATAAAAGTACCACGCGCGTGTGCGTGCGTATGCCCTGCTTGCTCGATAGCTATGACATTGCCTTGTAAAAGCTATCATATTATATGGCAATCGCTATGCTTTTACGGTGTAATAGCTATGCTTTCACACCGTAATCGCATAGCGATTGCAGTTCGGGTTGGCGGCGGCGTACCGCTGACTTAGTCGTTGCGTTGGTGTTTCTTGCTTATTCCCAGCCATTTGCGCAGTTTCTCCCATGGTGTGAGATGCCAGCTGTGGGCGCAGAGGTGTATGGCGTAGCTGCGCGGTGTCACCTCGTGCTTGTTGCCGGCGAAGGTCTCTGAGGGGTAGATGTGTATGCGCCCGGGCAGCTGTTGGTCTGTGTCCTTATAGATGAAGCCGTGCTTCTCTGCTATGCGGGCGTAAATCTGTGGCGAGAGGATGTTGCTCATCAGTGAGCCGTCGGGCTTCACGAAGTGCTGGTCGGCGTACCAGTCGAGCACTTCCTTGACGAAGGGGCTGCCCGCCTCCGCACCCATCACGGCGGCTTGTATCTGTATTCCCTCAATGAACACGTCCGCCGTGCGGTGGCCGTTGGCATCGATGTACTGCATGGTGCCGTACTTCTCCACCTGCGTGGGGTGGTACTCCATGCTGGAGAAGAAAGAGTTGTCGAGGAAACAGTCGAAGTTCTTCAGCAGCAGCACGTCCGAGTCGAGGTAGATGCCACCCTCGGTGTAGAGGGCGTACATACGTATGTAGTCGGCGGCGAACGCCCATTTGCGCGCGGTGTATGCCTCCTTGACGTATGGCACGGAGTTGATGTCGAAGTTCTTGGTGCTCCACCGCTTTATGGTGTAGTCGGGGTGCGTCTTCTGCCACGTAGCCATGCAGCGGCGTATCTTGCGTGGGAACGGCTCATCGCTGAGCCAGCAGTAGTGTATTGTCTTTGGTATCATAATGCTGTATTGTTCTTTTTAACCCTGAAAGGGTGGCGGGAGGCCCTTTTGTGGAACGTATTCTTCTCTTGGGCGTATGTCGTCCTTACAGGACTCAAATGTAATGTTCGCGCGTTTCGTCCGCCCCCAGGGTTAAAACCCTGGGCTATGATATTGCGCCCTTACAGGGCTTTGCCGTGCGGTTGCCGCCTTGCATACCCCCAAGGACGACGGAGATATTTATGTATGCTATGTGCTTTGCCGCACGGTTGCCGCCCTTTGTACGGCGGATGCGGGGCATTGGGGCTGCCAGCGTTGCGGCTTGCAGCGCAAAGTTAGTTAAAAACACCCACCCACACAAATATTTTGGCTTTTTTTTGCATTGATGTTGCGTAATTAGTGGAAAAGATGTAACTTTGCAAAAACTATGAAAACGATGACAGAAAGCGAACTGGATACGCAGGTTTTGGTGATACACGTCAGGGGCAACGAGGAGCGGCGGCACTATATGGAGCGGCAGCTTGAGCCTCTGGGCTTGCCTTACGCCTTCATAACAGACGGAAATATGGAAGACCTCACGCCCGAGGTGCTCGACCGTTACTTCGCCCCCGGGGGTGGAGAAGACACCATGCACTGCGTGTCGCCGCGCACAAGCTGCGCTTACAAGCACCTGCTCGCCACGCAGTACATACTGGACCACGGGCTGGAGGGGGCGCTGGTGGTGGAAGACGACCTGCGGCTGAAGCCGGACTTCAAGCGCGTGTTTGCCAAGAGCGTGGAGGAGATACGCGCGGAGCACAGTGGTGAGCCGCTGATAGCGAACTACGAGGAGAGCAGTCTGATGCTGGTGCCGCGCAGCCAGCGGCGCAAGGGCAGGGTGCTCTATCGTGCCGGGCGCGACCGTTTCGCTGGTTGTCTGTACGTAAGCCGCAAGGCGGCGGAGGTTATTATGGA
>JALFOF010000015.1 GCA_022773825.1 Prevotella sp.
CCTCCTACCAACCTCATCGGCATTGCCGGCGTAGCGAACATCGGTGACAGCCGCAGCTGGTGCGGCTCGGAGATGGCGCAAGCCAACTGGTATGCCTTCGGCAGGATGGCGGCAGACCCGTCGCTCTCCAAGGAGACCATAGCGCGCGAATGGCTGGAGAAGACCTTCACCGCCGACCCTGCGTTCGTAGAACCCATGACGAGGGTGCTGGTGGCGAGCCACGATGCCGTGGTGAGATACATGATGCCGCTGGGACTTCACCATATCTTCGCCGGCGGACACCACTACGGCCCCGAACCTTGGTGCGACCCGAAGGGGTGGCGCGAGGACTGGAAGCCACGCTACTATCACCAGGCTTCCAAGGACGGTATAGGCTTCAACCGTACCACCCGCGGCGGTTCGGGCAACACACGACAGTATCCCGACTGCCTGTATAGTATATATAATAATGTGGAAAGCTGTCCGGAGGAGCTGCTGCTGTGGTTCCATCACCTGCCTTGGACGCACCGTATGCACTCCGGCGAGACGCTGTGGGACGACCTATGTCATCAATACGACCAAGGGGTGAGAGAGGCGGAAGCCTTCGCCGAGGTGTGGAGAAGCATGAAACCATACGTGGATAGCGACCGCCACGCCGCGCAACAGCGCCTCTTCGACCGCCAGGCGAAGGACGCATGGTGGTGGAGAGACGCCTGCCTGCTATACTTCCAGCAGTTCTCGGGGATGCCACTGCCACTGGGTTCGCCAGCGCCGAGGCACGGACTGGAGGAGCTGACGCGCTTCCATCTCAATATGGACAACTACTCCACCGCCGACATTGACAAGCTGCCGTAAGGCCTGCCCCTGTGTCATGGGCAGCAGCCCATGATAGCCAAACAACTAAAAAACCAAACAACTAAACAACAAAAAATATGCAATCACAATCCAAAGGCTTTTACAAACTGACATGGTTACAACGCATTGGCTTCGGTTCCGGCGACTTGGCGCAGAACCTTATCTACCAGACCATTTGCATGTACCTCCTCTTTTTCTACACAGACATCTACGGACTCGACGCCGGTTCGGCTGCCACCATGTTCCTCGTGGTGCGCCTTGTCGACGTGCTGTGGGACCCACTCGTAGGCACTTACGTTGACAAGCACACGCCCCGCTGGGGCAAATACCGCTCCTACCTCGTGCTGGCGGGCATCCCCCTCACCGGACTCGCCATCCTCTGCTTCTGGGACGGCTTCTCCGGCTCGCTCGTTTACGCATATATCACATACGTAGGGCTGTCCATGCTCTATACGCTCATCAACGTTCCGTACGGCGCTCTCAACTCCTCGCTCACCCGTGACACCGACGAGATAACGATACTCACGTCCGTTCGTATGTTCATGGCAAACTGCGGAGGCCTCGCCGTCAGCGCTGGCGTGCCCATTCTCGTGGCAATCCTCGCCGCACCGGCAGGCGACATACCTTTCGAGATGGCGCTATTCATGGGCTTGGGCTCGCTGCCCTCCTTCATATTCATGCCCCTCGTGCCTGCCATCAAGAGGAAGGTAGGCAAGAAAAATATGTTCTACATATTCCTTTCCGTTGCCATCATCGGCATGGCAATGCTGTATATCATCAGCAAGGTGGGCACGGTAGAGGAGAATATCACCCTCGTTTACATAGCGCAGTTCATCAAATCAACGGGTGTCATCGTTGCCACTGGCTATATGTGGGCACTCATTCCCGAGGTTATCTCTTACTCCGAGTATACCTCTGGCAAGCGTATCTCGGGCATTGTCAACGCCCTCACTGGCATCTTCTACAAGGCTGGCATGGCTCTTGGCGGCGTAGTGCCCGGCGCTGTCCTCGCCTTCACGGGCTACAAGCCCACCGCGCAGGGCGAGAGCACGCTGCCCAACGACCCCAGCGCATGGTTCTACGCCATGCTCATTTACGCCCTCGTGGGACTGGCACTGCTCATCTTCTGCTTCACGCAGACCAAGGAGCGCGTCGTTATGGACGAGAGCAACACGAAAGACGTGAAGATTAGCGACCTGTGGATGGAGTTCTTCCACAACCGTCCGCTGCGCGTCGTGGCACTGTTCTTCATCACCGCCTTCGCCATGATGTCGGTAGGCAACGCCGCCGGCGCATACTTCATGAACGACTTGCAGTCGCAGCCCGTGCTGGCGCAGGAGGGAATACGCTGGCTCGTCTGCGTGATACCAGCCATACTCCTCGGCGTGGCAATGTTCATAATATCAAAATATGAGCTTACCGACGACCGCATCGACGAGATAAACAAGGAGATAGAAAGCAGAAGTATGAATGAACCCGCCTGAGAAACAAACAAACTATATTAATATGAGAATAAAAACACTAACACTCTCCATGCTGGCACTTTGCTCAGTAACCCTTTCCTGCGGCGCGCAGACGCTGAAAGAGGCGTACAGCAACTACTGGCGCATGGGCATGAGCGTAAACCAATGGGAGGTGGGAGGAACCGGGAGCACTCCCAGCAATTTACCCATCTCTGGCTTCACTGGCACTGACCAGACCACACACTTCCCCATAATTGCCAGCCATTTCAACTGGGTGGTGGCTGAAAACTGCATGAAGCTCGAGGCCATACACCCACAGGAGGGCGTGTATGACTTCACCCTCGCCGACGAGTTTGTCAACAAGTCCCTCGCTAAAGGACTGCACGTAGTGGGCCACTGCCTCATCTGGCACTCACAATGCCCCGACTGGTTCTTCAAGGACAAGGACGGCAAGCAGGTCACACCCGAGGTGCTGAAGAAACGTATGCGCGAGCATATCTTCACCATCCTCGGCCATTTCCGCGGCAGGGTGGAAGCGTGGGACGTGGTAAACGAGGCCTTCGAGGACGACGGCTCACTGCGAAAGAGCATGTTCTACCAGATACTCGGCGAGGACTTCATACCTCTTGCCTTCCAATACGCGCACGAGGCGGACCCAAGCATAGAGCTGTACTACAACGACTACTCCATGAACAAGCCGGAGAAGGTGAAGAGCATAGTGAGGTTCTTCAAGCCTTTGATAGCTAAGGGCATGAGCCTCACCGCAATAGGAATGCAGGGACACCTCATACTCGGCGACCAAGACTACGTGAGCCAGTACGAGAAGAGCATCAAGACCATAAAGAACGAACTGGGACTGCCATCACAGTTCACCGAGCTCGACCTCTCCGTGCTGCCCAACCCTTACGGTTTCGCCGGTGCGAACATATCCGACAACTTCAAGTACAGCGAGAAGATGGACCCCTACAAGAAGGCTCTTCCCGAGAAAGTGCAGAAGCAGGCCGACGACTTCTGGCTCGATTTCTTCCGTATGCTCATACGCAACAAGGAGAATGTGCTACGCGTAGGCTTCTGGTGCTTTAACGATGCCAACAGCTGGCGCAACGACTTCCCGATACATGGCCGCACGGACTACGCCACACTCTTCACCCGCGACAACTCCGCAAAGCCCACCATCAAGAAGCTCATAGACCTCGTAAAGAAGGAAGAAAGCAAATAATAGCGTCAACAAAACCACCAAACAACTAAATAGCCAAACAACCAAACAACCAAACCACTAAACAACTAAACAACAAAACCACCAAACAACTAAATAACCAAACAACCAAACAACTAAAATCCCTATGGAAGGAAAACATTATTTAGTGCCAGGCGACTACATGGCAGACCCCTCCGTCCACGTATGGAACGGCAGGCTGTATATCTACCCCTCACACG
>JALFOF010000019.1 GCA_022773825.1 Prevotella sp.
TCTTCCCATTCCGAACAGAGAAGTTAAGCCCACTTGCGCCGATGGTACTGCAATGCAATGCGGGAGAGTAGGAAGCCGCCTTCTTTATTCAAGCCTCCTTGAAAGCGAAACGCTTTCAGGGAGGCTTTTTTTGTTGTTTAGTTGTTTAGTTATTTAGTTCTTGCCTGCGGCAAGCGTCACTGCGTGCCGAGCGGTTTAGTTCTTGCCAAGGCAAGCGGCAGAGCCGAGCGGTTTAGTGGTTTAGTTATTTGGTTCTTGCTGCGCAAGCGACCAGAGGTCGAGCGGTTTGGTTGTTTAGTTGTTTGTTTCACGGGCTGACGCCCGCGACACAAGGGCTGCTTTGTTAATAAGGGGCGGCGATGGGGCTGCCTTGCTAATAAGGGGCGGCAGAGCGCCTGGCGTGGAAACGCCGGCGCACGAGGAGGGCAGGGAGGCAGGGTGGGAAGAAAGATGGGCTGGAGCGGGGCGGTAAGAAAGGCGGGCTGGATAGGGGCGGAAAGAAGGGTGACGGAAGGATGGAAGAGGGAGCAGCGCAGGGAGTGCAGGCGTATAAACGTCAGTGCACAAGGGCGAAGGAGGGTGTGGGGAGGGATATTGTTGTGTTAGCTTTCAATTTGGTGCATGAAAATTTGTGGAAACCATTTTTTTTTATTACCTTTGCACTGTGATTTTTAGAAGACTATGAATAAATATTACGCGATAGCATATAAATTATATACCATTAAGAACGGTGAATGTTCTTTAGAGGAGGAGGCTCCTGCTGATGCCCCATTCATCTTTATATCTGGTTTTGGCACGACTATTCCTGGTTTTGAGAAGAACATAGAGAATTATGAGAAGAACCAGAAATTTGATTTTACGTTGCCTAAAGAAGAAGCATTTGGAGAGCGATACGAAGAGCGTGTAAAAGAACTGGATAAAAAAATGTTCTTTATTAATGGCAAGTTCGATGACAGGCATATTTTCGTTGACGCTATAATTACTTTGCATAATGAAGACGGCAATCGCTTCTTGGGTCGTGTGCTTGCTATCAACGAAGACACTGTTCGTGTAGATTTGAACAATCCGCTTGCTGGTTACGATCTCAATTTTGTTGGCGAAGTCATTGAATGTCGTGAGGCAACAAACGAAGAAATCCAGTCGCTCATAAATAGCCTTTCTGGTGGTTGTCATGGCGGCTGTGGTGGTTGCAAAGGTGGCTGCGGCGGCGACTGCGATGATGAATGTGAAGACGGCGGATGTAAAGGCGGATGCAAGAATTAGTTTTGTCGCACTGCTGCATAAAAACTTCCTAATGCTAATTTAGTTAATTATAATCCGATGAATACATTTGGTAACATCTTTACTGTCACTACTTTCGGCGAAAGCCATGGCATAGGTGTCGGTGGTGTTATTGACGGTATGCCTGCTGGTATTACGGTGGATATGGATTTCATACAATCCGAGTTGTCGCGCCGCCGTCCTGGTCAGAGTGCCATCACTACAAGTCGTAAGGAAACCGATGAAGTAGAGTTTTTTTCGGGTATATATGAAGGTAAGACGACAGGTTGTCCTATAGGTTTTCTCGTGCGTAATTCAAACCAACAATCTCAGGATTACGAGAACATGAGATGCGTCTATCGTCCCTCTCATGCAGATTTCACATATCAACAGAAATATGGCATCCGCGATCATCGTGGTGGAGGTCGTTCTTCTGCTCGCATTACCATTGGTCGTTGTGTTGCAGGTGCAATGGCGAAAATAGCCCTTAACCAGCTTGGCATCAAGATTCAGGCGTACACTTCTCAGGTGGGACATATCGCCTTGTCTCCAGACTACCGTTTGTACGACCTCTCATTGGTTGAGCAAAATGTCGTTCGTTGCCCAGATATGGAAACGGCATTGAGGATGGAAGAGCTTATACGTGAGGTTAAGGCTGATGGCGATACGATAGGCGGCACCATAACCTGCGTCATCACGGGCTGCCCTCCTGGGCTTGGCGAGCCAGAGTTCGGAAAGCTACACCAGACACTTGGTTCGGCAATGCTGTCTATAAATGCCGTTAAAGGCTTTGAGTATGGCCTTGGGTTTAACGGATTGTCACTCAGAGGCTCACAGCAGAATGATTTGTTCGATACTTCAATGAAACGAGACGCCTCAGGCGCAGCCGTCCTGCCAGACGGTAAGCGCAGTGCAGGCGTTCTCACGAACAATAGCGGTGGCATACAGGGAGGTATTTCAAATGGAGAAGACATATATTTCCGTGTTGCCTTCAAGCCCGTAGCCACTCAGTTACGTGAGCAGCCTACGATAGATATGGAGGGCAATGCCACGGTGCTAAAGGCGCGGGGTAGGCATGACCCTTGTGTCCTTCCAAGGGCAGTCCCCATAGTGGAGGCGATGGCAGCGATAACAATACTTGACCATTACCTACTGATGAAAACAAACGTTTTCGATAAGCCAAACGAACAATAAGACCGATTTCTCGTACAGGAATATGAAAAGGAGAACCTACCTACCACCAGAAATAAGAGTAACAGACATTCCTTCAATACGGTTGATGGCAGCATCTGGGGAATTGAAAGAGAATGAATTTCGTATCTACAACAAGACAATCCATTCCGATGTCGGTGATGGTGAAGAAACATCATCGGGTAGTTCTTGGCAACTGTAATATACATCCAGTGGATTAATTCCTGTAAGCCCATATACCTATCAGCGTTTGTTGAAGGTATATGGGCTTTTTTCTTGCAAGCAGCCATACAGTATGTTACTGTCATTTCATTTGCCTACGGCCACGTCATTGACCCCTCCTTCTCGTTCCCCTTACAGCCTCCGCCTCAAGCGGGTTGTCGGGCCACGAATGTTTCGGGTATCTGCGGCGCAACTCTTTGCGCACCTCAAAATACGTATTCTCCCAAAAACTACGCAAATCCTGCGTCAGCTGTACCGGTTTGAAGCCCGGCGACAGCAGTTCCATCAGCAGCGCCCGCCTGCCGTTGTCTATCCGCGGCGTGTCCGCCATGCCGAAACACTCCTGTAGTCTCACGCACAGTACCGGTGCTTCCGCCCCCGTGCGGTAGTCCACCCTTATGCGGCTACCAGTAGGTACCTGTATGTGCGATGGCGCTATCCGCTCCACCTCCTGCTGCTGTTCGTATGAGAGCATTCCCCATAACGCCTCGCTCACGTCTATTTTCTTCAGCTCCGCCACCGTCATCGCCTTTCCTATGTATAGCGGCAGCCATTCCTCCGTCTTTGCCAGCACAGCCTCCGTCGATACATCGGGCAGCCCCAGCTCCGGGTGCCACTGTGCCACAGCCGCTATGCGCGTCTGCAACCACCTCACGTCAGCGTTGAAGTCCAGCATACTCACGCCATCTTTCTTTGCCGCCTCGCATATCACGCCCGCTACCTTCTCGCGTATGTCCTCGCTTATCGGTTGCGTATCGAGCACTATGCTCCCTATGCGTCGTTCCCTCTGCGCCGTCACCCTGCCTTGCTTGCTGTCCCAGCACACGTTGTCGCGCACCTGCGCCAGCTCCCCCAGTGCAGTCTTCTCTAATGGCGAGGCAAGAAATATCCTCGTACCAACCTCTGCCACCGCCAGCATCTCACAAGCCGACAGGTCGTCCCTCGCGTCCAGTGTCACCATGCCGCCACTCGCCATTTTGTATTTACCATGCCCAGCCGCCATCGCTATCCTTTCCGGGAACGCCGATGCAATTAGCCTTCCCGTGTCGTATGGGTCAGGCATGGTGTTGTCTTCCGCCGTCCTATGCGCCGCCATCCTGCGGTATTGCTCCGCTATGCGTGTTATGCGTCCCCATCGTCCCTCCTGCCTCCTGCCACGTGCTTCACGCAACAGCGCTATGCGCGTGTTTATGTCAGCGTCAGTCTCCTTCGCTATCGGGTCTTTCTCCTCCAGCAGTGCCGCTATATCCGCTGCCAAAGCCTTCATCTCTGGCGTTTCAGCCTTCACCAGAATCTGCGCTATACGTGGGTGGCACGGTAACTTTCCCAGCCTTTTACCGTGCGCCGTTATCCTGCCGTCTCCGTCCGTCGCCCCCAGCATTTGCAGTATTTGCCGCGCTTGTAGTACGTGCGCCTTTGGCGGCGGTGTAAGCCACGCCAGTCGCTCCGCGTTACTCTCCCCCCATGCCGCAATGTCGAGCACCACGGGCGCGAGGTCCGCGTCCATTATCTCCGGTTTCCTCGTCTCTGCCATCCTCATCTCCGTCGCCTTTGTCCATAGGCGGTAGCACACTCCCTCCGCCATGCGTCCGGCTCGTCCGCTGCGCTGCTTCGCCATGTCCTGCGTTATGCGCACCGTCTCGAGGTGGCTCAGTCCGCTGCGAGGGTCGAACACCATCGTGCGGCAGAAGCCCGAGTCCACCACCGTCCTCACACCCTCTATCGTCAGCGATGTCTCCGCCACGGGCGTTGCCAGCACCACCTTCCTTTCGCCCTTTTTTGATGGCGCTATGGCGTTGCGTTGCTCCTGTGGCGACAGCATGCCGTATAACGGACATACCCTCGTCTCGCCCAATGCCTCGCCCAACAGTTCGCGACATCTCGTTATCTCCGCCTGTCCAGGCAAGAAGGCGAGGATGTCGCCCCGCTGCTCATGGTGCGCCCTGCGTATCATGCTCGCCACCGCCTCCGCGCACCCCCGTGCGTCCGTCTCCTCGCAGTGCCTTATCTCCACGTCGAACATCCGTCCCCTGCTCTCTACGAGCGGTGCGCCGAGGGCTTGGCAGATGGCGGAAGCGTCTATCGTAGCCGACATTATCACTATCCGCAGGTCGGGGCGTACCAGTTGCTGCACCTCTCGTGTCAGTGCCAGTGCTGTGTCTGACGCGAGGCTACGCTCGTGAAACTCGTCAAATATCACCGTTGACACCCCCTCCAATGTAGGGTCATCCACCAACATCCGTGTCAGTATTCCCTCCGTCAGCACCTCTATCCGTGTACCGTCCGTCACCTTGCTCTCAAACCTCACGCGGTATCCCACCGTCCTGCCCACGGCTTCCCCCGTCATCTGCGCCATGCGCTCCGCTATCTGTCGTGCGGCGAGGCGGCGCGGCTCAAGCATCAGCACCTTTCCGCCGTCCGTCCCCTGCATTATCGTCAGCGGCAGCAGCGTCGATTTACCCGCTCCCGGCGGTGCTGTCACCACGAGGCAGGCGTTGTCCTTCAGCTTTTCGTTGACGTCAGCGGCTATCTCGCCGGCAGGTAGCTCTTGTAAATATTTCTTTATCTTTTCAGTAAACATCTGTCTGTTAACCATTTTGTAGCGGTCTTTCCGGTGTCCCCATTACATGGGTGCACCGCAAATCCATTGCAAAATTAATCAAAATAACGCATATCCGTGCAACAAGGCAGCCATTTTTTTGTGTTAGGGTTGCATGGGGGCAACATATTTGCAGCCCCTTCCTCCCCCTTTCCGTGCCGCCCTCGGCCTTTGTGTCTCGGGCGTCACCCGTGATAAAAATCCTCCCCCCAAAACAGAAAACTCATTCTGCCGCGTCAAAATCATCGCTGTGGACTGTTGCACCATAAACGGCGCGCTTCGCTCGGAACGCCCGCAATGCGCCAAAAATCAGATGCCGCTTTTCTGAAAATCCGAAAGGGTAGGGGGTGGCGCGCCATCGCTATGCTTTTACTTTGCAAAAGCGTTCATTTTTCATCGTAATAGCATTGATATTGCTGTCTCATTGCGCCCGAATTGCATATTCTTGGCGGTATATACGTCAGATTATCGCTATGATATTTCAGCAAAAGGCGTGCTTTTATCCGTGATGAAGGAAACTTTAACATTTGAACACGGTTCGACTTCTACCGATAGTTTATGTCCATATCTTCCGCAACCATTGATGTGGTCTCGTCGGATATAGTGTATCGTTTAACACAAATCGGTCATTAGAGACTAAACAGATTTTGTTTTATTGTCGAGCAGATTGGCTATCTTTGTAACGCAGGCATAGCGGGCTACGTCAAGTTACAAAGACAGGCAAGATGCCGACAATAAAATAAAATCTGTTAGGAAACAACACAAAAACAAGAAGTTTTGAACTTTTGTGGTCTAATGACCGATTTGGGTTTAATGCTATGGTCATGAAGGAAAATCTGATTAAGAGTAAAGGCTAAAGAATCTAATGTCTTTTTCCTAATCATAGGTTTTAGCTGACATTCCCAAATAGTTATGCAATGCCATCCCATTTTTGCAAGTGATACTTGTACATCCTTATCTCTTTCTTTGTTTCGCTGGATCTTCTTAGTCCAGAAAGCAACATTAGTTTTTGGCGTCCGAAACTCACTACAGTTGTCATGCCCATGCCAGAAACAGCCATTTACAAACACACATGTCCTATACTTCCGCAAGACTACGTCGGGTTTCCCTGGCAGTCGAGGATAGTTTAATTTATATCTGAAACCATGCTCCCACAGGAATTTTCTAACAATAATCTCGGGTTTTGTATTCTTGGAGCGAATACAAGACATGTTGTATGTAGAATCTTTAGTTTGGGAATTGTCATATTTCAGGGAGAAAAATTTTTATATTGATTTTTTTTCTTTACCTTTGCCATCAGAATAGACAGAACGATACAAGATACCCAAATACAATAGAATATGGAACCTCAAATCAATATTATCGTTGGTGACATCAC
>JALFOF010000043.1 GCA_022773825.1 Prevotella sp.
ACTACGTTCACGATATGACAAAATAAAAGCTCCGCAAATTCTCCACGGTAGAAATACGCTGCAAAAATATGTGGAAAATCGGGAACTGCCAAAAAGCACTCAGAAAGTGTTAAAAATCAAAGAGTATTGAAAATCAAGACTTTATGATTGGTTAGTCATGGTAAGTTATGGTTAGTTATAAGGCTCTAAATACAGCTATAAACAGCTCTTTTTACCCAAATTATTAAGTAGATTGTCTTAATACAGTAGTGTCCCCTCTCTTCAAAAACAAAAGCTATGCGATTATGGTGTAAAAGCAATGCCATTGCACAATAATCGCATAGCTTTTGTATTGCAATCGCTTAGCTTTTACAACGCTGTACCATGATGGAGTCTGTTGTCCCACGTTGGTTCGTAAACGCCGCATTTATTATCTCCAAACGAGCAACAACTATTAAAAACACCCACCATATTATCACTTTTCTCCCCAAACTTTTGCGCAACCCAAATAAAAGTTGGACCTTTGCACCACAAGAACCCGCCAAGCCTCTTGACAATGCTTAAATCGGCGGGTCGTTTTTTGTTTATAGGCTATGGCAAATTATTCCAAATTATAATCAGGACCTTCGGACCTCGTCACATTGTTGAAGGGCAGAGGTCTTGGCATAAACGATGAATGCAAAGCACAACAATACCTCAGACGTATTGGATATTACCGCATGTCTGCATACTTCTATCCATTACAGGAAAAAACTATGCATTATAATCATAATCGCTATGCTTTTACTGGGTAACAGCTATGAGATTACATGGCAATAGCGGTCAGATTACTACACAATAGCAGCCAGATAGCGTTTGTGCGACATAGCGCTATGTGGTGTAACGCATTGACAGGCAAAAAAAAGGGGGGGGACAGGCTTACGCAGTGAACGTAAAACCTTTCCCCCACAAAAATGTTTTTTTTGTTATATTACAATCCCAAACTCTTCTTTACTTCTTCCACACGGATGTCGGCCTTGGCGGTGGCGGCGTTGTAATCGCCATCAAACTGCCCTGGCACTGGCACCTCGCAGTAGAACTTAATCTTCGGTTCTGTGCCAGATGGGCGCACGCTTACCTTCAATCCGTCTTCTGTGAACCACTGTAGCACGTTGCTGGTGGTAGGCATATTGAGGTCTGTCTCCACGCCATTTGTCACCTGCTTCAGCGTCTTGTAGTCCTTCACCGTAACCACCTTTGAACCTGCTATCTCCGCAGGCGGTGTAGCACGGAAGTCCTCCATCATCTTCTTTATCTCGTCAGCACCGCTCTTTCCGGGCTTCACCACGTTGATAGTGGTCTCCTTCTGGAAGCCGTACTCCTTGTAGATGTCGAGCAACAGGTCAAAGAGCGTCTTGCCCTGGTCTTTTGCCCATGCGGCTATTTCGCAGATAAGGCAGATGGAAGCCGGAGCATCCTTATCGCGTACCTTGTCGTATGGCAGATAGCCGAAGGACTCCTCACCGCCACCTATGTACTTGCGCTTGCCCTCGTTCTCGCGTATGCGGTATGCTATCCATTTGAAGCCTGTGTACTCGTCGAAGCACTCCACGCCGTTAGCACGTGCTATCTTGGCTATGAGCTCTGAGGTGACGATGGTCTTCACCATGAAGTCCGAGTCTTTAAGCTGTCCCAATGCCTTTTTGTTCTTAATGGTGTACCAGTAGAACATGCAAGCCGTCTGGTTGCCGTTGAGTATCTGCCACTCTCCCTTGCCGTTGCGACACACTATGGCGAGACGGTCAGCATCTGGGTCGGTAGCCACCACGAGGTCAGCGTTGAGCTTCGTGCCGAGCTTCATGCCGAGGGTCATAGCCTCCGCATTCTCCGGGTTTGGCGATACGACGGTGGGGAAATTACCGTCAACAACCATCTGCTCCGGCACCACATTGATATTCTGGAAGCCCCAAGAGCGCAGGCACATCGGCACTATGTGTCGGCCTGTGCCGTGCATTGCGGAATATACGATGTTGAGGTCCTTCTGGCGGAGTATCACGTCCTGGTCCACCATGCCTTCCTTCACAGCCACCATGTAGTCGTAGTCCATCTCTCCACCGATAATCTGTATGAGGTCTGGGTTGCCCTCAAACTTCACGTCGTCGATGCTAACCTTGTTCACTTCCTCTATGATGCCCGTGTCATGCGGTGAAAGCACCTGCGCGCCATCGTCCCAATAAGCCTTATAGCCGTTGTATTCCTTCGGGTTGTGCGAAGCGGTGACGTTCACACCTGCCTGTGCTCCGAGCTGTCTGATGGCGAAAGAGATTTCCGGTGTTGGACGAAGGCTCTCAAAGAGGTATGCCTTGATGCCGTTAGCGGAGAAGATGGCTGCCACGGTCTCAGCATATAGGCGACCGTTGTTGCGGCAATCGTGGCCTACCACCACAGAGCACTGCTTGCCAGGGAATGCCTTGAGGATGTAGTTGGCAAAACCTTGCGTAGCCATACCCACCACATACTTATTGATGCGGTTGGTACCTGCGCCCATGATGCCGCGAAGTCCGCCCGTGCCAAATTCAAGGTTCTGGTAGAAGGCGTCAATGAGCGCCGTCTTGTCTTCGGCATCGAGCATTGCCTGTACCTCCTTGCGCGTTTCCTCATCGAAAGATGGTGAGAGCCACTGCTTGGCAACGGCCTCACACTGTGCGATTAACTGTGCGTTGTTTTCCATTGTTTGTCTTGTTGAGTATTATTTGATTAACAATTAGTACTACATTGATTATTCTTGCCACAAAGTTAAGAAAAAAAACGTTTTTAGGCAAATTTTCGTTGCATTTTTATCAAAAAAGTATTGTTTTGCTTGGCAATATGAAAAGAATTGCTTAATTTTGCGGCAATGAAGACCGAACTTATACTTGTTGGTAAGACTAACAACAAGCATTTCCAAGCTGGGATAGACGATTATGTGGGAAGGATTGGGCATTATATGCCATTCTCGGTCACTGTTATCCCTGAGCTAAAGAACACAAAAGCTATGACAGAAGAGCAGCAGAAGGAGCGTGAGGGCGAGCTGATAATGAAGCTTGTGCAGCCCTCAGACACACTCGTACTGCTGGACGAGCACGGCAAGGAGTTGCGCTCGGTGGAGTTTGCCGCATGGATGGAGAAGAAACAGCAGATGGCGCGCCGACTTGTATTCTGCATAGGCGGTCCATACGGCTTCGCACCTGCTGTTTATGACAGGGCGGACGAGAAGCTGAGCCTGTCGAAGATGACCTTCTCGCACCAGATGGTGAGACTGATATTCACCGAGGCGGTATATCGGGCGTGCACTATTATGAAAGGTGAGCCTTATCACCATGAGTGACTTTGACGTAGAAAACAAACATACTAATTGACTAACATTATGAAATTAACTATGACGATAGCTTCACTCGCTTTGGCGAGTGCTGTCTATGCTGACGAGACAGCACCGGGAACACGCTGGTGGTGGCTCGGCTCGGCATTGGACACTGCCAACGTGCGGTGGAACATGGAGCAGTATGCATCGCACGGCATCGGTGCGGTGGAGATAACACCGCTGTATGGCGTGAAGGGTAACCAAGCCAACAACATCGACTTCCTGTCTCCGAAATGGATGGAGATGCTGAAATATGTTCAGGCACAGGGAAAGCGTTTAGGCATACAGGTGGATATGAACAACGGCACGGGATGGCCTTTCGGCGGTCCCACAACACCGCTGGAGGAGGCTGCGTGCAAGGTTGTGGTGGTGGACTCTGTTGTGACGAGCGGAGTGCTCAAGGAGGGGTATAAACTGCTTGTGCCACAGAAGGAGCAGAAATACTCTAAACTTGATTTCGTAATGGCATACCCTAAGGCGGTGAAAGGCTACAAAGGCGGGGCGGTGGACGTTACAGCCTTTACCAGCGCGGATGGCACGTTGCGGTGGAAAGCCCCAAAGAAGGGTGACTGGCGCATCATCGCCATATACGTGGGAAGGACACGACAGCAGGTGAAGCGCGCAGCACCCGGGGGACAGGGACTGGTGATAGACCACTTCGACAAAGTGGCTGTGAAGCACTACCTTAACCGCTTTGACAAGGCGTTTGCCGAGAGCAACACGCCGTGGCCACACTCTATGTTCAACGATTCATACGAGGTGTATGGCGCAGACTGGACACCTACGCTGCCTGCGGAGTTTGAAAAACGCAGGGGGTACTCGCTGAAGGAGAACATAGACAAACTCGTGGACAGGGACAAGAAGATGGTGAGCGACTACCGCGAGACACTTTCTGACATGCTGTTGGAGAATTTCACCGACCAATGGGCGGCGTGGGCACACTCGCACGGCATGACGGTACGCAACCAAGCACATGGGTCCCCCGCTAACTTAATAGATGTTTACGCCGCTGTCGATATACCGGAGATAGAGGGCTTCGGACTTTCTGAGTTCGGAATAAAGGGGCTGCGCGTTGACCCGGGAATGACAAAGCTGAACGACTCTGACTACTCCATGCTGAAATACGCGCCATCTGCCGCTCACATAACGGGTAAGAAACTGGTGAGCAGCGAGACATTCACGTGGCTTACGGAGCATTTTCGCACCTCACTGTCGCAGATGAAGCCAGACCTCGACCTAATGTTCTGCGCTGGTGTGAACCACATATATTTCCATGGCACGTGCTATTCCCCTAAGGACGAGGCATGGCCGGGATGGAGGTTCTATGCCTCTGTTGACATGTCGCCAAACAACAGTATCTGGCGTGACGCGCCTTCAATGATGAAGTACGTACAGCGATGCCAGTCATTCCTGCAATCTGGCGAGTCAGACAATGACATATTGGTGTATTTCCCCGTACGCGACCTGTGGCAGAAAAATACCAAGACACTGCTGATGCAGTTTGCAATACACAATCTTGGGCATCTTGCGCCAGAATTTAAGAACTCGATTCTTGAACTTGACAAGCTGGGCTACGACTGCGACTATATATCTGATAAATACCTACTCACGTCTAACGCCGCCGCTGGAGGAGGCATAGTGACAGCTGCTGGTACAGCATATAAGGCACTGTTGATACCTGCTGGTAGCACGTTGACGGAAGAGGTGAAGGCGCACATTGAGGCTTTGAAGGCTAAAGGCGTAAAGGTCATATACGGCAACGATGTGGATGCTCTGGCAAAAGCTGCTAAACCAGAGGAGATGAAAACGCGCTTCGGTCTGAAGATGATACGCCGCAAGGTGGCAGGTACCAGGGGTTACTTTATTGCAAACCTCACACCGAACGATGTTGATAGCTTTGTGAAATTGGCTGTCGATGCGAAAAATCCAATATGGTACAATCCGCTGGACGCTAAATGGTACAGTGCAGAATGTAATGACAAGGGTTTACGCATAGCCTTACGCTCTGGCGAGTCTATGATTTTGATTGCTGACTCTGCCGCCTGCAAGGGTGTGACAGAAACACAGAAACAGCTTTGCCGCGAAAAGGTGGGGTCGTCCATTGATATAAACAATGGCTGGAAGCTATCGTTCATAGAAGAGAACCCGAAGGTTAGCGGCACATTCGACATCGACAAGTTGCAGACTTGGGAGACATTGGACAACGATTCCGCTAAGGTGACAATGGGAACGGGTGTGTATGAGACCACGTTCTGCATAGGAAACGCCCCCAAGGCTACGAAGAAAGGCAAGAAGCCTGCAGTGAAGAAACTACAGGGTACGTGGGCGATAGACCTCGGTGATGTGCGTGAAAGTGCCCGGGTATATATAAATAATGAGTATGTGGGTTGCGCATGGAGTGTGCCTTACGTGCTGAAGGTTGACGGTTCGCTGCTCAACGAAGGCGAGAATGCGGTGCGAATAGAGGTGACCAACCTGCCTGCCAACCGCATTGCCGACCTTGACCGCAGAGGTGTGGAATGGCGTAAGTTTGAGGAAATTAACGTCGTTGACATTAAATACAAGAAGACCAAGTACGATGGCTGGGCACCAATGCCATCGGGTCTCAACTCTACTGTGCGCCTCTACCAGTATGAAAACTAACACACATTGGTAGGCACCCAATGCTAAATAAACCTCTTAAAACAAATATTATGAGTGCTGCACAAAGAAGATTGTAAATGATATAAAGTTAAACCCATAAAAAACAAATCTATGTTCGCAATCATTATCATTTTAGGCATCTGGGGACTTGTTATTGAAACCTGCAAGAATGCAGGCAAGTAATGACGTGGGGATTGTTAGCGAGTGAACAAACACTCGCTAAAACCCCACAGAAACGGCTTCTGACTGCCTTTAACAAGTTGGGTGGTACAAGTTATTAAAATTTGCTTGCGCTTAAACGCATAAAGAAAAAGGGTGGGAAGAGCCGCTTGCTAAAGTGAAGCGAAATCTCTTCCCACCCTTTCTCTTTCCTTTTATGTGTGTTATATCATGCAAGAGTAGTGGTCAACAACTCCTAACAGGTGCTTGTCGCTATCGATTACAAGCACGGTGTGCACTTTGTTCTTGTTCATTATGGCTTGTATCTCTGATATTTTTGTGGTGGCATACACGCATTTAGGGTTTCTTGTCATTATATCAGAGACGGTATGGTCGAAGAAAGCGGCCTGCCAGCGCTCCATTGCGCGGCGTATGTCGCCGTCGGTGATAAGCCCCGCTATGGTATCGTCTTCGTTCAACGAAATACCGAGACCGAGTTTGCCTGCACTGACACGGATAATAGCATCGCCGAGATGCATGGTTGACGGTATGACAGGCAGGTCATCGCTGCGCATTACGTCCGCCGCCGTGGTGAGGAGACGCTTGCCCAACTCGCCGCCGGGGTGGAACTGAGCGAAGTCGCGCGGCTGGAAATGGCGCAGTTCCATAAGTGCTATCGCCAAGGCATCGCCCATGGCAAGCTCTGCCGTGGTGCTGCTCGTGGGTGCGAGGTTGAGAGGGCACGCCTCTTTCTTAACACATACATTGACGTGACAGGTGGAGTATTTTGCCAAAAGAGACTGAGGATTGCCGCTCATACCTATGATAGGGGCGTTCATGTGCAATATCATGGGCACGAAACGCAGCAGTTCGTCGGTTTGACCACTATTGGATATGGCGAGCACAACGTCGTCTTCCGTTATCAATCCGAGGTCGCCGTGATATACGTCCAAGGGATTCACAAAGACGGCTGGTGTGCCAGTGCTTGACAGTGTGGCAGCTATCTTCGCCCCAACGTTACCGCTTTTCCCTACGCCGGTGACGATAACCTTGCCTTTGCAGTTAAGCATCAACTCCACTGCCCTATCAAACTGCTCGTCAATCTGAGGTATAAGGTCTGTTATTGCCTGCGCTTCGTCTCTCAATGCCTGCGCGGCTATATCGCGAATATTCTTCAAAACGTTATGTATTAAGAAAGTAATTTTTCTATAAGAGGCTCCAAATCATCAAGCAAAAGCATATTGGGGCCGTCGGATTTGGCGTTGTCCGGGTCGGGATGTACCTCGAAAAAGAATCCGTTTGCTCCGAAAGCCTTAGCTGCCATCGCCATTGCCGGCACGAAACGACGGTCGCCTGAGGTGCATCCATTGCCACCCCCCGGACGCTGGACGCTGTGGGTGCAGTCCATAATGACACGTGGTGTTATCTCTTTCATGTCGGGAATGTTGCGAAAATCCACCACGAGGTTGTTGTAACCGAAACTGTTTCCGCGCTCCGTGAGCCAGACATTGTCGAGCGGCGCTTTGCCATCAGCGCACGTGATGTGTTCGTTGGCTATGGTGTCGAGCACCTTTTGCACTGGGAACCTCATGTCATTACCAGACAGAAACTGGGCTTTTTTGATATTGACGCTCTTACCCGTCCTTGCCGCAGCTACGAGCAAATCCGTTTGCCGACAGAGGAAAGCTGGTATCTGGAGCACATCTACCACCTCACTCACAGGCTTAGCTTGGTGCGACTCGTGTATGTCTGTCAGCAGTTGCAGCCCGTATTTCGCCTTTATGTCTCCCAGCATCTGCAGTCCCTTTGTAATGCCGGGGCCACGGAATGATGTTATACTTGTACGATTAGCCTTGTCAAATGAGGCTTTGAAGATAATATCCGTACCGAGACGCCTGTTTATCTCTGCTATCCTTGCGGCGACAACGTCCAGTAATTCCATGGACTCTATCACGCAGGGCCCTGCTATAAAAATTGGTTTCTCCATTCTTCTTCTTTTTATTTCTTCCAGAATCTATCTGTGATATCGGTCATCTCACCGTCCTTCACCTTATATAACCTCTGGTTTGTCGTGCTCTTGTTCAACCCGCCCTTTGCCTCAATGTACGGCCCGAGCTTAATATAGTCAAAGTTCGCAATGTCTATCTCCTTCGATAACTTTGCTCTTCCAGAGTACCATCCTATATGAATTTCAGGATGAGCAGTTCTCAACCACTGCGCAAGGCTGTTCACAACGGCGGTTTCTCCATCGCCTCCCATGAAGCAGATGCATGTTATGTCTGTTCCATATTGTTTCAGCAGATTTGTCAATGTCATAGCTGTCAAGGGCTCTCCGATGTCTTCCCATAGGTAAGTGCTATGACATCCGATGCAGTGGCAGGGGCAATTGGATATATTTATCGAGAGCGTGACCTCGTCAGGAATTTCCTGAAAGACCACGCCCGTATTAACATATTTCATCTTTTATCCCACCATTTTGTCTGACCCGGCATAGAATCTTCTGGCCGCCTCTTTCTGTCGGGCTTGTGAGAAGTTGCTTACGCGCTTCAGATAGCCTATGATGCGTGTCATGTAGTCAACATTTGTTGAATGACATGCAGGACATTCATGCAGGTAACGTTTATCTATATGTCCGCAGTTGTTGCAGATGGTATTGGGGATATTGAATGTGAAATAGTTGCATCCCTCCTGTGCTGCCACCCTCAACAGTTGCTTATACTGCTCTTTTGACAGGTGTTCCTCCAAGTTCATGTGCAGTGCGGAGCCGCCTGTCAGGTGCTCAATGTATGGTGCTCCATGCAGTTTGAACTTGTCCATGATGTTCATTGACTCGTCTTCCACTATGTAGAAATATGAGTTGTAGCAGTCTCTCGGCACGAAATAGCCGTCTTCTCTGTCCCACTTGGCGTGCTTCACTCCAACGTTTTCCGCTGGTATCATCTCGCAGTTGAACAGCACGTCCTTCGTGCGGTATGACTTATTGAGCATTTCCACGACAGACAGAATACCCTGCACGAACTCCTTGTACTTATCGTTAGGTGTAATCTTGAGCCCCATAAACTCCGCTGCTTCCACAAGACCATTCACGCCTATGGTGAGATATTGGCGGCTCATATTGATATACCCTGCATCGAACAGTGGCAACATGCCGTGTGCCTGCAATTCTTTTAGGTTCTCATTATATGCCAATTGCACTTTGTGGCAAAGGTCTATCACCTCTTTCAGGAACTCTTTGTAGTCGCGCCCGTTGTTAACCGCATACTGCACGCATCGGTTTATGTTGACCGTGAGAACAGACTTAGACCCCGTGCTCACGCCTCCTGCTCCGAGGGTGTAAGAGAATCCGTTGTCCTGTATCTCGTTGCGCAGGCGACAGCAAGATGACAATGAGTCCGCATTGTCGCTCATATATGTAAAGAATGAATGACCTTCAGCATACATCTCAGCGGCGAAATCTCCCCATTCTGGATCACGACACTCTCCGTTGTCTGCCAGAAGTGCCATTGTCTCCACTGGGAACGTTAGCACTGTCTTCGTCCTTTCCTTATTAAACCACTTCATAAAGCGCTTCTGTAACCAAGAAAGGCCTGCCCAGTCAGGCTGTGAGCCATCAGGGAAATAGAAGTTTCCGAAGAGTGATTCAAAATAGAACTTGTCGTAGTAGGCGATATTCCAGAACACAGCTTGGAAGTTACGTGCGCCCGTTGGCTGGTTTATGGAATATACTATCTGCTCAAAACAGTCGGTAATCACCTTGTCTATGGTGCGCTGACGCAGCGAGAGGTCAACCACCTTGTCCGCCTCCTTCCAATAATCGGTACCGTACTCCTTGCCAATGAAGTAGTTAAGGTACATCAAGAATTCTGGCGTAGCGCAGGCACCAGACAGCATCGAACT
This sequence comes from Prevotella sp., assembly GCA_022773825.1. Lineage (GTDB taxonomy): Bacteria > Bacteroidota > Bacteroidia > Bacteroidales > Bacteroidaceae > Prevotella. The sequence continues at coordinate 10,058 of JALFOF010000043.1, forward strand.
GACAATAAACACCATGTTCACAAATCCTCCACAGAAAGACTTGAGGTTTGTCGGCGCACTTGAGTTGCCGCCAATGCCTGTCGTGCCGTTTATCAGCCATGGATACATGGTGATTGATGCGCAATAGGGGGCTATTGACGTTTCATCATTCTTATATATAAAATGGTGTGTCAGCAGGTCTATGTATTTATCTGCAAGCTCTTTGCCATACATCTTCTTTATTCTGTCCGTCAGCAGACGGCGATTTAGACGTATAAAGTTTGACTTTGGCAACTCGCCAATCAGCGTGGCAATGTTCTTGTGCTCCACGTTGGCATTGGCATCGAATTTAGAACCCGTTGCAGCGTTAGCCGCTTCCATGTAGGCTGTCAAAAAATTCAATTTGTCAAGTGTTTCCCTATCTTCGCTGTGGCTCTGTCTATATAGCATGAAGCACTTGGCTACATTATAGTATCCCTCCTTCATCAGTGCTATCTCCACCTGATTTTGGATATCCTCCACTGTAACATCTTCCGTTATATCCAAGTGGCTAATAATCTTGGATATACTGGATACACTTACAGGCTCTTCTACTGCATCGAACGCTTTCATTATGGCGTTCATGATTTTGTCGAGGGAGAACTCATCCCTTGAACCGTCACGCTTAGTGATGGTAAATCTCTTTAATTCCATTTTGGGAAAACTTTTTTATTTTTTTATTTGCAAAAGTTATCCATTTTGGAAAACTTTTGCAAATAAATCAGGTTATATAGTTATCTAAATTTACGGATGCAAAGATACTACTTTTCTTCCATTCCACCAAATGTTTTTATACAAATTATTTGCATCTTCTTCTAACCGGAAAGTCACACCAAATATGTAAGCTTTACATTCTCAATTTATTACAACATAAGTCTAAAGAAAAAGATTTTTATCGTTTCTTTTCTGTCATTTCACCGACCGACAGACACTCGCTTTTTCCAACGTGATGACACGTTTTCAAAAAAGTGAACGTACTCTAATATCATTTGGTTATTTTACAGCTGTCTCTCCCTTATATATCCAATGTGCTGCCGCTCCGTATTCCGCCTCATAGTCCATGCGCTCAGAGCGTATCTGTATCTCTATCCAGTTGCAGTCTGGCCCCATCACGGTCATCTGCAAAGCCTGATAGCCCGAAGGCTTTGGATGTGTCACCCAGTCCTTAATGCGGTCGGGATGTATGCGGTACAGCATAGCTATCACGTTGTATATGCGCCAACAATACAACCGTTCGATGTCGATACTCTCCTCTGTGGCACCTGCGGGCATTATCTCCGCCGCCTCAGTGTCACCTTGTACATCCCATGACACATTTCCGTCTTCTGGCACCTTATATACTATACGCGTGGCGAAGAGGTCATAAACATCATCAAATTCCTTGTTGTCTATCCTCATCTTGCGCCATATACTATATATTGACTTCATTCTGTACTGGAAGTCGAACTCAATCCCGAGGTCTGTTACCATAGCCTTTATCGGCAAAGAAAACGTCCGAAACACCATCTCACAGGAGGCTTCCGCATCTTGTAACAGTTTTTTCAAATGCGCATAGTCATCTGGGTAAGCTATTCTCACGCAGGTGTCCTGCATCTCCTTCTGCTCCGCGTGCAAACCAAGTCTCTCTGCCAGTGGTGCCACCTCTTCAAGTATATCGTCCACTACGGACTGCAATTCCCCTTCGTCGAAATGCGCACTGTTGTCATAGGCATTGGCGTATGTACGCAAAACATCAAGCCTTTTTCTTACGAAAGCCACTTGACGCAATTCTTCCTCCGTGTAGTGTGTTTTGGAAAACATAGCTGTGTAACAGAGGTTTGTATATTATTTGAAGATGAACAGGGAATAAAATCCCGTGATGGTGAACACCTGCTTAATCTCTGCCGATACGCCTGTTATCGTCACGTCCCCACCTTTCGCTATCGTTGCCTTACGTAGCGACAGGAATAGCCTAAGACCAGAGGATGATATAAACTCCAATTTGGAGCAGTCCAGCACAATGTGTTTATCGGCAGCATCCAGCAAAGGCATCATGTCTGCGGCAAACTGCTGTGAGGCTGCGGTATCGAGCCTACCTTCCAATACACCTGTAATCTTGTCGTTATTCTGTATTATTTCCAGTTTCATCATTGTTGTTGTACTATATATTTATATGTAATTCGTTTGCTTTATAGTCTGTTCCCTCCCTCTTTTAGATATTCTCTGTCACAAAAGCTTCACCTCTGTGGTGTACGCAGTAGAGCATCGATAGCACGTTCTGCCGTCCTTTCCGTTCGTAGGTCACGTTCTCCATCAACCTTTGCACGAGGAATATCCCCAGTCCACCGATGCTACGCTGTTCCGCTGGCAGTGTTACGTCAGGCTCCGCTGCTAACGTGGGGTCAAATGGCACACCTTCGTCCGTCAAAACAAATAGTATGCGCTCTTCCCCACCCTTGCTCGCTATGAATTCAGCCGTCACAGTGACTGGTTTTCCTTTTTCTCCGGGGTATGCATAGTTCATGACATTCACGACGGCCTCTTCCAATGCGAGGTTTAGCTGGAATACGACATCCAAGGGGAGCTGTAACTCCTGCCCCAGCTCCTCCACCCACCTTGCCAACATGGGTACCTGTGCTATGTCATTTGTCAGCAACAATATCTTTTGCATATCCCAGCTAATTTGCGACGCGGGTGCTCGTGTCGCGGTCTTTATAATGGGCAAAGGTAGGAATAATATCTTGAATTGCAAAACATATTCACTATTTTTAGCATTTCTTTCTTATGCAGCCCTTTGATTGCGCGGCATAGCCTTTACGCCGTATATCGAGATTATCACCGGACTATTGCCAATGAAGGCCTTGTTCAACGTTTTTCTATTATAAAGTTTATCTCCTCTTGCTGCACCGTTATGCGGAAAGAGCCGCAAGGCGTCTCCATAGGATGACCATCAATGCTGACAGGTGTGCCCTTAGGTACTTCTAACTCTATGGACGCTGAACGGTAGGGCATGATGCGCTTATGGTTCAATATCTTGCCACGTGCAAAAAGGTATAATGCGCCGATTGTCTCCGACAAAGCGGAATGCCGCACCACGGTGATGTCGAGCATTCCATTGTACGGGACGGCATTGGGAGTTTGTCCATAGCCGTAGGCACTGCCTATGCAGAGCGTACTGACGCGGTGCTCCTCATGTGTGAAATTAATAGTATATGATACCCTAAAGAATTTCTTTATAAAAGTCATCATAAGTCCCGATACAATGAAAGACAGCTTACGCGACCACAGTCTGCGTCTCGTCTCCTGTCGCAACTTCTGTATGCCAGCAAGTAGTCCAACGTTAACACAGTTGATGAAGTATCGGCGTTTATCTTCTGCCCTCTTGTTTGTATAGCACATATATCCCACATCGACTTTCCGCACCCTGCGCTGTGCTATAGAAGCTACGGCATGCTCTATATCATGGTAGGTGAAGCCCCAAAAGGAAGCGAAATCATTCATCACGCCATTGGGTATCACCCCCAACGCTGTACGCTCCCTAACATGCTTTTCCGTTCTCATAAAGCAGTTCACAGCATCATTGAGTGCCGAGTCGCCACCTGCAATGATGATTGTTTCATAACCGTTGCCCAGCAACATGGAGACAAGTCGCTCCACGCTGTCAGCCCTCTCGCTTTGAATCATATCATACTGAAGCCCGTGGGCTTCCAGCGCAGCAGCTATTTTGGCCCACCTCTTGGCTGGCGAGGTGAACGGTTTGTGATTGGGACAATATATAATGCCTATATTCTTCATCTCTTCTTTTTGGAATATAATATATTAACGGGCTATACGTATGATTTCTTCCAGCACGCTTTCCATCTCCGTTTCGTTCTTTGGGGCTGTAACCCAATGTATCTTAAATCCTCTGCGTTCCATGCCTCTGAACCAGGTCATCTGGCGCTTGGCAAACTGGTGTATGGCTATCTCCAAACGGTTGGTCATCTCCTCGTATGACAGCTCACCTATACAGTAAAGCGTTAGGAACTTGTATTCCAATCCATAATATATAAGGTCTTCGGGAGGAATACCTTCGTCAAGCAGGCGGCGCACTTCGTCCACCATGCCTTCATCAAGGCGTTTCTTGAGTCTGGCGGTAATCTTCGCACGTCTAATGTCACGGTCGATGTCAACACCTATTATCATGGATGGTATGGCAGGTTGTTTCCTTAGTGGCGTAGGATGGGCAAGATTATATGTTTCTATTTCTATCGCCCTTATCGCCCTCTGAGTAGTATCCACATCAGAAGTGTTGTGCATACAGCTCCCCGTTTGTTTTTTCAGCTCTGCAAGCATAACAGCCAATTCGGCGAGAGGCTTGTCCGCAAGCCTGTTACGCAGTTCCGGGTTTTGTGGCACGGGGGAGAGTTCATAACCCTTTAGCACCGACTCAATGTAAAGCCCTGTTCCGCCGCACAGTACGGGCCATGCTCCCCTACCCTGTATATCATTATATGCACGCAGGAAATCTTGCTGATATTGAAAAAGGTTATATTTCGTACCAGGCTCACAGATGTCTATTAAATGACTGGGGATGGTAATGCCGTCCACGGTATAGTCTTCGAGATCTTTTCCCGTGCCAAGGTCCATGCGGCGATACACCTGTCTGGAGTCAGCGGAAATTATCTCGCCGCCAATTCTGGCAGCAAGTCTCGTCGCGATGTTTGTCTTCCCTGAAGCTGTAGGGCCAAGTATGGTTATGAGTCGTTTCATTTGTATAAAGAAAAAACGGGCCGCACCGGTGATGTGATGAAAACTCCGAGAATTGATGATTAGAGTGCTCCCCGCTTTTGTAATCCACCGGCTTATTCAGCTTCGGAAGATGAGATATATGTCGATGACCAACTGGAGCCATTAAGCCGACTATCATGCCATTTCCCGTTATTATGGCCCGCCATAGGCAAAGGAAGCGTCCCCCGGTTTTTCGTTTTAATTGATGAGTATCCCAATCGAACCAGTACGACCCAAATGCAAAATTACTATTTTTTTCTTAAAGTAAAGCAAGAAAACACGGTAAAAGTTGCATTTTTTCAATATTTTCAATTATTATTTGGTTTTTTCATAGTAACTTTGCGCTTACATTGCTTTATGCACAACACTACAAAACAACATAATCAAAAAAAACACATGAATTTTATTAAGACAGACAACATCAAGGGTGACATCTTCGGAGGTGTCACTGCTGGTATCGTCGCCTTGCCCTTGGCATTGGCTTTTGGTATTCAGGCTTTCGGTGGAATTAACCACCCTTCTGCCTCTGCAATGGGTGCTTTGGCAGGTCTCGTAGGGGCAACGCTCCTTGGTTTCTTCGCTGCATTATTCGGCGGTACACATTCGCAAATCAGTGGACCAACAGGACCAATGACGGTCGTTACCGCATCGCTTGTCAGCGCAGCATGGACTGCATCCAGCGGTAACTTCAGCGCGGTGCTCATCGCTATGGCTATGGCGGGAATATTTTGCGGACTGTTCCAGATACTGTTCGGCATTATCCGCATTGGCAAATACGTGCGATACATTCCACAACCAGTGCTTTCTGGCTTTATGAGTGGTATTGGCGTTATAATCATCCTGCAACAGATATACCCACTGTTGGGACTGAAATCGCCAGTGATGGTAATAGACATGATAGCAGACTTCCCGCAGATGGTTGCCAATGGCATTAGCATAGAGGCTTTGCTTTATGGACTGGGCACCATCGCTGTGATATATCTTTTCCCTTACATAACGAAAAAGGTGCCATCAACCCTCGTTGCCCTCGTAATACTCACTATAGTATCAATAGCCTGTTCCTTTGATGCGGCTCTGACTATTGGCAATATCCCCGCGGGGTTGCCCATGCCTTTCTTCGCGAAAGAGGGCATAGAGCTTACAGGGCTTGACTGGTGGAGCATCATAGAGGCGTCCATCGTGCCGGGATTAACGCTTGCTGGTCTTGGCTCTATTGACACTCTGCTCACCTCGGTCGTGGCAGACAACATAACAAAGACGAAGCACGACAGTAACCGTGAGCTCATAGGTCAGGGTATTGGCAACGCCTGCTCAGGATTGTTCTGCGGCATCGCTGGCGCGGGAGCCACCATGCGCACAGTGGTCAACATCAAGTCTGGCGGCAGGTCACAGATAAGCGGCATGGTTCACGCGCTGTTCCTTCTTGCCATACTCCTTGGTCTCGGTAGCCTCGTGCAATATGTCCCACTGTCTGTGCTTGCGGGTATCCTGCTGACGGTAGGCATGGGCATCATAGACTTCCGCGGCTTCAAGGATCTTGTACGAATACCAAAGGCTGACGCCTTCGTGCTGCTTGTGGTGTTCCTGATGACGGTATTCGTAGATTTGCTTACGGCAGTAGGTATTGGCATGGTCATTGCCTGCGTGCTGTTTATGAAGCGTTCAGGCGACTTGGTAGAGAAGGAATACGAAGGCGGATTGCTCTCTGACGGCTTTGACAAGGACACGCCTTGGGCTGACGAGGAGGACGTGTCAGAGGAGATGAAGAAGCAGATATACATACAGCGTCTTGACGGTCCGATATTCTTCGGTTCTGTGACGGGATTTCAGAACACAATGCACAAAGTCCCCAACGACCCCAACATCAAGACTGTTATAATACGTATGCGCCGCGTTAACTTTATGGATCAGTCTGGTGCATACGCCATGGAGACCTGCATTAAGGATTTGCAGGCTATGGGCAAAGAGGTGTTGCTGACGATAATACAGCCTCAGCCAAGTCTCATAATGCACAAGATGCACATCATACCCACCCTCGTGGCAGAAGAACAGACGTTCGCAACTTTCGAGGACTGCATTGAATACGTGAAGAAAGGTTAGATGTTGTGAGAGGTGGGAGGTTGTGAGGTTGTGGGTTGGAGGTCAGAGGTCAGAGGTTGAAGGTTTGAGGTCAGAGGTCAGAGGTCAGAGGTTGAAGGTTGAAGGTTGAAGGTTTGAGGTCAGAGGTCAGAGGTGGCTCGTTCAATCCAAAAGACCTCACACCTCCAACCTCACAACCTCAAACCTTCAACCTCACAACCTCCAACCTACAACCTCCAACCCACAACCTCACACCTCACAACCTCCCACCTCACAACCTCCCACCCCACAACCTCCCACCTACAACCTCACAACCTCAAACCTTCAACCTAACAACCTCCCACCTACAACCTCAAACCCACAACCTCCCACCTCACAAAAGCATAGAGATTACCTTCTAATAGCTACGCTTTTATGTTGCAATAGCTATGCTTTTACAATGCAATAGCTATGCTTTTACATTCTGGCATCAAACAACACATTGCGCCAATGCCACGAAGCAGAAAAGCGA
>JALFOF010000048.1 GCA_022773825.1 Prevotella sp.
ACTTTGCTACTGCCATAATTCATTCATTTTGTAGTTCTTAATATCTATTCTTCTCATCATATCTACTTTTTCTTACAGGTACAAATAAGGTACAGATGTTTATAATAATAACGCAAAGATAGCAATATTATTGTGTACGGCCAAAAACAAGAAAAGCGTGTAACTCATTGAGCTACACGCTTTCCATTTGATATTGTATTCTTATTTCTCTATGTGCTTATTTCACTTCCTCAAAGTCTGCGTCCTGGGCATCGTTTTGTGCGCCAGAGTTGCTGGACTGGGTGTTCTGGTTGCCTGCGCCGTTCATGTTCGGACCAGCCTGTGCGCCGGGCTGCGCACCAGCCTGATACATCTTTTGCGAAGCGGCCTGCATCACGTTGTTCAGCTCTGCTGTTGCGGCGTCGATGGCAGCCAAATCCTGCGCCTTGTGAGCATCCTTCAGCTTCTGTATTGCAGCCTCTATGGCAGGTTTGTCCTCCGCTGGAATCTTGTCCGCGTTGTCCTTTATGAAGTTCTCCGTGGAGAATATCATAGAGTCGGCCTGGTTGAGTTTGTCAATCTTCTCACGCTCTGCCTTGTCGGCAGCTGCATTAGCTTCAGCCTCGGCCTTCATGCGGTTTATCTCTTCCTCTGACAGGCCGGATGACGCCTCTATGCGTATCTGCTGCTCCTTGCCTGTAGCCTTGTCTTTCGCGGAAACGTTGAGAATACCGTTAGCGTCGATGTCGAATGTCACCTCAATCTGTGGCACACCACGACGTGCTGGTGCTATGCCCTCAAGGTTAAACTGACCTATTGACTTGTTCTGCGCTGCCATTGGGCGTTCTCCTTGGAGTACGTGTATCGTCACCGCTGTCTGGTTGTCCACGGCAGTGGAGAATGTCTCAGACTTCTTGCATGGTATGGTGGAGTTTGCGTCGATGAGTTTTGTCATCACTCCGCCCATTGTCTCAATGCCGAGTGTCAGCGGTGTCACGTCGAGGAGCACTATGTCGCCCACGCCAGACTCTTTGTTCAGTATCGCGCCCTGTATTGATGCGCCCACTGCCACCACCTCGTCTGGGTTTACGCCCTTTGAAGGCTCTTTGCCGAAGTAGTTCTTCACCAGTGTCTGCACTGCTGGTATGCGGCTTGAACCGCCCACGAGTATCACTTCGTCAATCTCAGATGCCTGCAGTCCAGCGTCACGCATAGCGTTCTGGCAAGGCACGAGACAAGCCTGTATCAGCCCGTGTGCCAGTTGTTCAAACTGAGCCCTTGTGAGAGTCTTCACGAGGTGCTTTGGCACACCACCTTCCGCAGAAATGTATGGCAGGTTTATCTCCGTTGTCGTAGAACTTGACAGTTCTATCTTTGCCTTCTCCGCAGCCTCCTTCAGTCGCTGCATTGCCATTGGGTCTTTTGTCAGGTCTATGCCCTCGTCAGCCTTGAAGCCGTTTGCCAGCCAATCTATGATAACCTGGTCGAAGTCATCGCCGCCGAGGTGTGTGTCACCGTTTGTTGACAGCACCTCAAACACGCCGCCGCCGAACTCCAGTATAGATATATCGAACGTACCGCCGCCAAGGTCGAAGACAGCAATCTTCATATCCTTGTTAGCCTTGTCCACGCCGTATGCCAGTGCGGCAGCTGTTGGCTCGTTTACAATACGCTGCACGTTCAGTCCAGCAATCTGTCCAGCCTCTTTCGTAGCCTGTCGCTGTGAGTCAGAGAAGTAAGCCGGCACTGTTATCACAGCGTCCGTCACCTCCTGTCCGAGGTAGTCCTCTGCCGTCTTCTTCATCTTCTGGAGCACCATAGCGGATATCTCCTGCGGAGTATATTTACGTCCGTCGATGTCCACACGTGGGTAACCGTTCTCGTTCACCACAGTGTATGGCACGCGCTGTGCCTCCTTGGCAGACTGGTCGTATGTCTCGCCCATGAAGCGTTTTATTGAGAACACCGTGTTCTTTGGGTTCGTGATGGCCTGTCGCTTTGCGGGGTCACCCACTTTGCGCTCGCCGTCTTTTACGAAGCCTATTACAGATGGAGTGGTGCGCTTACCCTCAGAGTTAGCTATTACCACTGGCTCGTTGCCCTCAAAAACGGCAACGCATGAATTTGTTGTACCGAGGTCGATACCGATAATCTTTCCCATAGTTGTATTCTTTTTTGTTGTTATCATTCTGTTTCTTCGTTCCCCGCTATACATTATTATATATATATGCTTGCGGTTCGCTGCTTCGGTCACACGCCGACACCCACTTTATTGCAATGCCTGTGCCACAAGGCTAATATTGTCTGAAGCACTGCCAAAAGTGACATTCTGTCACTATTGTAGTGTAAAAATGGTGGCACAATATGCCAAAAATACCTTTTTTCTATATTTCCTTCAAAAAAAACACGAAAAAATTTGGTGGTTTCGTGGAAAAGTCGTAATTTTGCACTTGAAAAGAAGGGGGAAAGGTTTTTTACTTCCTCTTTGACATACTGATTGGGATATGGTGTAATGGTAACACTGCAGATTCTGGTCCTGCCTTTCCTGGTTCGAGTCCGGGTATCCCAACCAATCGGAAGCACTGAATGCCTTACGGCGCTCAGTGCTTTTCTGTTACAGCCCCAGTGTGGCTTATATGTTGTTTTCAAAAAGAAGATATGCTTATGACACAAGTATGGATTAGTGCCGCGGGTCTCTGCGGTGCCACGGTGATAGGTAGCCTCCTCGGTTTCTTTGTCAAGGAGCTGCCCCATCGTTGGAACGACACCATCCTCGGTTACTGTGCCGGCATCATGCTGGCAGCATCCACCCTCGGCCTTATCGTCCCTGCCTTTGACCTGTGCGCCCCCTCTGGCTGGTGGATGGTCACGGCAGGCGTTGTCGGTGGTGCGCTGTTTCTCAATGTCCTCGATTTCGTCACCCCTCACCTGCACACCATCACTGGTCTTGACCCTGAGGAGCACCGTAACAACAGCACCCTTAACCATGTCCTTCTCTTCGTCATGGCGATAGCGTTGCACAAGCTCCCTGAGGGCATGGCGGCAGGTGTCAGCATGAGTGCTGCCACGGGTTCCGCCACCGACTGGTCCGTCTCTTTCGGCATCGCCTTGCAGAACATCCCCGAGGGTATGGTCATCATCGCCCCCTTGCTCGTTGCGGGCGTCTCGCGCCTTCGCACCTTCCTCATAGCCCTCTCCACGGGCTTGCTTGAGGTGCTTGGCGTATGGTTCGGCTTTGGCCTTGGCTCCGCCTCCGCCACCTTCCTTCCCGTCATGCTCGGCTTCGCCGGTGGTGCCATGCTCTACGTCACCTCTGACGAGATGATACCCGAGACCCACACCCACGGCTACCAGAAGCAGGCCACCTACGCCCTCCTTCTTGGCTTCGTCACGTTGATTTTGCTTGAGAGGGCGTTTGAGTAGAGTGCCCGCCGCCTCTTCTTGAAAAGAGCTCCCCCTCTCATGCGCCAACGGCGCATGAGAGGGGGAGGGGAGGAGGGGGGCTGCCTATAACACAGGGCTTGCACCCTGTGCTGTATTATGCCGCCCTTGCAGGGCTTCGTCGCCCTTGTGCGCTGCGCGTCAGCGCTGGGCTTCGCCGTCGTTGCACCGAGGTCTCATCCTTGCATGGGTAACTCATCATCGCGCGATTTTCGTTTCGGGTGCAAAGTTAATGCCTGCCCTTGGGTACGAGTCAAGAAAACGGACTTCTTTTTAACGTTTATTATAGAAAAAGGTAGCCTTACAGGGCTACCTTTTTCTTGTTTATGATGTATATACCTTTTCCGGCTTTGCTGACCCTTCTGCCTGACAGGTCGTATATCACCGCCGTGCCGTTGTCGTTTTTCTCGTCAGCCGTCACGCCTTTTGTGCCCGTGGCTTTCTTGTAGGTGAAGGTCACTATGCCGTATATCTGTTTATTCTTACCGTTGGCATCCACGGCACTCGTCGTTATCAGCGAGTTGTCGAATTTCAGCACTATGCTGCTTGCCGCGCTGAAGCCCTTCGCCTCCGCCGTCACTGGCGTGGTGCCAGCCGTTCCGCCGGGGAATACCACCGCCTCCGTCAGCACCGATGTCTCCGCGCCGTCTATGCAGATGTCGGTCAGTGTTATGGAGCGGTCAGCCGTCGTTGACTTGTTGTTACTGTAAGCCTCCACCTTTATTCCCGTTATCACATATCCTGCGTTCACGTTGAATGTCAGCGTGTTGCCGTTGTTGCCAGTGCGTATCTTCAGGTATCCGCCCGTCACGCTCGCCGTCAGCTCTTGGTTAGCCCCTGCGGTGTAACATACTCCCGTCACCGTAGCCTTGTCAGCAGATGGTGCCGCAAGCTGCTCCGTTGCCTCCTCTGCGGGCGTCTCTGGTGTCTCTGGCGTTTCTGGCTCTTCAGGCATCAGAGCACTACTCGGCGCGTTGTTCGTGGTTTGCGTGGTGTATGTCGTCCCCGTCACGCCCAGATACGTCGGCAGACTATATCCGAGGTGCGGCGGCTGGTTGTATGACGAGTTCTGCCATGCTATGCCCATGCGGTACAGGTGGTCCTCCATCAGGCACGGCACCTTGTATTTCGTCTCCTCCGGTGTGGAGAATATCATCAGCGTGCACTGCTCCGCGGAGTAGTCCTCCTCCTGCTGGTACATTATTATCTCCTCGCGCCAGTCGCCCATCAGGTCCGCCTGTAGGCATGGTGTCGCCTTCGTGGTGTTACAGGTGGCGGGACTGCCGTACGCCGCGAACTCCTGGAACGTGGCTATGCTCCCCTTCGCCGTGTTGTAGTTGCGTATGCGTGGTGAGCACTTCCCCGTCGTCTTGTCATAACGCCCGTCAAAAGTCTGGTCGTAGGGGTCTCCAGTCCAGTATATGCGGAAGTTAATGTCTGACTTACTCCCCAGCACCTTCGCCCCCGTGGAGCAGGAGTATGTGCTACCGTCCGCTGACGACCAGAACTCATACCCCTTATTCGAAGGGATGAAATCCGCTGCCAGACCCCTTCCGTTGTCTTCGCTGCTTGTGCCGTTCACTATCAGCTCCCCTGTCGTAGCGTCGTGTACGTCATATCCGTATGGGCTTTCCTCGTGTGGCATCATCACCTCCAGCCCTTCGCGGTCGGGGCACAGGTCGGCAAGGTGTATCGCGTCGCCGTGTCCCTTTCCCGTGGCGCACAGCAGCGCACCGTCATGCGCTATCGTCGCCGCGCCTGTCACTATCTCGTCATACCCGTCGCCGTTCACGTCACCCACGCTGATGCCGTGCACCCCCTGTCCGTAGCTGGAGCCTGTTGTGCCGTATTTCAGCAACTTGCCGTTAGCGTCCATCGTCATCCACGCGTTCGCCCCCGTTCCTTTGTGCAGCCATCGTGTGGCGAGTGTCGTGCCGTCCCAGTCCACTGCCCACAGGTAACAGCGTGTGTAGTAACCACGTTGCATTATCGCCGATGGCAGGTTGTCCGTGCCGTCGAGGTAAGCCACGGCAGCGTTGTAGCGGTTGCCGCGGTTATAGTTGCTGTCTCCCCAGGCAGAGGAGCTGTAGCTCGTCGCCGCGGTGGGGTAGTCCGTTGCCGAGCGGCTTGGAGAATAGAATATGGTGTGCATCGCCGCTCCCGTCATGCCGTTGAAGACCGTGAGGAACTCCTCTCCTCCGCTGATGCGTCCGTTGCTGTTTACGTACACCTTGCTATTGTCACATCCCGTCACCGTAGCCTCCGTGCCAGCCTTCGACACATACTCCCCCTTGCCGTCCTTTGAGCCCGGGGCGGTTTTGCAAATCATCTCCGCCTTACCGTCGCCGTCGAAGTCATACACCAAAAACTGCGTGTAGTGGTTTCCCGAGCGTATGTTCAGTCCGAGGTTCACCCTCCACAGCTGCGTGCCGTCCATCTCGTAAGCGTCAATGATGCAAGGCGAGGTATAGCCGTTGTAACCGTTGTCCTGCTGGTTGTCAGGCATCCATTTCAGCACTATCTCATAGTCGCCGTCGCCGTCGAGGTCACCCACGCTGATGTCATCCGGCCTGTAATAGCCCATCGAGCCATCGGCGGCAGCCTGCGCCGCGGGTCTGTTCACCATCATCTTGGTGTACATATTCCTCCACGCCTTCGTCTCGCTCGTCTCCACCACGGTGCCGTTCACCACCGTCTCCACCGTGTATGTAGCCCCGGCTGTGCCAGCCTTGTCGAGATAATTCGTCTTTGCCGTCAGTCCCTTCACCACGGCGGTGCCGTTGCGATACACATTAAACGCCGTTCCCGCCGCATCGCTGCTCAGCGCGCGCCACGATACGAGTATTCCCGTTTTCGTCATCACCGCCACGGGAGCGCGGTTCAGTTTCTCCCTCGTCTGTACCGCCCCTGCCGGCATCATCGTGAGCCCCGCGAGCGATAGTGTAAGTAAAGTCTTCTTCATATCTTTTTTATGTTAGTTAGTTCCTTTGTCAGTCTTTCGCGCCGCTTTTTCCGCCGCTTCGCTTCGCCGCTCCTTGTGCGCTGGCGTTTTTACGCCTCGCTTTCGCTGCTCCGCCCTCCGCCTTGTGCCCTGCGCGTCAGCGCCGGGCTTTGCCGCTGGTCTCCGCCGCTCCGCAGCTGTTGCTTCGCCGCCCTTTTCGCCTTCCGCCTTGTGTCTCGGGCGTCAGCCCGTGAAAGCTATGCTTTTGCGTTGCCATCGCACCGCTATTGTCGGGTGAAAGCTATGCCTTTGCGTTGTAATCGCTATCCTTTTGTCATCGCCCCGTCAGGGAGTCGTACAGCGCAAGCATCTGCCTCGTCAGCCTCTCCGGCGCGAAGTGCTCCATGCAGTACTGCCGTGCTGCCTCGCCGCGCTCCCTGCATTCCTTGTCCGATGCCAGCAGCCGCCGCAAGGCGTTCGTCATCTGGCTCACCGCCGTCGGCTCCACCTGTATCGCCGCTGGTCCCGCCGCCTCAGGCAGGGAAGACACATTACTCGTTATCACGGGACATCCTTGCAGCGATGCCTCCACCACGGGCAGCCCGAAGCCCTCGTAGAAAGATGGGTACATCAAGCACCTCGCGCGTGTATACAACGCCTGTAACGTCCTCGCGTCGTGTATGCCAGTCTCTATACGCACGCTGTTACGCAACCCGTGGCTATCAATATACCTCTCCACCCTCGTCCGGTATTCCCTTCCGTTGCCCACCACCACGAGCAGCGGCCTCTCCGTCGCCGGCAGTCCCTCCAGCGCCTGCACCATGCCCATGAGGTTCTTACGGCTGTTTATCGACCCCACCGTCAAGATAAATTCGCGTCCTTTGGTGTAGGGCAGTGTCCTGTTGCATATCCTTCTCGCCTCCTCGTCCGTCGTCGGCGTGTAGAACAGCTGTTGCACAGGTTGGTATATCACCGATATCCGCTCTTCTGGCACACCGTAGAAGCGCATCACGTCACGTTTCGTCGATTGGCTGATACACACCACGTGTGTCGCGTTTCGTGCCGACCATCCATATTTTATGTCATAAATCCGTCTATCGAAGACGGTGTACATATCGGGGAACGTGCGCCATGCCACGTCATGCATCGTCACCACGGATGGTATCCCCGCTTTTTTTATATCCCTTGGCAGCTCGTTCGACAACCCATGAAACAGCAGGCATCCCTCTGCCGCCGCCTTTCTGCCGAGGCGGAAGGTACGCTCGAAGCTCTTGCTGTCATACAGCATCGCCTCCACCTCAGGCCTTTGTTCCTTCACCGCCTGCACCAGTGTGCGGCTGTAGTTGCCCAGTCCCGTCTTGTTGTGGAAATACCTCTTTGCGTCGTAGCCTATCTTTGTCATTTTTGGTTGGTTTTTGGTTGTGGTTTTTTGGTTGTAGGTTTTTGGTTTGAGTTTTTTTGAGGTTTTTGCGGTTGTTGGTCCTTGGTTTGTGGTTTTCGCCGCTTCGCCTTCCGCCTTGTGCGCTGCGCGTCAGCGCTGGGTTTCGCCGTCGGGCTCCATCCAGCTTCCGCCGCCTTTCTGCTGGCAAAGTTAGTGAAAAGAATTGACACGGCAAAATAATTTCCCGAAATTCGGGCTTCGATTTGCACGGACGGGATTGTTTTTGTAATTTTGCATCCCGATGATTTATGTAGATGTCATACTACCGCTGCCCCTCGAGGGGCTCTTCACCTACTCCGTGCCGAAGGATGCGGAGGCCGCCGTCATGCCTTTCGTGAGGGTCAAGGTACCTTTCGGCATCACCAAGACGCATACCGCCCTCGTGGTGCGGAAGCATCACGA
Source organism: Prevotella sp. (assembly GCA_022773825.1). GTDB lineage: Bacteria > Bacteroidota > Bacteroidia > Bacteroidales > Bacteroidaceae > Prevotella. Next base: position 8,205 of record JALFOF010000048.1, read on the forward strand.
GCCCCCTGCTGACGGCATCACGGTGAAGCCCATCCTCACCGTCCTCGACCGGCAGCCCGTGCTGTTGGAGGCGCAGTACCGCCTGTGGCAGTGGATGGCAGATTATTACATGGCCCCCCTCGGCGATATCCTGAAGGCAGCACTGCCGCAGGGCATGAAGAAAGAAGAAGGCTACCGTCCCCGCACCGAGACATATATCACCCTCGCCGACACCTATCGCTCGCGGCAGTCGTTGCATAATGCCTTCGCCATGCTCCATCGCTCCACGAAGCAGGAGGACGTCTTCCGCACCTATCTCTCCCTCTCCCATTGGGACGAGGCGGTGGCGTCGTCCACCGTGGCGGTGTGCGAGGTGACGAAGGAGGAGCTCATGAACGCCTCCCACTGCAATGCCGCCATCGTGAAGGCACTGTTAGACAAGAAGATGCTACGCCTCTACGATGTGGAGGTAGGGCGTCTCAACGGCGGCGGAGCGCCACATCCCGAGAATATCAAACCCCTCACCGGGGCGCAGCAGTGCGCCAAGGACGAAATCACTTCCGCCGGCGCGGATATCACCCTCCTTCACGGCGTCACCTCCTCCGGTAAGACGGAGGTCTATATCCACCTCATCCAAGAAGCCATCGACAGAGGCGAGCAGGTGATGTATCTCCTTCCCGAGATAGCCCTCACCGTGCAAATCACACAGCGTCTGCGGCGTGTCTTCGGCGATAGGCTGGGCATCTATCACTCCAAATACTCCGACGCGGAGCGAGTGGAGATATGGCAGAAGCAGCTCTCCGACCACCCCTATGATGTCATCCTCGGAGCTCGCTCCGCCGTCTTCCTCCCTTACCAACGCCTCGGCCTTGTCATCATCGACGAGGAGCACGAATCGAGCTTCAAGCAGTACGACCCCTCGCCGCGCTACCACGCCCGCTCCGTGGCACTGATGATGGCGCGGTGGAGTGGGGCGAGGGTGGTGCTCGGCACCGCCACCCCCTCTGCGGAGAGCTATTACCTCGCCATGTGTGGCAGATACAAGCTCGTCACCCTCACGCGGCGTTACAAAGACCTGCTGCTGCCACATATAGAGGTCGTTGACGTGAAGGACCTCCGCCACCGTAAGATAATGCGCGGCCTGCTGTCGCCGCGTCTCAAGGAAGCCGTTGCGGAGGCGTTGCGGAATGGCGAGCAGGCTATCATCTTCCAGAACCGCCGCGGCTTCTCCCCCGTGGTGGAGTGCCACCAGTGCGGGTGGTCCCCCCGTTGTCCCAACTGCGACGTGTCGCTGACATATCACAAGACGATGGCGGCGCTCACCTGCCATTACTGCGGCTACACCTACCCCATGCCCGCGGCGTGCCCCGACTGCGGCAACAAAGACCTCCGCGACCGTGGCGCGGGGACGGAAAAGGTGGAAGACATCATCGCCGACACCTTCCCCACGGCACGCATAGCGCGCATGGACCTCGACACCACCCATACACGCAACGCCTACGAACGCATCATCGCCGAGTTCTCCCTCGGCAAGACCAACCTCCTGATAGGCACGCAGATGGTCACCAAAGGCCTTGACTTCGACAACGTCAGCGTGGTGGGCATCCTCTCCGCCGATACCATGCTCAACCAGCCCGACTTCCGCGCCTACGAGCACGCCTATATGATGATGACGCAGGTGGCGGGGCGTGCCGGCCGAAAGGGTAGGCGAGGCACCGTCATCCTCCAAACCACCCGTCCCGGTCTTCCGGTGGTGCGGCAGGTGGTGGCAGGCGACTATGCTGCCTTTTTCCAGTCATTGATGGCAGAGCGCCGGCAGTTCCGTTATCCCCCGTTCTCACGGCTTATATATATCTACCTCAAGCACCGTGATGACAGCACCGTCAACAGCGCCGCCATAGAGCTCGGCAGCCGTCTGCGCCAATATTTCGGCGACCGCGTCCTCGGTCCCGACAAACCCGCCGTCGCCCGTGTCAAGCTGTTGTTTATCCGTAAGATAATGCTGAAGATAGACCTCTCCCTCGGCATCACCCCCACGCGTCAGCGCATCCGCCAATCCGTCACCGCCCTCCTCTCCGATGCCCGTTACAAATCCGTGCAAATCTCCTTCGATGTAGACCCAGCGTGAGGCCCGCCGCCTTTGCTCCGCCTTCTTCTCGTTTTGCTTCGCCCTCCGCCTTGTGCCCAGCGCGTCCGCGCCGGGTTTCGCCGCAGTGCTCCGCCGCTGTGCCGCTTCGCCTTTCGCCTTGTGCCCTGCGCGTTAGCGCTGGGCTTCGCCGAGGGTCGCGCCGCTGCTTCGCCGCTGCCTTTCTTCGCCCTTCGCCCTTGTGCCCAGCGCGTTAGCGCTGGGCTCCGCCGCAGTGCTTCGCCGCTTCGCCGCTGCCTTTCTTCGCCCTCCGCCCTTGTGCCCAGCGCGTCCGCGCTGGGCTTTATCGCAGGGCTTCGCCGCCCGCTTCCTCCTCGCTGCTGGGTACAAAAACTCCCTCCCCAAAGTTCGCAAAAACTCTGGGGAGGGCGTTTATTTGCAGTGGCGTCTTTCGCCCTCCGCCCTTGTGCCCTGCGCGTCAGCGCTGGGCTTCGCCGCAGTGCTGTCGCTGGGCTTCGCCGCAGTGCTCCGCCGCTTCGCCGCTGTGCCCTCCGCCTTGTGCCCTGCGCGTCAGCGCTGGGCTTCGCCGCCGGGCTCCGCCGCTTCGCCGGGCTCCGCCGCTTCGCCGCTATGCCTTCCGCCCTTGTGCCCTGCGCGTCAGCGCTGGGCTTCGCCGCCGGGCTCCGCCGCGTCGGTGTTCGGGAGCGGGTGTCGTTACGCCTCCAGCTTAGAGAACTCCTCGAAAGAAATCTCCTTCCTGTCGAGCGTCACCACCTCTTTCAGTGCCGTCATCAGCTTGCGGTCAGCAGCCTGGCTCACGAACTGGTCCGCCTGCTCAGGCTTCTTCAGCATCTCCTCGGCGTAGTTGTCGAGGTATTCCTCAGGGATATTCGTCATGCCATACTGCGCGAACTGCATCCGTGTCATCTCCTTCGCCATCGCCTTCACGTCAGCGTCGTCAATCTTCACCTCGCACTGCTCTAAGAGCATATTCTTCGCCAGATGCCATGTCAGCTCCTTTATGCTCGCCTCGTAGTTCTTGTCCACATATTCCTGTGTCTTCTCCTTACTGTTGGCAAGCATGATACGCTTCATCAGGTCGTCAGCATATTTCACATCCCCCAGCTTCTCCTCCACGTATTTACGCACGTCAGCGAGGAAGCGGTATTCAGCGTTCGTGTTGAGCTGCTCCTGCAGTCCCTCCGCCACCTTCGCGCGGAAAGCCGCCTCGTCCGTCACCGTGCCCTCGCCAAACACTTGGTCGAAGAGCTCCTGGTTTATCTCATGCTTCTTGTAACGAGTAATCTCCGTTATCTGATAAGAGAAGTCCGCCGTCATCTTCTCAGCCTCCTCCTTCGTTATCTTCAGCAGTGACGACATCTCCACCGGGCTTTCCGGGTACGCCTTCTTAGGGTTGAAGGTGATTATATCTCCCTTCTTCGCCCCGTTGAAGATAGCCTTCTGCTCATCCACCTTTATGTATGCCGGCATCATCACCGCGTCAGCCACCGTTATGCCGCCCTCTTTCGTGCTGCCGTCCTCGTTCAGCTCGCGCAGGTCACCCTTGAGCATATCATTATCCTCGTAGCTGTCCACCTGCTCGTAAGAGCCGCCGCGGCTTGCGAAAGCGTCTATCTGCTGGTCTATCATCTTCTCATCAGCCTTTATGTCGTAATAAGCTATCTTATTCCGCTTATCCAGCTTCAGGTCAAACTCCGGCGCTACAGCGATGTCGAACTGGAGAGTATATGGTGCCGGTGCGTCGAGGTCCACGGGCTCCTGTCCGAGGTGTGGCATCGGCTCGCCCAGCATATTAATCTTATTATCCTTGATATACTCATACAGCTTCTCGCCCACGAGTTTGTTGATAGTGTCAACCTTCACCTGCGCGCCAGCCTGGCGTTTGATGAGTGATAGTGGTGCCTGACCGGGGCGGAAGCCCGGGATGTTAGCCTTTCTGCGATACTCGTTGAGGGTCTTGCGCACCTTCTCCTGATAATCCGCCTCTTCCACGGTAATCGTCATCAGTCCGCTGACCTTCTCTGGGTTTTCAAATGTAATGTTCATTTCTTCGTTATGTATTATTTGTATGTTTTATATATCCGCTGTTGCGACATACGGGCGCGGTAGCCCATTTTTAGGGTGCAAAGTTAACAATATTATCAGAGATATGCAAAAAGTTAAATCTTTTTAACTCTGCCCACATGACAAAACATCCCCTCTTTACGCATTTTATTAATATCTAAATATTTTTATGACCCAATCATTTGTCCAATCCAAAGATTTGCCTTACCTTTGCAAAAACAAAAGGGCCCACTCGCCCACCTGTGAGTCTTTAACCCATATTAAAATAGAAAAGAATGAAGAAAGTATTATTTTACGCTGCCGTGATGGCCGGTGCCATCTCCATCAGCAGCTGTGTCAGCAAGAAAGATTTGGTCAACTGCCAGAAAGAGAACGTGGAACTCAACGCCCAGTACCAGAACACCCGTGAGCAGCTCGCCGCCGCCAACGCCCGCATCACGAGCCTCATGGAGCAACTCTCCTCATGCCAAGGCAACAACGACGCGTTGCAGAAGAGCCTCGAGCAGAGCCTTAACGCCGCCAACTCCGGCAATGTCAACATCGCCAAGCTCGTGGACCAGGTCAACGAGTCCAACCAGTACATACGCCACCTAGTGGAGGTCAAGTCAAAGAGCGATTCACTGAATATGGTACTCACCAACAACCTCACCCGTTCCCTTTCCAAGGAAGACCTCAAAGATGTCGATGTGCAGGTACAGAAAGGCGTGGTATATATCTCCCTCTCCGACAATATGCTCTACAAGAGCGGCTCATACGAAATCAGCGATGCCGCTGGCGCCACCCTTGCCAAAATCGCCAAAATCATCACCGACTACAAGGACTATGACGTCCTCATCGAAGGCAACACCGACAACGTCCCCATCAAGCAGCAGAACATCCGCAACAACTGGGACCTCTCCTGTCTCCGTGCCTCCAGCGTAGTGCAGGCATTGCAGAACAAGTTCGGTGTTGACCCCAAGCGTCTCACCGCCGGCGGCCGTGGTGAGTACAACCCCGTCGCCGACAACGTCTCCGCCGCGGGCAAGATGAAAAACCGCCGCACGCAAATCATCATCACCCCCAAGCTCGACGAGTTCATGGACCTCATCGGCAAAGCCCCGGAAAAAGAATAACCCCCATCCCTTCCCTTATACCCCGCGCCCACGAGCACCCCTCGTGGGCGCTTTTTTTGCCTCGCCGCCTTTACCCCCGAAGGGGTGATATAATACAGCACCCCCCGAAGGGGTGACATAATACAGCACCCCGAAGGGGTGACATAATACAGCACCCCGAAGGGGTGACATAATACAGCACAGGGTGTAAACCCTGTGTTCACATACCACCTACCACCACAAAAACCCTGAAGGGGTGACATAATACAGTACAGGGAGGGCAACCCACGACATGTTTCACGCCACGATATGAAGTTATTTCGCCCTCCTCGCCGCTCCTCGTGCGCTGGCGTTTTTACGCCGCTCCCGCTTCGCCCTCCGCCCCCTTCCGGCTTTTTTGAAAGCAAAAAGAGCCCGCCGCATTGTCTAAAAGGGATGAAAAGTTGTCTTAAATTGCTGTTCTAAGGGGAAACCCGTAAAAAAAATGCAAAAAAAAATTGCATAGATGTCTTTTTTTTGTAATTTTGCACAAACAAAGTAAAACCTAAAGGAAACCGCAATAAGACACCTTATATATATATAAGGCGAAAGGACGAGATGTTAATAAAGAAAAATACATATAGATGCGCGGCAGATATAGCTTTTTCTTTGATTAGCTTGCTCTGCCTCTCCGTAACCCATACGGCGAAGGCACAAAGCACCTCAGACTCCCTCTTCCTTTCCAATGCGAGGAAAGTCATCTTCGCCGTTGACAAGGCGGAGATACCTGCGGCAGACTACCGCTGGCTGCACGACGAGCTGATACCAACACTGAAGACCCTCGACACCACCTGCGTCGTCATCGGTCGCAGCGCCGCCTCGCCCGAAGGCCCTTACAGCAACAACGTGCGCCTCGCCAACAGCAGGCGCGAGACAATAACAGCGCTCTTTGAAAAAGAAGGAATCAACACCTCACGCATCCGCTTCCACACCGCCGTGGAGGAATACGCCCTCCTCGTGGAACTGATGCGCCAGCGCCGTGATGCCGACTACCCCCTCGTTCGCGCCATCGTCGACAGCCTCGACGGCGACGACAGAGCCATCAAGGCAGCCCTCATCGCGGAGCGGCAGGGAGAACTCTTCCGCCGCCTGGCGAAAGACTATTTCCCCGAGCTGCGTGCCGTGCGCATCATGGTAACATGCCAGACCGAGGCACTGCCACGGCAGCACTTCCAGCCCGTAGCCCTCGCCGCCACCAGTGACGCCGTCGCCAAAAGCGTCGTGCCGCTACTGCCCTGCGTCGTCCCAGCTGCGGCGCAGCCACGCCGCGAGCTGCTCTCCGTCAAGACCAACCTCCTGGAATACGGCGCCTACATACCCAAATACGGCTGGTGCCCCATGCCCAACGTCGCCCTCGAGTACTACCCCCGTCACGGGCATCTCACCCTCGGCGCGTCCCTCGACTTCCCGTGGTGGATAGGCAATACCGACAACCACAAATACTTCGAGCTGCGCAACTACACCCTCGAGGCACGCTACTACACCCGCTCCTCCGACCGCGCCTACACCCACGGACAGCCCAACGGCGAGGCAGCCTTCAAAGGCTTCTACCTCTCCGCCTACGCCAACGCCTTCCTATACCAGATAGGCTGCAACGAAGACGACGGATGGATAGGCGAGGGCATCGGCGGAGGCATCGGCCTCGGTTATGTCCTACCCCTCGGCAGGAAGAACCCACGCTGGCGACTGGAGTTCGGAGCACTCTTCGGCTTCTTCTCCAGCAAGTACGACCCCTTCGTCTATGGATGCCCCGTGGAGAACGTCAAAGACGGAAAGTACTACTACGACTACCGCGGCGACGCCGACCTCTTCAAGAAACGCCAGTACCGCTATACGTGGTTCGGACCAACAAGGGTAGGCATCTCCCTCACCTACGACCTCCTCTACCGCCGCATTGGCAAGAAAGGAGCAAGCCTCAAGAGATGGGAAAAGAAAGGAGGCACCCTATGAAGAACCTCCTCACGCTAAGCCTCATGGCACTCCTCGCCCTCGCCTACGCCTCCTGCCAGCGCGAGCCACCGCTGCACCTGCATCGCGGCAACCACATCGAGATGATGTTCCCCACCGTAGAGCTCGACCTAAAAGTCTATTGGACCTATGAGCTGGACTACGACTGGGAGGCAGAATGGACATACGGATGGGACGAGGTGGACGAAGAACTCTTCGGCAGCATAGGCTACCACGAGCCCTCCGTCTTCGACATACGCCGCTACTACCTCCACGACCAGCCCGGCGCGCGCCACACCATGGTGGAGAGCTTCGAAGTCAACGGACAAATCTTCCGCACCGAGTACCAGATAGGCTACTACGACTTCCTCGTATGGAACAAAGTCTTCACCCCCGACGGCGTGCAGAGCCTCATCATCGACGAGGAGACAACCCTCGACTCCGTCATGGCGTTCACCAATATGGGAATGGCGCGAGTGCGCTATCAGGAGCCCACCTACACCCGAGCCTTCAACCAGCCCGAGGAGCTCTTCGCAGGCTACGGCAAGGACTTCTACGTGTCGAGCGACATCGAGGACTACGACTATTACGACCCCGAGACGAACATCTATTACAAGAAAATCGACATGGAGCTCCACCCCGTCACCTATATCTACCTCACCCAAGTGCGACTGCACAACAACCGCGGACGCATCGACGGCATCGACGGCGAGGCAAACCTCAGCGGCATGGCAAGGGCGGTGACACTCAACAGCGGCAGGTCAGGCCGCGAAGCCATCACCGTGCACTACAACACACGCTTCAAGCGCGACTGCGTCATACGCTCCACAGGCGAGAAGGTGGACGTCGCCGGCGGCAGATGCCTCACCTTCGGCATACCAAACCAAAACTCCTCGCGCACCTCCCGTGCCGAGGATGTCAACGACAACGTGCGCCACTATATGGACGTCAACTTCATCTTCAACAACGGCATGGACTCCACCATCGTCTTCGACGTCACCGACCAAGTGCGCAAACGTTACAAAGGCGGCGTCATCACCGTGGACCTCGATGTTGACACCATAAAGCTACCTACGCGCCCCGGCGGCTCAGGCTTCGACGCCGTGGTGAAAGACTTTGACGAAGAGGAATACGAATTTGAAATGTAATAATAATAATCACACAACCTAAAAAAGTTATGAAAAAATATCTATTTTTCGCTACCGCGATAGCGACAGCATCCCTCTTCACGGGATGCAGCAACAACGAGTATGTCGGCGACCAGCCCGAGGCTTTCAACGGCACCGACGGAGCAATAGCCTTCTCCATGGGAAAGGCAAACAC
>JALFOF010000106.1 GCA_022773825.1 Prevotella sp.
CACCTCAAACCTTTCACCTCTCACCTCAAACCTTTCACCTCTCCACCTATAACCTTCCACCTTTTAACCTTCAACCAAGAACCTCACAACCTCCCACCTTCAACCTTCAACCTAAAACAAATACGTTTTCTCAACCCAGTAGCATAACATTCCGGCGAGGTAGCCCATGAAGGCAATCCACGTAATGTTCTTCATGTACCAGCCAAAGGATATGTGCTCCAAACCCATCACCACCACGCCAGCGGCAGAGCCAATGATGAGCATTGAGCCACCCACGCCAGCGCAGTAAGCCAGCAACTGCCAGAAGATGCCATCGACAGCGAAGTTGACGCTGGCAGGGTCTATGGCGTACATCTTCATCGCTCCCGCCACGAGCGGCACGTTGTCAACGATGGAGGAGAGGATGCCTATCGCGCCAGTGACGAGGTAATCGTTGCCCACCGTCTCGTCAAGCCACTCGCCGACGGCAGCCAGCACACCAATCTCTGACAGTGTTGCCACCGCCATGAGGATGCCGAGGAAGAACATGATGGTTGACATATCGATGCGGCTGAGCAGGTTGGTGACACGCTTGGCCATGGGGTCGTGCTCCTCCTTCTTGCGGTATATCACCTCGGTGACGCACCACAGTATGCCGAGCACGCCGAGTATGCCCACGAAAGCAGGCAGCTCGGTAAGCGTGTGGAACACGGGCACGCAGCAAAGACCGCCTACACCGAGGGCGAAGATGAGCTTGCGCTGGAGCTTTGTTATCTCGCTGATGGTGCCTTCGCGCTTGTCTGTGACCTGGGGCAAGTCGCCGCTGAGGCGGAACTGGATTACCGCCGTAGGCACGATGAAGGCAAGGAATGATGGTATTATAATCTCCTGAATTACGCCGAGGGCTGTAATCATCTTGCCGTTCCACAGCATTATGGTGGTGACATCGCCGATGGGCGAGAAGGCTCCGCCAGCGTTGGCGGCGATGATGACGCACGATGCGTACCACAGGCGGTCGTACTTGTCGTGCACCAGCTTGTGGAGTATCATAATCATGACGATGGATGTGGTGAGATTGTCAAGCACAGCGGAGAGGATAGCCGTCATAAACGCAATCTTCCAAAGCAGCGAACGCTTGGTCTTTGACTTCAGCGCGCCGCGCACCCAGTTGAAACCACCGTGCTGGTCCACTATCTCCACAATGGTCATGGCGCCCATAAGGAAGAAGAGTGTGGTGCCAGCCTCGCCGAGGTTGCGCTCTATGGACTCGCCAAGCTCGAAGCCAGAAAGCCCCATACCCTCATGGCACAGGGCGAGGAGCGTCCAGCACACCACGCACATGAGGATGGCAATGGCGGCCTTGTTGATTTTTGTGATGCTCTCAAGAGCAATGAAAGCATAGCCAATGATGAAAGCAATGCAAATGATACTAATAGAACTCATATCGGTATTTTTAGTTAGTTAGTTGTTGAAATCAATGCAAAGGTAGCAAAATAATCCTTAACAGAAACGCGATACGGTGTTTTTTTCGCAAAAAACGCAAAAAAGTCACAAAAAGAAAAAGTTTTCATGATAATTCATTGGGAAATAAAAAAAAAAGTGTACCTTTGCCTTTGAAATCATTGTTAACCTATAGTAGCTCTCGCAAGCAGTATTGGGCGAGACGCTGGTTGACAGCTGAAACCGACTAAACTAACTACGAATTAAATAACACTATGGAAAAAAAGTATTTCTTTGCCGTGGACCTCGGGGCGACAAGCGGACGCACCATCATCGGAGGACTTAACGACGGCAAGATAGAACTGGAGGAACTGACGCGTTTTGACAATAACCTGATAGAGGTGAACGGACACTTCTACTGGGATATCTATGCACTGTACTTCGAAATTATCAAGGGCCTGAAGACGGCGAAGAAGCAGAACCTCAATATCACCAGCATCGGAATAGACACATGGGGCGTGGACTTTGTATGCGTAGCGGAAGACGGCAGCATCAGCCAGCCTATAGCATACCGTGACCCGCACACCTTCGACGCAATGGAAGACTACCTCGAAAACGTGATGCCAAAGGAGAAAGTGTACGGAGTGACGGGTATACAGTTCATGAACTTCAACTCTATCTTCCAGCTGTACGCCATGAAACGTTCCGGCAACTCTGCCCTGAAGAACGCGCAGAAGATACTCTTCATACCCGATGCCCTTAGCTATATGCTTACGGGTAACATGGTGTGCGAATACACTATCGCCTCAACGGCGCAGCTTCTCGACCCGCGCACCAAGCAACTTGACCCGCGTCTGCTGGCATCATTGGGGCTTACACAGTCTAAGTTCGGCAGGATGGTGAACCCAGGCGACCTTGTCGGGACGCTGACAGATGCTATTCAGAAAGAAACCGGTCTGGGAGCAATACCTGTTGTGGCAGTGGCAGGGCACGATACCGGCTCCGCCGTAGCGGCAGTGCCGGCAAAGGACGAGAAATTCGCATACCTCTCAAGCGGCACATGGTCGCTGATGGGCATCGAAACGAAAGAGGCTATAATAAATAAGGTGTCTTATGACCGTAACTTCACTAACGAAGGCGGCATCGAAGGCACAACACGCTTCTTGAAGAATATATGCGGCATGTGGCTGTACGAACGCTGCCGCAAGGAGTGGACCGACGCTCCGAAGTCGCATCCGGAGCTTATTGCCGAGGCAATGAAGCAGCCTGCGTTCCAGAGTATCATAAACCCGGATGACGCAATGTTCGCAAATCCCGTGTCAATGGTGGAGGCAATACAGAGCTACTGCGAGCAGACAGGGCAGCACGTGCCGCAGGGTTACGCCGAGACTTGCCGCTGCATATTCGAGTCTCTCGCACTGAGGTATAGGCAAGTGTTTAGCTATCTCAGTGAAATGGCATCGTTCCCAATCAACGTCCTCCACATCATCGGCGGAGGTTCACTTAACAATGACCTCAACCAATTTACCTCAAACTCGCTCGGTGTGGAAGTGCTTGCGGGACCACAGGAAGGCACTGCCCTCGGAAACATCATGGTACAGGCAAAGGCTGCGGGCGAGGTAAAGGACCTATGGGATATGCGTAGGGTCATAGCCAACAGCCTTGAACTGAAGAAATTCACGCCGAAAGACATGGAAGAGTGGGACGTTGCCTACAAGAAATTCCTCGAAATAGTGGCTAAGAAAGGCTAAAACGAATAAAGAAAACAAACGATTAATAAACAAAACAAAACTAACTAAGACAATGAAAGCAGAACTTATTTCCAAGGCTTACGAAGTTGCTAAGGAGCGTTACGCGGAAATCGGTGTTGATACCGAAGCGGTACTGAAGCAATTACAGGACTTCCACCTCTCACTCCACTGCTGGCAGGCAGACGATGTGAAAGGCTTTGAGGTACAAGCAGGTGCAATGTCCGGCGGCATACAGTCCACAGGAGACTTCCCCGGGGCAGCTCGCAACATTGATGAACTGCGTATGGACATTCTGAAGGCTAAGAGCCTCATCCCTGGTAACCATCGCCTTAACCTCCACGAGATATACGGTGACTTCAAGGGTAAGGTCGTTGACCGCGACGAAGTGACAGTGGAGTACTTCCAGTCATGGATTGATTGGGCCAAGGAGAATAACACAATGCTCGACTTTAACTCATCAAGCTTCTCACATCCGAAGTCTGGTAGCCTCTCACTCGCTAACCCCGACGAGGGTATTCGCCAGTTCTGGGTGGAGCATACGAAGCGTTGTCGCGACATCGCCAATGCCATGGGTGAGGCTCAGAACGACCCTTGTATAATGAACCTTTGGGTACATGACGGCTGCAAAGACGTGTCAGTGAACCACGCTCTCTATCGTAACACGCTGAAGAAGTCACTTGATGAAATCTTCGAGAAGGAGCAGCCAATGATGAAGGACTGCATCGAGGGTAAGGTATTCGGTATCGGTCTGGAGTCATTCACCGTGGGTTCACACGACTTCTACACCGCTTACGCTGCGCAGAACGACAAGATTCTCACCATAGACACAGGCCACTATCACCCGACAGAGTCTCCCGCTGACAAGGTATCAGCTGTTCTTCCATACCTGAAGGAGTTGATGTTGCACGTTTCTCGCCCCATCCGCTGGGACTCAGACCACGTAACTATCATGGACGACCCAACGCAGGAGCTGTTCTTTGAGATAGTACGCGCCGGCGCACTTGACCGCGTTCACTATGGACTTGATTTCTTTGACGGTTCAATCAACCGCATAGGAGCTTACGTTATCGGTTCACGTGCGGCACAGAAGTGCATGCTTCGCGCACTGCTTGAGCCGAGAGAGACCATCAGCAAGCTCGAACTGGCAGGCGAAGGCTATAAGGTTCTTGCGATAATCGAGGAGCAGAAGGCTATGCCATGGCAGGCAGTGTACGATGAGTTCTGCGTTCGCAACAACGTACCGGTAGGCCAGGAGTTCATCGCAGACATCGACAAGTACGTGGCTGACGTAACTTCCAAGCGTTAATGACATATCAATAAACATGACAGTTCTATATATCCCCGTTGCAAATGGGGGTATATAGAACTTATAGTATAAGACAATGGAAATCATAATAGGACTTTTAATCATTGCCATCGGTGCTTTCTGCCAGTCCAGTTGCTATGTTCCCATCAACAAGATAAAGGGCTGGTCATGGGAATCCTACTGGATAATACAGGGTGTTTTCGCATGGCTTATCTGCCCGTTGCTTGGCGCAATGCTCGCAATCCCTGCGGGTCACTCTCTCCTTGAGCTTTATTCCGCCGCCAATTCCTTCAACGTCTGGATGACGTTGTTCTTAGGAGTGCTGTGGGGTGTGGGCGGTCTTACGTTTGGATTGTCCATGCGTTACCTCGGTGTGGCACTGGGCCAGTCCATCGCTCTCGGCACTTGCGCTGGTCTGGGAACCATCATGGGCCCCGTGTTGCTTAACGTCTTCTTCCCCGAGCAGAACGCCCTTGAGAAGCTGACCGCCGCCGTTATCATCGGCGTGGTGGTGACCCTCATCGGTATTGCCGTTATCGGCATAGCGGGTTCAATGAAGAGTGCGTCGCTCTCCGAGGAGGAAAAGCGCGAGGCTGTCAAGGATTTCAACTTCCCAAAGGGTCTTGCCATCGCCCTGCTCGCAGGCTTTATGAGCGGCTGTTTCAACGTAGGCCTTGCATTTGGTGGTGACATCAACTTCGCTGGCACCGACCCAATGTACAAGGCTCTGCCTGCCATTCTGCTCGTCACCATAGGCGGTTTCGTGACCAACGCCATCTATTGCTTCTACCAGAACCAGAAGAACGGCACGTGGGGCGACTACGCCAAGGGCAGTGTATGGGGCAACAACCTCGTCTTCTGCGCCCTTGCCGGCGCACTGTGGTACAGCCAGTTCTTCGGTCTCTCGCTGGGACAGGGCTTCCTTCAGAGCTCCCCCGACCTGCTTACCTTCTCCTTCTGCATCCTCATGGCACTCAACGTGACCTTCTCCAACGTGTGGGGCATAATACTGAACGAATGGAAGGGCTGCTCAAGGAACACTATAATAGTGCTCATTGTGGGACTCGCGGTGCTGATAGTATCAAGTTTCCTGCCTCAGTTGATAGGTTGATTCCGTTATCAAAATCATAATATAACCATACAAACAAACATCATGAAAAGTATATTGGAAGGCCGTCCGGGATTGGAGGCCGTAGTAAACCAGATAGCAGAGGTGACAGGCTACCTCTGGCAAAAGGGCTGGGCGGAGCGTAATGGCGGCAACATTACCGTCAACGTCACAGAGTTCATGGACGAAGAGTGTAAGGCAATGCCAGCCATAGCGCCCGTGAAGCAAATTGGCATGACGCTGCCGCAGCTCAAAGGCAAGTACTTCTACTGCAAGGGCACGGGCAAACGCATGCGCGACCTCGCACGCTGGCCCATGCAGAACGGTTCCATTGTGCGCATCTGCGACGACTGCTCAAGCTACGAGATAATAGCCGACGAGCCAGTGGTGCCCACCTCCGAGCTGCCTACACACCTCGCATTGCAGAACTACCTGCTTGAGACAGGCTCTTGCTACAAGGCTACGCTGCACACACACCCAATAGAACTCGTTGCGATGTCGCACATACAGCGCTTCCTGCGCGGCGATGAGATGACCCGTGTGCTGTGGTCCATGATACCAGAAACCCTCGCTTTCGCACCCCTCGGCATAGGCATCGTACCTTACGGTCTGCCCTCTTCCGTGGAGCTGGCAAAGGACACGCTGGAGAAAATCAAGAAGCACGACGTGGTGTTGTGGGAGAAGCACGGCACAGTAGCTGTGGGGCAGGACATCATGGACGCCTTCGACCAGACCGACGTGCTGTGCAAAGCCGCTAACATATATATGTGCGCACGCAACATGGGCAGCGAGCCAGACGGCATGACGCCAGAGGCAATGAAGGAAGTGCAGGACGTATTCAACCTGCCCAAGACGCGCCCGTGCTAAGACCCACGGCGCATCAGTATGTATGATACTGTAAATTAGCTTAATAGAAAAAGCGGACGAAAGGGATGTTACTGTCCCTTTCGTCCGCATTCTTTATGCGCCACAGCCACGTCGCGCGTTACGGGTCATTGCCTCGTGGCGCGTTGCCACGGTAATCGCTATGCTTTTACATTGCAATAGCTATGCTTTTACATTGCAATAGCTATGCTTTTACACGGTAATCGCTATGCTTTTACACGGTAATCGCTATGCTTTTACACGGTAATCGCTATGCTTTTGCGATGCCGGCGTATGGCGCGCGCGGCAGCGAGCGTGTCATTCCTCGTCGTCGTCCCAATCGTCATCGATGCCGAACACGGCGGGCTCCACGAATGCGTCCATCGCGCGGCGGTCCTTCTTCGTGGGGCGTCCCATGCCTCGGGCGCGGTCAATAAATCCGCTGATGCGCGACATCTCAAGCAGTTCGTACTGCTTTGGGTCTGTGGCGTCCTCATAAACCTGCGGTATGAGCTTTGCCCCGACCCTCGTCTCTATGGCGTTGAGTATCTTGAACGAGTATGTTATAGGCGGCTTTTTGACATTTATCGTCTCTCCGGCCTTCACCGTCCGCGAGGGCTTGGCGTTGGCACCGCCCACGGTAACGCGCCCGTTCTTGCAGGCATCAGCCGCCATGGAGCGTGTCTTGAATATGCGCGCCGCCCACAGCCACTTGTCGAGGCGCGCGCTCTCCTGATATTTCAGCTTCTTTTCTTCCATCATAGCGTGGTGGCTTTGCTTGCCCTATTTCTTGTTAAACTGGTTCATGGTGATGTCAATCCCCGCGAGCACGAATGACTTTATCACCTCGCAGGCAGTGCTGATGAGTGGGGTCAGCGTTGCCTTGTCTTCGTCAGAGAACTTTCCGAGCACCCAGTCTATCTGCTGTCCCCTCTGAAACTCGGAGCCTATGCCCATGCGTAAGCGCGCGTATTTCTGACCTATGAGCTGCTGTATGTGCCCCAGTCCGTTATGGCCGCCGTTGCTTCCGCTGCCTTTCAGGCGCATCTTGCCCAGTGGCAGGGCGAGGTCGTCCACCACCACGAGCAGGTTCTCTGTCGGTATGTTCTCCTTCTCGAGCCAGTAGCGCACGGCGTTACCGCTGAGGTTCATGTATGTTGTCGGCTTGAGCAGTATCAGTTTCCTGCCCCTCACGCTGGTCTCTGCCACGAAGCCGTACCTCTTGTCGGCGAAGGCGGTGCCTTGCTCCTTTGCGAAGGCGTCGAGCACCATCCACCCCGCGTTGTGCCTTGTCTCGTGATATTCTGGTCCCGGGTTGCCCAGACCTACTATCAAATATTTTTCCATCGCAGTTATCGTTTTCTGTCTTGAAAGCAATAAGGGCACCCTTGGTAACCAAGAGTGCCCCTGTCTTTATCTACCTTATATGCAAGGCCTTTGCTGTTTACTTGCCAGCGGCAGCGGCAGCGGCAGCCTGTGCGGCACGAGTCATCTTGACAGAGCATACTACCACCTCAGCAGGTGTTACCAGCTCCAGTCCCTCGTAAGAGAGGTTGCCTACCTTTATGCTCTTGCCGATTTCGAGGTTTGTTACATCTACCTCCAGCTTCTCTGGTATCTGTGTGTAAGGAGCCTTTACCTTGAGCTGACGTACGGAGAGGCTCATGCGGCCACCGAGGCGTACACCTGCTGCGAGACCCTTGAGACTTACTGGTATGCCGACAACGATAGGCTTCTCTGCGGTGATTTCAAGGAAGTCAACGTGCAGCACAGCGTCTGTAACAGGCTCAAACTGCATCTCCTTAATGATAGCCATGTGCTTCTCACCGTCTATGTTGAGGTTTACAACATACACGTTTGGAGTGTAGATAGCCTTGCGCAGTTCTGAGAAAGGTACAGAGAAAGCAAGAGCCTCTGGCAGCCCGTTCTCACCCTTCTTCTCGCCATAGAGGTTACAAGGCACAACGCCTTCCTTACGCATGGTCTTGGAAGCCTTCTTACCTGTTGCGGTACGCTTCGCTCCTGAAAGATTGATTTCTAACATTTTTGTGTTACTCTAAATTAAGTTTGTTAAATAATTAATGTTTGCTTAATTCGCCATCACACTGAGATACATTCTCGCCATTTCTGGAGGATGTGCTTCAAAAGCGGGTGCAAAGGTACTGCTTTTTCTTGATATACACAAAGTTTTGCCACAAAATAGTACACTTTTCTCGCAAAAAGCACCGTTTTCCTTTGTTATACCACCTTTTTTGTATAACTTTGCACTCACCTATTACAGTGTAATCGGGCAAAGCGCTCTCTAAACTATCTTGGCGGTTCCGCCGCTTGGAGGCACGTCTGCCACACTCATCGCCGCCCGGTAGCCCAGCGGAGGCATCATAAGACGGCAGGCAAAGGTGTGGGCACGGCTGCCAAGCCAGAGACACAGACGGAACGGACAAGATGTAATAACAACAAAAAACGACAATGATTAACAGGGAACTTATACGTATCAAAGCGGTTCAGCTAACCTACGCTTACTTCCAGAACGGCAACCACAACATCGACAACGCAGAGAAAGAGCTCCTGTTCTCGCTCTCTAAGGCTTATCACCTATACAACTGCCTACTGCTGCTGATTGTTGCCATAACACGTATGGCGCGCAAACATACAGACATCGCCGTGGCAAAGGCAGAACGTGAAGGCAAGGAGATGCCATCGCAGAAGTTCGCATTCAACAAGTTCGCGGTGCAGCTGGAGGAAAACCGCATGCTGCGCACCTTCGCGGAGGAACAGAAAAACATCTGGGAGGATAAAACTGAAATCGTGAAGAAACTGTACACGCAGATGGAACAGAGCGAGACGTACAGGAATTTCATGGAAACAGAGGAGGATGGATATGAGGTACACCGCGAGGTGTGGCGCAAACTCTACAAGCAATTCATACAGAATAACGACGAACTGGATGCCATACTCGAGGAAGTCAGCCTCTATTGGAACGATGACAAAGAAGTGGTTGACACCTTTGTGCTAAAAACCATCAAGCGCTTCGACCCCAAGACCAACGCCAAACAGGAACTGTTACCCGAATACACGGACGAGGAAGACAAGGAATACGCACGCAAACTGTTCCGCGCAACCATACTCAACGCGGAGCAATACCAGCGCTACATGACCGAGGCAAGCCGTAACTGGGACTTCAGCCGCCTCGCATACATGGACGTAGTCGTGATGCAACTCGCCATAGCCGAGATGCTCACATTCCCCAATATCCCCGTGAACGTGACGATAAACGAATACGTGGAACTCGCGAAACTATACTCCACGCCACGCAGCGGAAGCTATATCAACGGTATGCTCGATGCCATAGCGCGCCACCTTATATCATCCGGCAAGATGAGGAAAAGGATGCCGGCAAGGCAACACGTAAAGCAAGAAGTGGCACAGCAGCCAGAAGACGAGACAAAAGAATAGAAACCATATTAAAACAGAAAACAAATCAACATGACAACAAACATGATCCTCGCGGCCCAAGGGCAGGCAGGAGGCGGTTACTCAATGATTATCATGATGGTAGCGATATTCGCCATCATGTATTTCTTTATGATACGCCCCCAGCAGAAGAAACAGAAAGAAATAAGAAACTTCCAGAATTCCATCAAGGAAGGCACGAAAGTCATAACCGCAGGCGGAATGTATGGCACGGTGCGCCGCGTCATTCTGGAGCAGAACGCACTCGAACTGGAGGTGGCAAAGGGCGTGACAATCACGGTAGACCGCAATTACGTGTTCGCGGACGCTGCCTCACAGCAGCAGAAGTAACAGGCAAACAGCCGATAACAACCGATTATGGACACCCTGCACTGGCAGCATAAATACAAGGATACCAGGGACTTCTTGCTCAGACTACTGAACAAGGAGTTCTTGGTTTTCTTGTTCTTCCTCTGCGTCAGCACCGCCTTCTGGTTCCTTACAACACTCAACGAGACCTACGAAAAGGAGATAAAGGTGGCCATAACCATAACGGACGTACCGACAAATATAGTCATCACCGAGGGATTGCCTGACAGTGTGCGCGTCACACTCAAAGATAAAGGGTTCAACCTCGTAAAGTATCTCTTCAACGACAATATCTCCCCGCTGCACCTCTCCTTCGCGCTCTATGCTAAATCGCAAAACAAAGGCAGCGTGACACCATCGGAGATACA
This sequence comes from Prevotella sp., assembly GCA_022773825.1. Taxonomy (GTDB): domain Bacteria; phylum Bacteroidota; class Bacteroidia; order Bacteroidales; family Bacteroidaceae; genus Prevotella. Next base: position 10,639 of record JALFOF010000106.1, read on the forward strand.
GAAGATTTTGCGCCCGAGGCTGGGCGAATCGACCACCATTCTCTCCGTGAAAGCGGAGCACTGGGACTTCTACTTCTGCCATGGCAACAAGAAAAAGCTACCAGTGCTCATCAATGGCAATATATCGCCAAAGCCCAATTACTACATCAGCCGGTGCACACTGACACCCGATAGCGTGACGGTGCTTGCCGAATCGGCGGCTCTCGACACCATAACAGCGGTATATACCGACCTCATCAACCTTGAAAATATATCCGAATCCACCACGCGGCCCATTGCCTTGCAGCACATAAAAGCCGCGAAACTGGAGGTGGAGCAGGTCAGTCTAAGCATCATTACAGACCAGTTGACCGAGGTTGCCATACGTGTGCCAGTGCGGACGGTCAACGTGCCCGAGGGAATATCGCTCAAAACATTCCCGGCACACGTGGAGATGAGGGTGGCAGTAGGCGTGCGCAACAGCGGTATCGTTAAGCCGGAACACTTCAATGTCGTAGCCGACTACAACGAACTGCCTACCTCGCAGGACGAGAAGCTGCACCTAAAGATAGCCTCGCAGCCACGGGGTATCGTGAAGGCGTATATAAAACAGCCCACAGTGGACTACCTGATAGAACGCAACAAATAACCAATCCAGACCCAATCCATGCGCTATTGCATAACAGGAGGAATAGGAGCAGGCAAGAGTTACGTTTGCGCAAGGCTGGAAAAGCGTGGCATCCGCATCTACGACTGTGACCGCGGAGCACGTCAGCTGCTACATTCCTCACCACAAATACAGCTCGCCATCACCCAGTTAATAGGCAAAGAGGCATACGATAGCAACGGTAATCTCAACAAACCAGTCGTCGCTAAGTACCTCCTCGCATCCGAAGAAAACAAGCAACGCGTCAATGCCATAGTGCATCCTGCCGTCATGGAGGACTTCCGCAATTCGGGATTGCGGTGGATGGAGAGCGCGATACTCTACGAAGCGCACCTTGAACACCATGTGGATAAGGTCATCGCAGTCACCGCCCCTGCCGAAATACGCATTCATCGCATAATGGAACGCGACGGAATAACATACGACAAAGCCAGGGAATGGCTCGAGAAACAGGCAGACCAAGACGAGGTGGCGGCGCGGGCAGACCACGTTATCGTCAATGACGGTGTGGCCGATGTGGACAAGCAGATAGACATCATACTTCAGGAGCTTGCCAACGGCACCACGAGGCCAACGCTCTAACAACGCGAAAAAATAGCAAATCAAATCATAAAACATCAATAACAGAACGAAAATGCAACAGACAATTCTCGCCATCTCAGGCAAACCAGGACTTTACAAGCTCGTTTCACGCGCAAAGATGAGCCTCATAGTTGAGGCACTCGATGGCTCTCACAAGCGTATGCCAGCCTTTGCGAGCGACCGTGTCACCTCCCTTGCCGACATAGCGATGTACACTGAGGACGAAGACCTGCCGCTGATGAACGTCATGTCAGCGTTGCGCGACATGGAGGAAGGCAAGAAAGCGTCCCTCAACTGGCGTAAGGCTTCTTCCAAAGAGCTGCAAGACTACTTTGAGAAGTTCGTGCCCACCTTCGACAGGGAGCGCGTTCACAGCAGCGACATAAAGAAACTGCTCCAGTGGTACGACATACTCGTAGAGGCAGGAATAACCAATTTTGAGGAGGTCCTTAAGCCAACGAACGGCGATAACATTGACGATAGGGAGGAATAACCATGGATGACCGCACGGAAGAAGGGCTGACGCTGCTCGGAAAGCGTACCGAATACTGCGCCGACTATGCGCCGGAGGTGCTTGAGACGTTTGAGAACAAGCACCCGGAGAACGATTATTGGGTGCAGTTCAACTGCCCCGAGTTCACTTCCCTCTGCCCCATCACCGGGCAACCGGACTTTGCCGAAATCAAAATATCATACCTGCCAGACCGCAGGATGGTGGAGAGCAAGAGTCTGAAGCTATACCTCTTCTCCTTCCGCAACCACGGAGCGTTCCACGAGGACTGCGTGAATATCATCATGAAAGACCTCATCAAGCTCATGGAACCTAAGTATATAGAGGTGACGGGCATATTCCTTCCGCGCGGAGGAATATCCATCTACCCCTACGCCAACTACGGGCGGCCGGGCACTAAGTACGAACAGATGGCGCAGCGCCGCCTTGAGGAGAAAGCTACCATATAGCGGCGTCAGAGCCACGGGCATATTATCATATACGGGCAACGCCCAAACCACATTGCGAGGAGGCAGCTCCTGCGGTATGGTTTGGGCGTTGCCCGTTGTTTATAGCATCGTGACACTGTGGCGATAGCCGTGAGCCAAGTGTCCGGTCTATTCCACTTCCAGCTTCAATTCCTTCTTCATGGCGGCGAAGTCGGGGTTTGTCTCTGTCAGTTTCTGCATGAACTCGTATGGCGACATCCTGCGTACCTTCTCCTTCTGTTCGGCAAGTCGCAGCGACATCGTTAGGCTACCGTTGTGCAGATACTTCGCCATCGTCACCTGTATGCGGTTGAATATGGCGGCAATGTCGTCTTTCAGCATCACGTTTTCCACGATACACTCTATGTGTGGGAAGCTGTCAATTTTCAGTTGCACGTTCATCATGCGCTTGGCAAGTGCGCTCTGCTTCGTCAGCAACATCCTGTTACACATCGACAGCCACTCCCTGCGCACGTCGTCGTCGTTGAACGGCTCTGCCTCGTTGGCTGTTTCGCCGAGGTTCACCTTCTCCTCCGTCTTTGTTTCCTTGTCATCGCCGTGCATGATGTTATGGAACGACGCTCCTATCGACTTCAGTTTCACGCGTGGTTTCGCTGTTGCCGCCGTGTTATGCCGCACCGCTGTCCCTATTGCCGCCGCGCCAACCTTCGGCGACTGCCGCGCCGTCTCTTCGGCTTTGGCTGCCGCTGCCCCGTCAACGCTGTTTCCCTGTGACTGCCCCTCTCCCTTGGAGACGGCTGAAGGCGCGGTGTTGGCGGCACCCGCTTCCTCCATCAGTTTCCTGAACAGTGCTTTAAGACGCTTGCAGGGCCTACGCCCTCCGGCGGCATCGTCCTCGTCCTCCTGCGTAATCTGCGCCACCTGTATCAGCGTCAGCTCCACGAGCAGCCTCTTGTTACTGCTCTGCCTGTAGTTTACGTCGCACTGGTTCAGCAGCTTCAAGGCCTTGTACAGGAACTTAGGCTGGCATCTCTTCGCCTGCTCCGCGTACTTCTGCCTCTGCGCCTCGCTCGCTTCTATAAGCTGCGTGGTCTGTGGGTCCTGCGCCATCAGCACGTTACGTATGTGCGCCGCCAGCCCGTTCACCGTCTGACCGCCATCGAAACCGCGCGACAATATGCCGTTGAGCGTAACCATAACGTCCGCTACCTTGTTCTCCAGACAGCAGTCCACCATTCTGAAATAGTTGTCGGCGTCAAGTACGTTGAGGTCTTCTATCACCTTTTGGTAGGTTATGTTGCCCTGACAGAAGGAGGCAGCTTGGTCGAATATCGACAGTGCGTCGCGCATACCACCGTCCGCTTTCTCCGCGATGACGCTCAGCGCAAGGTCCTCGTAGGTTATGCCCTCGCTCTCAGCCACGTGCTTCAGGTGGCCGATGATGCCCTGCACGCTCATGCGTTCAAAGTCATACACCTGGCATCGCGATATTATGGTGGGCAGTATCTTGTGCTTCTCCGTGGTGGCGAGTATGAATATGACGTGTGCCGGCGGCTCCTCCAGCGTTTTGAGGAACGAGTTGAAGGCGGCGGTGGACAGCATGTGCACCTCGTCAATGATGAAAACCTTGTAGCGTCCCGTCTGCGGCGGTATGCGTGTTTGCTCCATCAGCGTCTTGATGTGCTCCACACCGTTGTTGGATGCCGCGTCAAGTTCGAAGATATTGAGCGACCGTCCCTCGTCGAAGGCGCGGCAACTCTCGCATTGTCCGCAGGCATCGCCGGTGGCAGTGGGGCTGAGGCAGTTTATTACTTTTGCGAAGATGCGCGCACAGGTGGTCTTGCCCACGCCGCGAGGGCCACAGAAGAGGTACGCATGGGCGAGCTTGCCTGACTGTACAGCGTTCTTCAGTGTGGTGGTAAGCGCACTCTGCCCCACGACGCTGTCGAAGGTCATAGGGCGGTATTTGCGTGCTGAAACGATGTAAGAGGACATGTTTTGTTGTTTAGTTGTTTAGTGGTTTGGTGGAAACTCCGTCCCTGCTCCTAAACCAAGTGGCGAGTATTGTGCCTGATATGGAGTGCCATGCGCAGCTCAGTGCGCAGGGTATCACTGCCAAGGGGCAGGTGGTGGCGAAGAAAGTCGATGCCAGCACTGTGGCAAGCCCCGCGTTCTGCATACCTACCTCTATGGAGATGGTCCTGTTCTTCGCCTTTGAAAAGCGGAACAGCCTGCCCACGGTGTAGCCTGTGAGGTATCCTAACGAGTTGTGAGCCAGCACTACGGCGAAGACCATGAGGAAGAACGCCACGCCTTCGAGCAGCAGTTTGTCGTGCACGGCGGCAACCACTCCGCCCACAATGCATGCCAGTCCCAGCACGCTGAAGGCTGGCATAACCGCCTGCGCCTGTCTGAAGCGCGCGTTGGTGCCGCATAAGAGGTTGGCAAAGAAGCCTATGGTGACGGGCATCAGCGTGACGATGAGGATGTTGAGAAACATACCCAGCGCATCCACCTCCACCTGCTCACCTGCCAGCCACAGCACCAGCAGCGGCGTTACGATAGGCGCGAGGAGCGTGGAAACGGTGGTCATGCCCACGGAGAACGCCACGTCGCCGCGGCAGAGGTAGGACATTATGTTGCTCGACACACCGCCCGGGCAGCACCCCACCAGTATGATGCCCACTATGACGGGCTTCGGAACGACAATGCCCAGATAGCCCACCCCCACTGTCAGCGACCATGCTATGAGGGGCATGAGCGAGAATTGCGCGCAGGTGCCGATGAGAATGTCCCACGGGCGCGCCGCAAGCACCCTCATATCCTGCATGGTTAGCGTCAGACCCATGGTGAGCATGATGAAGCCAAGTATGAAAGACTGCGTGGTGCCGTGTACCCACGTGAACAGCTCTGGGACGAAATAGGTCACCAAAGCCACGGTAATGATGAACCACGACGTATAGGTGGACAGCCAATGGCTGAATTTCAGTAGTAAATTGTACATTATGTTATATTATTAATGTGATGCAAAATTACTATTTTTTTTTGAACCCAACAAAAGAATAGAGTTAAAAAGACACCATGGCGGCGGTAAAACAATGGAACGTGGCGTGAGTGCCTGCGAGGTGAAAGCATAGCTTTTACCTCGTCATCGCATAGCTTTTACGATGTAATAGCATAGCTTTTGCAGTGTAATCGCATAGCTTTTACATTGCTACCCTTTCCCGTGCCCCGTGAGGGGGAGTGTTTGATGGCTTGCGTTTTGGATTTGCGCAGGGCGGCATCCTGCCTCTTTTGGTGAGCAGTAACGCAAAAAGGCTGGCGCAACGGATGCGAAATCTCGTTGCGCCAGCCTTGCGGTTGTGAAGTGGTGCGCCCGTGTTATGGGTGCGGTATGGGGCGGGGTAGGGGGTTATCTCCTGCCGAATAGGTCTTTGATGCCGTCGATGTCGAAGTTGAGGGAGAAGCGAAGGGTCTGGTCGAGGGGGTTGGACTTGGCGGTGGCGATGACGTATCCCGCGTCGAGCGAGAAGGCACTCATGCGGAAACCCGCACCCACGGTGAAGTATTTGCGGTTGCCTTTGTTCTCTGCCTCGTGGTGATAGCCTGCGCGGAGGCTGAAACGGTCGTTGTAGGTGTATTCCGCGCCCACGCTCCACTGTATCTCTTCCAGTTCCTCCTTGAAGCCATTAGGCGCGTCGGTGAAACTTTTGAACATACCGGAGATGCTGCCTATGTCGTAGTA
>JALFOF010000011.1 GCA_022773825.1 Prevotella sp.
AATGTTAGTTTTTGTAATTACGTGTCTGAACCTTTATTATCTCGTATTCGAGGGGTTCCTTAGAGAGTTCCGGCGCGGTGTCGTCGTTGCCCTGATACTCCCAGCAGCCCACGTAGAAGAAGTTCTGGTCGTCGCGCTTTGCCTCGCCCTCTTCCGTCTGGTGCTCCTCGCGGAAGTGACCGCCGCATGACTCCTCACGGTGCAGGGCGTCGTATGCTATGAGCTCGCCCATGAGGATGAAGTCGCGCAGGTGCATTGCCTTGTCGAGCTCCACGTTGAGGCCGTCCTTGCTGCCGGGCACGTAGAGGTTGGTGTCGAACTCCTTACGCAGCTTCTTGAGCTTCTCAAGTCCTTCCTCGAGGCCTGCCTTGGTGCGGCCCATGCCTACGTGCTCCCACATAATGTGGCCCAGCTCCTTGTGCAGTGAGTCAACGCTGCGCTTGCCCTGTATGCCCATCAGGCGGTCAACCTCTTTCTGCACTGCCTTCTCCGCTGCCTCGAACTCGGGCAGGTCGGTGGAGAGGCGGGGCCAGAGTGACTGGTCGGCGAGGTAGTTCTGTATGGTGTAAGGCAGCACGAAGTATCCGTCTGCCAGGCCCTGCATGAGGGCTGACGCGCCGAGGCGGTTGGCACCGTGGTCGGAGAAGTTACACTCACCGATGGCGAAGAGGCCGGGCACGGTGGTTTGCAGCTCGTAATCGACCCAGAGACCGCCCATGGTGTAGTGGATGGCGGGGTATATCATCATGGGGTGGTAGTACTCCACACCATCTACTGTCTTTGCGAGCTCACCGGGGTTGACGTCGGTTATCTCCTCGTACATATCGAAGAGGTTGCCGTAACGCTGGCGTATCTCGTCGATGCCGAGACGCTGTATTGACTCTGAGAAGTCGAGGAAGACGGCGCGGTTGGTGTTGTTGACGCCGTAGCCCTTGTCACAACGCTCCTTGGCGGCGCGGCTTGCCACGTCGCGCGGCACGAGGTTACCGAAGGCGGGATAGCGGCGCTCGAGGTAGTAGTCGCGGTCTTCTTCCGGTATGTCGTAGCCCTGCTTGGTGCCTGCCTGCAGTGCCTTAGCGTCCTCGAGCTTCTTTGGCACCCAGATGCGGCCGTCGTTACGCAGTGACTCTGACATGAGGGTCAGCTTTGACTGGTTGTCGCCGTGTACGGGGATACAGGTGGGGTGGATTTGAACGTATGATGGGTTGGCGAACATGGCGCCGCTGCGGTATGCCTGTATAGCGGCGGTGCAGTTACAGCCCATGGCGTTGGTGGAGAGGAAGTAGGTGTTGCCGTAGCCGCCGGTGGCGAGCACCACGGCGTTGGCGGTGAAGCGCTCCAGCTTACCGGTGACAAGGTTCTTGGCGATGATGCCGCGTGCCTTGCCGTCAACTATCACCACGTCCTCCATCTCGTAGCGTGTGAAGAGCTTTACCTTGCCTGCCTGCACCATGCGAGAGAGTGATGAGTATGCGCCGAGCAGCAGCTGCTGGCCTGTCTGACCCTTGGCGTAGAAGGTACGTGATACCTGCGCGCCGCCGAAAGAGCGGTTGGCGAGCATGCCGCCGTACTCACGTGCGAAGGGAACGCCTTGTGCCACGCACTGGTCTATGATGTTGTTGGACACCTCGGCGAGGCGGTACACGTTGGCTTCGCGTGCCCTGTAGTCACCACCTTTTACGGTGTCGTAGAAGAGGCGGTAAACGGAGTCACCGTCGTTCTGGTAGTTCTTGGCCGCGTTGATGCCGCCCTGCGCCGCTATGGAGTGCGCGCGGCGTGGTGAGTCCTGTATGCAGAAGTTGAGGACGTTGAAGCCCATCTCGCCTAATGAGGAAGCGGCACTCGCGCCGGCGAGACCTGTTCCCACCACGATGACGTCGAGCTTCAGTTTGTTCTTGGGGTTGACGAGACGCTGGTGCGCCTTGTAGTTGGCCCACTTCTCGGCCACCGGCCCCTCGGGTATGCGTGAATTTAATGTCTTAGCCATTTTTCTTTCTTTGTTAATGATGAATGTTTAGCAGCAGCCGAAGACGCTGCCGAGATAGAAGCGCACCACCACGGCGGCGAAACCGAGGCAGAGGAGTGTGACGTAGGCGATGCCTATCACCTTCCAGCGGCAGAACCATGTCTTGCCGTTGAGACCCAATGTCTGGAGCGCGCTCCAGAAACCGTGCGTCAGGTGGAACCACAGAGCGGCTATCCACACAAGGTAGAGCACCACGTAACCACCGCAGCTGAAGGTCTGCTGAATCCAGTAAGCACCGTCGGCAGCCTTGTCCATGCCGTCAGCGTGCATCAGCTCCACGAGCATCATCTTTGCCCAGAAGTTGTAGAGGTGAACCAGAAGGCCCACGATGACAATGAGACCGAGCACCAGCATGTTCTGGCTCGCCCACTCCACCTTGCCGGGCTTGTCTGTCACCGCGTAGCGTTCGCCGCCGCGGGCTGCCTTGTTCTGCATCGTGAGAATGAAGGCATAGACGATGTGTACTACTGCCAATGCCGCAAGACCCAGCGTCGCTACAACTGCATACCAGTTGGCGCCGAGCATCTCGCAGATAACGTTGTAAGCCTCTCCGGAGAAGAGTGCCACGACGTTCATTGCCATGTGGAATGTTAAGAACAGGATAAGGCAGATGCCGGTCAAGGACATCAGTACCTTCCTTCCAATAGATGAATTAAATAACCACATAAGTTTTTTGTTTGTTGTTGATAAAAAAATATTGTTTTTGAAGTTTTCTCCGTTAACAAAGGTCCAGCGCTTCCAACAGCGATACGCGCCACAACGACACACGGACCATAAGCGAAAGGCTTCTCTTCCTGCCGGCGCCAAAGGGCATACGATACCCTTTCGTCGTGCGTGGGCACGAACATAGAAATAACCTTTTGTCGGCAAAATTAATATAAAAAAGCGAAATCACAAAGCAAAAAATAAAGAAATTGGGGAAAAATGCGTACTTTTGCAAAAGAAAATTAATATACACGCGGTTTTAGCAACTGCACATTGCATTTTTTTCTCTATGAAACTGAGATATGACGTCATCGTGGTCGGAGGAGGCCACGCTGGTTGCGAGGCGGCGCACGCCGCCGCCATGACGGGGGCGAGGACGTGCCTCGTCACCATGGACATGAACAAGATAGCGCAGATGTCGTGCAACCCCGCCGTCGGCGGTATCGCAAAAGGACAGATAGTGCGCGAGACGGACGCGCTCGGAGGCGGCATGGGACTGGTTACCGACGCTACCGCGATACAGTTCCGCATGCTCAACAAGTCGAAAGGGCCCGCCATGTGGTCGCCGAGGGCGCAGTGCGACAGGGGTAAATTCATCTGGCAATGGCGCGCCCTGCTCGACAGTACACCCAACCTCGACATCTGGCAAGACCAGGCGGAAGAGCTGATATACGAGGAAAACCCCTCTCAACAAAACCACCAAACCACCAAACCACTAAACCGCTCGGCTCTGCCGCTTGCCAACGGCAAGAACCAACCGCCCCTGTGTCTCGGGTGTCAGTCCGTGACCACCAACAACCAAACCACCAACAACCAAACAACCAACAACCAAACAACTAAACAACTAAACAACCAAACAACCAAACAACTCCCCCGTGTGGTGGGCATCCGCACCATCTGGGGCGTGGAGCTCCTCGCCCCCTCGGTAGTAATCACCGCCGGAACCTTCCTTAACGGACTGATGCACATCGGCAGGAAGATGGTGCCGGGAGGACGCTGCGCCGAACCCGCCGCGCTGCACCTCACCGAGAGCATCACCGCGCTCGGCATACGCTCCGGGCGCATGAAGACGGGGACTCCGGTGCGCATAGACAAGAGGTCCGTGCATTTCGAGGACACGGTGATGCAACCCGGCGAGGACGTCACGGCGATGTTCAGCTTCATGAACACCGCCACCGCCGCCGAAGGCAGCGGAAAGGTGTTGCTGCCCTGCTGGACTTTCGACACCAACGCTGACTGTCACGCCACGCTGCTCAGCGGCCTTGACGACTCGCCGCTATACAACGGGCAGATACAATCCATCGGACCACGCTACTGCCCGTCCATAGAGACGAAGCTGGTGACTTTCGCCGGCAGGGACCATCACCCGTTGTTCCTCGAGCCCGAGGGAACGGACACGAACGAAATGTACCTCAACGGCTTCTCCTCATCGCTGCCCATGGAGGTGCAGCTCAACGCCCTCCGCAAGATACCGGCGCTGCGCGACGTGCGCATCTACCGTCCGGGCTACGCCATAGAGTACGACTTCTTCGACCCGACGCAACTCTCCCACTCGCTGATGTCAAAGCTCTGCGACGGACTATTCTTCGCCGGGCAGGTCAACGGCACCACTGGTTACGAGGAGGCGGCGGGGCAAGGTGTCATCGCTGGCATCAACGCCGCCATCTTCGCAGGACGCTGTGGCGGAGGCGACACGCGGCAGTCCGCACCCTTCTTCACCCTCCACCGCGACGAGGCGTATATCGGCGTGCTGATAGACGACCTCGTGACGAAGGGCGTTGACGAACCGTACAGGATGTTCACCTCACGCGCCGAATACCGCATACTGCTGCGGCAGGACGATGCCGACGCACGACTGACGGAGAAATCGCACGCCGCTGGCCTCGCCACCACGGAGCGACTGCAATGGTACAAGGAGAAGAAGGCGCATATAGACGCTATCATCGATTTCTGCGACACTACCAACGTGAAACCACGTCAGGTCAACGCCGCCCTCGAATCCATCGGTTCCGCACCGCTGTCTGTGGGCTGCAAGCTCAGCGAACTGGTGGCACGTCCCGGCATTAGCATCAAATGGCTGGGCGAAGTGCTGCCCCGGCTGAAGGAGAAGCTGTCCGCCCCGGCTAACAGGCATGACGAAATAGCGGAAGCATCGGAGACAAACATCAAATACCGCGGCTACATCGAGCGCGAGAAAATCACGGCTTCCAAGATGCGCCGCCTTGAGGATATCCGCATCAAAGGGCACTTCGACTACGAGCAACTCAACAGCCTCTCCACCGAAGCGCGCCAAAAGCTTAAAGCGATAGACCCCGAAACCCTCGCCCAAGCCTCACGCATACCCGGTGTATCACCGTCGGATATTAACGTGTTACTCGTGCTCATGGGTAGATAAAACATCGGGGCTTCGGGACAAGCCCGAAGCCCCGATGTTCCGATAACAACGACACCACCAAGCAACGCAACGCCACACATGTTCCACGTGAAACGAATTAGTTAAAGTTTCACTTGAGCCGGATATATAACTTCTTGCTTTAAGGCAAGTTAGAAGGAAGATGTTTCACGTGAAACTTAACCTTTTCATAGCATAACTATGACGAAACAAGAGAACGAAGAACGCCTTGAGAGACTGAAGAACATAGTCCTCAGCATGCCCGAGAAACCGGGGTCGTACCAGTACTACGATGCCTCGGGAACGATAATATATGTGGGTAAGGCGAAGAACCTCAAGCGACGTGTCTCCTCCTACTTTCACAAGGAGGTGGACAGGTTCAAGACAAAGGTGCTCGTGTCGAAGATATGCGACATAACATACACCGTGGTGAACACAGAAGAGGACGCACTGCTGCTGGAAAACGCACTCATAAAGAAGTATAATCCCCGTTATAACGTGCTGCTAAAAGACGGCAAAACATACCCTTCTATATGTATTACGGGCGAGGAATTTCCGCGAATTTTCAAGACAAGGAATATTAACAAAAGGTATGGACAATACTATGGCCCATACTCACATCTGGGTTCGATGTACGCTGTCCTTGAGCTTATAAGGAAACTCTACAAACCCCGCTCCTGCCGACTGCCACTATCGCGCGAGGGAATTAGCGAGGGACGCTACAAACCGTGCCTTGAATACCACATAAAGAACTGCGGAGCGCCCTGCGCAGGGTGCCAGTCGTGGGAGGATTATCAGCAGAATATAGCGCAGGCAAGGGAGATATTGAAGGGTAACACGCGCCTGCTGAGCACCGCTGTTTACGAGAAAATGATGGCGGCGGCGGAGAGCCTGCGCTTCGAGGAGGCGGAGGCACTGAAGCGGCAGTACTTGCTGATAGAGCAGTTCTGTGCCAAGAGCGAGGTGGTGAGCCACACGATAAACGATGTTGACGTGTTCTGCATAGACGATGACGACGCGAAAAGCAACGCTTTCATCAACTATATGCACGTCACGAACGGCACCATAAACCAGTCGTTCACCTACGAATACAAGCGTAAGTTGGAGGAGACGGACGCGGAACTGCTGCTGACAGCCATCACGGAGATACGCGAACGCTTCCAGAGTAAGGCGAAAGAGACCATCGTACCGTTTGAGATTGGCTGGAAGATGGAGGGCACCACGTTCTTCGTGCCGCAGCGGGGCGACAAATACCACCTGCTGGAGCTGTCGCAGATGAACTGCCGTCAGTACCGTTTCGACCGCTTGAAACAGACAGACAAGCTCAATCCCGAGCAGAAATACACACGTCTGATGAAAGAGCTTCAGGAGAAATTGCACCTCCAGAAGCTGCCCTACACCATAGAACTGTTTGACAATTCCAACATCTCCGGTAGCGACGCGGTGGCTGGTTGCGTGGTGTATAAGGGGATGAAACCGTCGAAAAAGGACTACCGCAGGTACAACATAAAGACCGTCACGGGGCCCGACGACTACGCCAGCATGAGGGAGGTGGTGGGACGGCGTTACAGACGTTTTGCCGAGGGCTACGAGGGTGACGAAAAGGACGCCGAACAGGCTCTGCCAGACCTCATCATTACGGACGGCGGAGTGGGTCAGATGAACATCGTTCGCGAGGTGGTGGAGGGTCAGCTGGGGCTTTCCATCCCCATCGCCGGCCTTGCCAAGGACGACCGTCACCGCACCAACGAACTGCTCTTTGGCTTCCCTCCGCAGACGGTGCAGCTGAAGGCGGAGAGCGAGCTGTTCCGCCTGCTGACGCAGATGCAGGACGAGGTGCACCGCTACGCCATCACCTTCCACCGTGAGAAACGCTCTAAACACGCGCTGCACAGCGAACTGAACGACATAAAAGGTATTGGTCCGAAGGCTACGGAGGCGCTGCTGAAAGTGTTTAAGAGCGTGAAACGCATCAAGGAGGCGACACTGTCTGCTGACGGACAGAAGGAGATAGCCACGGTAATAGGAGGGGCAAAGGGTCGCATAATAGTGGAATACTTTGGGGGAAAGGGGAGTTAGAGAGGAGTTATGGGGGAGTTAAGGAGGAGTTATGGGGGAGTTAAGGAGGAGTTAAGGAGGAGTTAACGGACAAATGTAAAACCGCAATAAAAACAACGAAACAATGGAAGAAGTAAGAAAGATTATCGCCGAGAAAACGGCGGAAAACGACACTGCGGAGGTGAAGAAATTCCTCTTCAGCTGCATTGAGTACACCACCCTTAAATGCACCGACAGCGAGACCTCCGTGATGGCTTTCGTGGAGCGTGTGAACCGTTGGGACGACGAGCAGCCCGACCTTCCCCACCCTGCCACCATCTGCGTCTATCCCTGTTTCGCCAGCATCGTGAGCGAATGTCTCGGCGTTGACGGCGTGGGCATAGCGTGTGTCAGCGGCTCTTTCCCCTCCTCGCAGACGTTCCTCGAGGTGAAGATAGCGGAGACGGCGCTCGCCATAAAAGATGGCGCAACGGAGATTGACATGGTGATGCCCGTGGGCAGGTTTCTCGCTGGCGACGAGGAGGGCGTGACAGACGAGATACGCGAGATGAAAGCCGTCTGCGGCGACGAGGTGGCACTGAAAGTGATACTGGAGACGGGATGCCTGAAGACGCCTGAGAACATCCGCAAGGCATCGTTTCTCGCCATGGAGGCAGGTGCCGACTACATCAAGACGAGCACGGGAAAAGAGGCGATCTCAGCCACTCCAGAAGCCGCTTATGTGATGTGCCAGTGCATCAAGGAATACTACGCACGGACGGGGCGTAAGGTGGGTTTCAAGCCAGCTGGAGGCATCAGCACGAGTATGGACGCTATAATATACTACACGATAGTTAAGGAGGTGCTCGGCGAGGAGTGGTTGAACAACAAGCTCTTCCGCATCGGCACGTCACGGCTGGCGGATGTCATCATCAACGAGTTGTAAGGGCAACATAAAGCCCACGTAGGGGCGGCACCATTACCCACATCATTCCCCGTAGGAGCACCATTGCCCACACAGCCCCGTAGGGGCACCATTGCCCACACAGCCCTGTAGGATCACCATTGCCCACACAGCCCCGTAGGGGCGAAATAATACAGGATAGGGTGTTAGCCCTATCTTAGGGCATTATTAAAAACATTTCCCCTCCCTTTCCCATGCGCCGTTGGCGCATGGGAAAGGGAGGGGAAAAAATGTGGTCCACTTGTCACACAGGGCTTACACCCTGTGCTATATTATGTCGCCCCTACGGGGCTTCATGGGCTTGCACATACGCCCTGCGGGGCTTCATGGGCTTACACATCACGCTCATACGGGGCTTCATGGGCTTACACATACGCCCTGCGGGGCTTTATACGTGCCTTACAGTGGCATTGCGCGAGGCTATTTCTCCCTCTTGATGACGTAATCGAGGTAGGCTTCGAGGGCTGCCTTTATGGTGCTGTCCCCTACCCTCTTCTCTATGAATGTGAGGGCTTTGCGATGCAACTCCGCCATCACCTTCTCGGCGTATTCTATGCCACCGTTCTGCTTGGTGAAGAGCACCAGACGGGCTATGTCTTCAGACGTTGCCTCACGACGTTTCACCTTCCTTGCGAGCGCCAGCATCTCGTCGTCGCGCACGGTGAGCAAGGCGTGTATGACGGGCAGGGTGAGCTTTCCCTCCATCATGTCGTTGCCAGTGGGTTTGCCAATGGCAGTATTGTCGTAGTAGTCGAAGATGTCGTCGCGTATCTGGAATATGATACCCAACTGCTGTCCGAAGTCTTTTGCCTCGGCTATGCAGTCCTCCCGCGCGTTAACAGACAAGGAGCCCATGGCGCAGCACGCCTCAAAAAGCGCGGCCGTCTTCAGCTTTATCACCTCGTAATAAGCGTCCTCGCTGATGTTCTCCGACCCGTTGCTGGTGAGCTGTAGTATCTCTCCGTTGGAGAGTGTCTGGCCGAGCCGTCCGAGGTATTCCACTATGGCATTGCTACCTGTCTGCGCCACGTTGAGCAGGGCGGTGGAGAGGATGTAGTCTCCCACCAAGACGGCTACCTTATTGCCGTACACGGCGTTGACACTCGCCTGGCCACGGCGTTCCTCCGCCTCGTCCACTATGTCGTCGTGAACGAGCGACGCCGTGTGCAAGAGCTCCAGACCGAGCGCGGCGCGGTATGTGGTCTCCGTCACCTCGCCGAACGAACGCGCGATGAGTAGTATCAATATTGGGCGCATACGCTTGCCCGCACGGCGGCGTATGTGGTCCAGCGCCATTGACAGCTGCCCGTCGCTGTGGCTGAGCACCTCGGCGAACATGGTGTCAAACACTTGCAGCTGCTGTTCTATAGGCTGCTTTATTATGGATATATAGTCTTTCATAAACGTCTAATAATGTGCAAAATTACAAAAAATCTTTGGTTTTTGGTTACTCAAAAGGGGCATAATTGAAAAAATATTAGTAATTTTACAGCCAAATAGGCTTTTTCTATTACAATACAAGCAAAATAACACACCTACAAACAATACGACAATGGCAGACAGACTGTTCCTCATAGACGCTTACGCACTGATTTACCGCAGCTACTACGCCCTCATCCGCAGCCCGCGCATCAATTCAAAAGGGCTTAACACGAGCGCCGTTATGGGTTTCTGCAACACGCTCCATGAGGTGATGCAGAAGGAGAAACCGACGCATCTCGCCGTAGCTTTCGACCTCGGCAGAACGTTCCGTCACGACGCTTTCCCTGCCTATAAGGCGCAGCGCGAGGAGACTCCCGAGGACATCAGGCTGTCGGTGCCTATCATAAAGAATATCCTCGCCGCCTACCACATACCCATTCTCCAGGTGGAGGGCTACGAGGCGGACGACGTTATCGGCACGGTGGCGGCGCTGGGCGAGAGCGGTGGCATGGAGGTGTTTATGCTGACGCCCGACAAGGACTATGCGCAACTGGTGACGGAGCACGTCAGTATGTACCGCCCCCGCCACGGAGGAGGCTACGAGGTGATGGGTCCGGCGGAGGTGTGCGCGAAATATGGCATCGAGAACACGGCGCAGGTGGTGGAGCTCCTCGCACTAATGGGCGACTCGTCAGACAACTACCCCGGATGCCCCGGCGTGGGAGAGAAGACGGCGGCGAAGCTGATAGGGCAGTTTGGCAATATCGACAACCTGCTCGCCAACACCGCGCTGCTGAAGGGTAAGATGCGCGAGAAGGTGGAGGCGGCTGCCGACGACATACGTATGTCGAAGTACCTCGCCACCATTCGCACCGATGTGCCGATGAGCATTGCACTCGACGACATGGCTGTGCAACAACCCGACGAGGACAAACTCGCCGAAATCTTCGCCGAACTGGAGTTCAAAGCCTTTGCGGACAGGATGCTCAACAGAACAAAAGAAAAGCCAAAAACTGTTAACAAGCAACTCGATATGTTTGCGGAATTTACGTCCGACGGGGCGGCGGAGGAAGAAAACGAACCGAGAAAGCAGTTTAATTCCGATGAAGTGAAATACATTCTTCTTGACAATGAGGAAGATATGCGACAGCTTTGCGGTCGTTTAGCGCAGGCAGACGAGTTCGCATTTGACACGGAGACCACTTCAACCACTGCCATAGACGCGGAACTTGTCGGTCTGAGCTTCGCGCTGCGAGAAAAGGAGGCGTATTACATCCCCGTGCCCCCTACCCTCCCCGAGGCGGAGAAGGTGGTGGGACTGTTTCGCGAGGCTTACGAGAGTGCACACCCGGTGAAGGTTGCGCAAAACGCGAAGTACGACATAACGGTGCTCCGCCGCTACGGCATAGAGGTGCGCGGCGAACTGTGGGACACCATGGTGGCGCACTACCTCCTCAACCCCGAGCTGCGTCACAACATGGACTACATGGCGGAGACGCTCCTTGGCTATAAGACCATACACATCGAAGAGCTGATAGGCCCCAAGGGTCGCGGACAGAAATCGATGCGCGATGTCTCCCCTCTCCTCGTGAAAGACTACGCCGCGGAGGATGCCGACATAACGCTGCGCCTGAAACACGTGCTCGAACCCATGCTCGCCGACAAGGGGGCAACGCGTCTCTTCAAAGAGGTGGAGATGCCGCTGGTGCCCGTGCTGGCAGAGATGGAGATGAACGGCGTGCTCATCGACACCAAGACACTCGGCGAGGTGAGCCGCCTGCTGACGGAACGCGCGCACGCCGCGGAGCAGGAGATATACGCTCTGGCTGGCGAGGAGTTCAACATAGCGTCGCCGAAGCAGGTGGGCGACATACTCTTCGGCAAGATGCAGATAGCGGAGAAGGCGAAGAAGACAAAGACGGGGCAGTACGTCACCAGCGAGGAGGTGCTGCAACAGTTGCGCGGCAAGAACCCCATCGTGGGCAAGATTCTCGACTACCGCGGGCTGAAGAAGCTCCTCGGCACATACGTGGAGGCGCTGCCCAAGCTGGTAAACCCACGCACGGGGCATATACACACCTCCTTCAACCAGTGTGTCACCGCCACGGGCAGGCTGTCATCCTCCGACCCTAACCTCCAGAACATCCCCGTGCGCACCGAGGACGGAAAGGAGATACGCCGCTGCTTCATACCCGAACCCGGCGAGGTGTTCTTCTCCGCCGACTACAGTCAGGTGGAGCTGCGCATCATGGCGAGCCTCTCGGGCGACGAGAACATGATAGACGCCTTCGTCAGCGGGCAGGACATACACGCCGCCACCTCCGCCAAGATATACCACAAAGCCATCGACGACGTCACGAAAGAGGAGCGTCGCAAGGCTAAGAGCGCCAACTTCGGCATCATCTACGGCATCTCCGCCTTCGGTCTGGCACAAGGTCTCGACATTGACCGCCGTGAGGCTAAAGAGCTGATAGACGGATATTTCCGCTCCTTCCCAAAGGTGATGGACTACATCGAGACGGTGAAGGCATCGGCAGTGGAGAAGGGTTACGCCGAGACGCTGATGGGACGCCGCCGCTACCTGCCCGACATCACCTCGCGCAACGCCACCGTGCGCGCCTTCGCCGAGCGCAACGCCGTCAACGCACCCATACAAGGCACCGCGGCAGACATAATGAAGGTGGCGATGATACGCATACACAACCGCCTCAAAGCTGAGGGACTGCACGCAAAGATGATACTCCAGGTGCACGACGAACTCAACTTCTCCGTACCCGTGGAGGAGAAAGAACAGGTGCAACGCATAGTGATAGAGGAGATGCAAGGCGCCGCAACCCTCGCCGTACCCCTCGTAGCCGACTGCGGATGGGGCGCAAACTGGCTGGAAGCGCATTGACGCCCGTCAGACAACCACCCTCTCCCCTACCCTAACAACGTACGGCGAAGGCAGAAAAAGCATAGCTATAACCCACTAAACGCATAGCCTTTACCCCGTAATAACATAGCAATTACGACAACAAGAATACCAAGAATACAGATGAGAAAAAAAATCACCCTTACCATCCTCGCCCTTGCCACCGCAGCCAGCGCACAGGACTATTCCAAGATGTCACGCCACCTGGTGGAACTGACAAGAGCAAACATCAGCAGCAACGCCAAAGGCAGCAATGCAGGCGCAAAAAGTTTCACGGGAAACAATGAACGCACCATCATCTTTGTAAAGGGAGAAGAGGCGGCAGTGGAAGACTACTGCATAAGCCATCGCGGTGATATTCACATAGTTAACATACCCGTCAGCCGCCTTGCAGCACTCTCTGAGGACAGCCGTGTGCAGCGCATGGAGGCCAACTACTCCACACCTGAGGCACACCTTGACAGGTCAGCACAAATCATTGGCGCAGACAAGGTATGGCAGGGCACGGCACCACTGCCACAGGCATACGACGGCGCAGGAGTGGTAGTGGGCAACCTGGACACCGCTCACGACTACACCCACCCCACCTTCCGCTCCACTGCCGATGGCAGGCAACGCATCGTGATGGTCTATGACCCGCTCGACATACCCACAGGACAGGTGGCTGACGACAAGTCGCCGTTCCCCATCGGAACACTCTACACCGACACCGCCAGCATCAACGCCAAGCAACACTCCGCCGACTACAACACAGAGCTGCACGGCACACACACCGCTAGCACTGCCTCGGGCTCCGGATGGGGCTCACCATACAGGGGCATAGCGCCGGAATCTGACATCTACATGGCTACGGCAATACTCAGCAACAACTTACAATTGCTGCCAGAGGAATATACAAACTATGACAACACCGCCTTTATGGCACTACAAATGGAGAATATCTTAAATTATGCCGAGAGCCAGGGCAAACCGTGCGTAGTGAATTACAGTGCTGGTTATCCACACATAGTCACCATTGACGAGACACTGCTGAACGAATACCTCGACCGCATCAGCGGACCGGGAAAGATAATCGTGGCATCAGCAGGCAACAGCGGGGCTGACCTGCTCAACCACATCGTCAAGACCACCGACGACACCACCGTGGGAGGAGTGCTCACCTGCGACACCGGCACTTCAAGCGCATGCTTCTATATCAAGACAAAAGGTAAGAATACTCTGCGCATACGCAACTATACCATGCCCGAGGACATCAGCCAAATAAAGGAGATACCGCTCGACTTCGTCATTAACGGTAATGACACCACAAGCGCAAGCGGACTGAAATGGAATGACATCATCTCCTTCAAAAACAGTAATATACTCAACGATATGGAGATAGAGGTGTACGGCAGCAGATGCGTCAGCGACGACGACTACATCGAATACAGAATCCTTCTGGGCGAAGGCAGCAAAGCTCTCTCAGACAATGAATATACTGTAGAGATAATAGGCGAAAACACCGAGGCTGACATATATACGGAAGATGGGGAACTGCTGCCAATAGACCTGAACGGCATAACACTCGCCGGAGCAAAACCAGGACCTACCCTTGCCATACCGGGAGCACTGCCAAGCGTGATAACAGTGGGTGCAACGGCATGGAACACTACATTCACCAACACCGAAGGGAAGACATTCAGCAGCAACTATTATGGCAGCAACGGCGAGAGAACAAAATTCTCAAGCGTAGGACCTACAATCCACGGCCTTATGAAGCCTGACGTCATGGCACCCGGACTGTACATTTCTGCCGCAGACAACAGTTTCTACGAGGAAGAACAAGAACACCGCAAAACCTACCGCACAGCCACCACCACCTTCGGCGGCAAGGAATACAACTACCTGGTAGAGTCAGGCACATCAATGTCAGCACCAATAGTAACAGGAACAATAGCACTGTGGCTGCAGGCTGACCCCACGCTGACACGGGAACGAGTGATGGAGATAATAGCCAAGACCTCAACGCATTACGACCCCGCACTCCCCTACCCCAACGGACACTACGGCTACGGCGAGATTGACGCATACAAGGGACTGCTCGAAATCCTCAACCTCACCGCCATAGAGGGGCTGTCAACAACGCACCTCAGCCAGGCCACAGTACGCCCCACCGCCGACGGCACCGCCATCAGCGTGACACTCAACAGCGCTGCCACAGCACCCGTCACCTGCCGCCTCTACACCACGGCGGGAACACTGATAAAGAGCGTCACACTGCCGCCCCACTCCACCAGCTACCGCATAGAGACTGACGGACACCGCGGCGTAATAGCAGTGCAGGTAGGTAACCTCGGCAGCACACTCGTGAGGGTAAGGTAGTAGGTTTAACTGGTTTGGTAATTGGATGCGTAATCATATAACGATAGGCAATAAGGAATACACTAATAACATCAAAATTGTATATCATTCAGATAAAAGGTGACAACGTTTTTCAGTTAAGCACACTATCCACAAAAAACAAGGCATCCGCAAACATTACTTCTCCACTCCGAGAATCTGATGTTTGCGGATGTTCTTTATTTTGTTAGATAGGAGGACACAAAACAAAAAGACGTTGTTATGACAAATTATTCTATCCCAATCCTTCAGTCAGGAATTTCCTTAGGTGCAAATGGGTGACGCCATTGTCATCGGCTCTGGTGACAAGCGGTGTCAGAGAGATGACGTATTTCGGGTAATTGTCCTTGATGGCATGTAGGTTGCCAAACTCGCGGTTATAGGTATTATTGTCGGCAATGATGTAACTTGCTTGAACGTAGGCGCGTTGTCCATCTGGCTTTGTACATACGAAATCTATCTCGCCTGCTTGCAACTGCCCTACGTTAACTTCGTAGCCGAGGCGAATGAGATGGTTGTAGATAACATTCTCTATGACCTTCTCAATGTCCCCCTCGCGAGTACCACCTGCAAGTGCGTTACGAATGCCATGGTCTTCGAAGTAATATTTGTCATTGCTCTCAAACAGACGCTTGCCGTGAATGTCGTAACGGTTCACCTTGTGGAGCATGTAGGCATCGCACAGGAACTTTGCATAATTGGTTATAGCCGTGGTGGTGATCTTCTCGCCCTGTGACCTCATGTATTTTGCTATGCTGTTGGCAGAGATGATCTTACCCGTATTGTCGGCAAGGAATCGCACAAGGTTCTCCAGAAAAGGCACATTACGAATCTGGTTGCGCATGATGACGTCCTTCAAAAGTACAGTGTTAATCACGTCGGTCTGGTATTCACGTGCGTCCTGTTCGTCCAAACCATAGCGCACCAAACCAGGAAGCCCTCCTAGCTGGATATACTTAGTCAAAGCCTCATCACCGTCTGTGAGATTGTGAAACACAAGGAATTCCTCATAGCTTAGTGTCTGAATGTAAATTTCCTTGTATCGTCCTCCAATCTTCGAACTGATATCGCTGCTTAGCATTTGGGAGTTGCTTCCAGTAATAACGAGTTCGATGTCTGGTTCTTCGTAATAGCTTCGTACACTCTTCTCAAACTCCTCTATGTCTTGTATTTCATCAATGAGAACATAGTTCATCTTGCCTCCATCTCTACGTTCGTCTATGTAGGCGTTGAGGTCGTGGTAGTTCTTGATTTCATCAAACTCCTTTTTCTCCTTATTTATATATATTAAGTTGTTATCGGGATTTGCTGATACTTTATCCTTGAACAGTCGCAGAACAAAACTCTTGCCGACTCGTCGTTGACCAGTCAGAATAATTATGGTGTCCTTGCCAAGATACCTTTCTATCTTGTCCAGATAATTCTGTCGTGAGATTAGTTTCATTTTATCTTTTATACTTTATTCCTTTTGCAAAATTACAATTTTTATCTTTTATAAAAGACAAAATTATCGAAAAATGTATTTTTGTCGATTATAATTAACATAATTAACTCCGGGAATCTGATGTTTGCGGATGTCTTTTTAATTTGATATTGCTAACTTTTGTAGAGCCTTCTTGTTTCTTGGCGAAATAAAATGACAAAACAACTAAACAACTAAACAACTAAACATAAAAGCCATGAACAATTTATTTAACATCAAAGACTACGTCGTAGTAATTACTGGTGGCACCGGAATACTCGGCAGGTGCATCGCTAAATACCTTGCCCTTGAGGGCGCGAA
>JALFOF010000014.1 GCA_022773825.1 Prevotella sp.
TCCCTCAACCGCTCCAGCTTCAGCGCGCAGCCTGCCGCCGAGCCCACCGCCATCGCCACTATGAAGAGTACGGGGTACTGGCTCTTGGGCATATTGTGCACAAAGGCGTTGGCACCCAGCAGCAGCGTGCACACGCCGAGGGCGGTGAACAGCGCCTCCTGATATTCCTCCTTAATGCCACGGCGCAGGATGCTGCCTGCCACCGAACCTACTATGATGCAGCAGGTATTGACTATCGTTCCTATCATTGTGTTATCTCTATTATTCCCACATTACACGTATGTCGCACGAAATATTCCTCCGTCACAAGGCAGCAGCCATCGTGCCCCCAGTCCGTGCCGTAGGAGTTAAGACACACGAAACGCCCGTCCTTCATGCCCACTATCGCCATGGCATGGTCGGAAGCGGCCCCGCCACCCTGCCTCTGTCTTGACGCTTTGCGCCCCATCTCCCAATATACGGCGTGCCCCTCGCCCAGCGACTCTTTCACCATGCGCAGCAGTTCGGGCATCGGCACGTTGGCATATTTATGGTAGCGGCGGTTGTCGGGCACCTCCAAGGCGAAGTTCTTGCCCCACGGATGCCCCTCGTCAGAGGCGTACCAACGCCATTGCTGGCAGTACATCACGCTCTCGGCAAACTGCGCCGGCGTGTAGCGCATGGAGAGGTAGTAGAACGATTCGCGCTCTTCCTCAGCGTAATGGTGTGTCAACCTGCTGTGCCTCACCACCGTGAAACGGGGCAACAACTCGCTCATACGCTCCCTCAACCCTTGCAACGGCATCTTGTGCGCCACGGCATTGTCCACCAACAGTGCCAGCCTGCGTTGCAGCACACGGCTGTTTCCTATGCGCGACCTCTCGTGCTGGTATGGCACCAGTCCGTATTCGTCTATCAGCCGCAGGGCGTCGGGTCCCACGCCGCGCGCCGACAGCGTGCCCCTGCCACCGCCATCTGCCACCGCTCCGCCCTGGCTCAGTATCTCGTAACGCTCCATGGCCTGCTCCTCCAGCAAGTGGCTCAGCAGCCATTGCCTTGACAGCACCACGCTGTCGCCGCGCAGGCACGCCTCGTGCTCTATGCAGGCGCACAGGGCATATATCCAGCACGCCTCCGTTTTACCTTGGTTATACACGTCACTCTCACGCGTCGGCAGCGTCAGGGCTATGCTGTCGCCGACGGCCGCGTCGCCTTCCGTGGCGTGATGCGGCCGCTGGCAGCCCGTCAACACCGCGCAGAGGGTTATCAATGTCAATGTCTTCATCATAAGGAACATATATCTACATTACACGGCAAGGGATACCTGCGGTATAATGAGCTATTTTGGTTTATCACAATCGCTACGCTTTTACATTGCAATCGCTATGCTTTTACGGCGCCATAGCTATGCTTTCACAACACAATCGCTATGCTTTTACACCGCAAAGGCGGTGGCGTCACTTCTCGAAATGCTGGTAGTCTTTCAGGCTGCGCCATGCGCCGCCCCACCTGAAACCGTGCTGCGTGAAGAGGCGGTGGCACAGGTCGCCGCGGCGTATCGCCATCGTCACCGTGTCACGGCGGTTTACATAACGCCGCGCCGCGGAGGGTTGCACCTTCTCGCCCTTGACGTAAGGGTTGTAAAGGGGGTTGATGTCCACCGCCATACCCATGCCGTGCCTCGACAGACGGGTGCGGGAACCAGTGACAAAGCGGAAGTTGAAGCACGTGGTGTTGTTGGCCTCCATGGAGCGCAGGTCGTCAGCGCCGTAGTCGTCAACAAGCACCATGCGCCCGATGCGGTAGCCGGCGCGGTAGAGCTGGCGGAAGATGCTGAGCAGGTCGGCGGCGATGGCTTTGTTACACACCATCTCCCCCACCTGCGTCCGTCCCTCCGCATTGCGGTGAAGCAGGCGCAGATAGCGCAAATCGCTACGCCTCACGGTGCATCCCCTGCCGAAGGAACGCCCCTTCATGCGGCTGAACACCTCGTCGGGTATCTCCTGCTGCGTGAAGAAACGTTGCTCCAGCCGCTGCCGCTCGCCCTCACCGCGGCACTCGGGAAGCACCGTGCCTGCCCGTTGCGACAGCGACGGAAGTGCAAGGAGCAGAAGCATATATATAAGGTAGCATCTCTTCATAATGGTGCAAAGGTAAACATTTCACACGAAAAAACAAAGGCTGCGCCGTTTTTTCTCAGCTATTATTTTGCCGTTTCAATTCTTTTGCGTACATTTGCACAATCTTTACAGTAAAAAACGCATAATAGATATGACCAGACCACTGACGACCTTACTCTCCTTGCTCTGCTGCCTGTGCCTCAGCGCGCAGACGGCGATGGAGGATTTCAAGCGCGACATCACCTTGTCGGGCGACAACTACGTGGCATACCGCGGGCCACAGAAGCAGCTTACCGCCGCTCCCAAAGGTTACACGGCGTGCTACATAAGCCATTACGGACGGCACGGCTCACGCAACCTCATAGGCGATAAGACGTATTCACACCCCTACTCCATACTAAAGGCGGCGGCGGACTCCGCCATGCTCACGCCAGCGGGAACGGAACTGATGGAGAAACTGCGCATAGCACGCGACGACGCCGCGGGACACATAGAGGAACTGACGCTGAGAGGGGCGCAACAGCACTACGAGATAGCCACGAGGATGTACGACAGGTTCCCTTCTGTCTTCAAGGGGAAGGTCAACATAAAGGCTAACAGCTCCGTGGTGGTGCGCTGCATACTGTCAATGAACAACGCGCTGCTGGCGCTGCAGCGCCGCAATGCGGACCTCACCTTCCGACTGGACGCATCGCAGGGCGACATGAGCTACATAAACTTCTACGACAAGGAGCTGTTCAAGAAGAGGATGCCCGACGGCTCCGAGGCGCGGAAGGCATACCGTGACTTCGAGAAGAAGCACCTCGACTGGGTGCCTTTCATGAACCGCATATTCAAATCAGAGGCGTATTGGCGCGCCAACGTGAAGAACCCACACCAGTTCTACGTGGATGAGGTGTGGAAAATATGCTCCAATATGCAGAGCAGCGAACTGCGACACAGCATCTCGCTCTACGACTATTTCACCTTTGATGAGCTTTACAACATCTGGCTCGTACGCAACGCGGGCTGGTATGTCAACTACGGTCCGTCGCCACTCAACGGCGGCACGCAGGTGTTCTCACAGCGCCGGCTGCTGAAGAAGATGATAGAAGAGGCGGACTCAAGCCTCGCGCTGCCCGTGCCCGGTGCCACACTGCGCTACGGTCACGAGGTGTGCGTGCTGCCACTGGTATGCCTGCTCGGCCTCAACGGCTACGACACACCATACCACAACCTCGACGACTTGGAGCCAAACGGATGGCGTGACTACAACATCTTTATGATGGGCAGCAACGTGCAGCTCGTCTTCTACCGCCGTAACGCCAACGACCACGACCCACTGGTGAAGGTATTGCTGAACGAAGACGAGGCAACACTGCCACAAGCCCTGCGACCCGTGACGGGACCGTACTATAAATGGACGGACGTAAAGGACTATTACCTGAAGAAGCTGAGCGGATACAAGGAATGAAAAAACTATTCATAGAGACATACGGCTGCCAGATGAACGTGGCAGACTCGGAGGTTGTGGCGAGCATCATGCAGATGGCAGGATACGAACAGACCGATGACATCAGCGAGGCGGATGCCGTCTTCCTCAACACCTGCTCCGTAAGAGAGAACGCAGAAAACAAGATATACCACCGACTTGAGGCCCTGCACGCCGAGAACGCTAAGCGCAGCAAGGACGGCAGGCGCATCATTGGCGTGTTAGGCTGCATGGCAGAGCGTGTGAAAGGGGAGCTGCTGGAGAATTATCATGCAGACCTCGTGGCAGGACCCGACTCCTACCTCGCACTGCCAGGGCTGATAGCTCAGTGCGAAATGGGCCAGAAAGCGATAGACACAGAACTGTCTGCCACGGAGACATACCGCGATGTGATGCCCAGTCGCAGCCACGGGGCACGCCTGTCGGGCTTCGTAAGCATCATGCGAGGATGCAACAACTTCTGCCACTACTGCATAGTGCCATACACAAGAGGCAGGGAACGCTCACGAGACGTGGACAGCATACTGCGTGAGGTGGGCGACCTCGCGGAAAAAGGATATAAAGAGGTGACACTGCTGGGGCAGAACGTGAACAGCTATCGCTGCCAGACAGCGGACGGGGGCGAGGTGACTTTCCCGCAACTGCTGCGCGTCGTGGCGGAGGCAGCACCGCAAATGCGCGTGCGTTTCACCACCTCACACCCGAAAGACATGAGCGACGAGACGCTGGAGGTTATAGCACAGTACCCCAATGTGTGCCGACACATACACCTGCCAGTGCAGTCTGGCTCTGACAGAATACTGAAACTGATGAACCGTCACTACACACGAGAGTGGTACATGAGCCGCGTCAACGCCATAAAACGCATCATTCCCGACTGCGCCATCACCACAGACATCTTCGTTGGCTATCACTCCGAGACGGAAGAAGACCACCAAATGTCGCTGAATCTGATGCGTGAGGTGGGCTATGCCAGCGCCTTCATGTTCAAATACAGCGAGCGTCCCGGCACATACGCATCGAAACACCTGCCCGATGACGTGCCGGAGGAGGTGAAGATACGCCGCCTCAACGAGATGATAAAGCTACAAACCGAGCTGTCCGCTGCCAACTACCGCGAGGATGAGGGCAAAATATTCGACGTATTGGTAGAGAACTACAGCAAGCGTAGCCGCGAACAGCTATGCGGACGCACGTCACAAAACAAGATGGTGGTATTCGATAAAGGACAACATCACATCGGTGACACCGTGAAAGTGCGCATAACGGGCAGCACATCGGCAACCCTCTTCGGCGAAGAAGTTTAAGGTGTCGCGGACATCAGCCCGTGAAAACAACCAAATAACTAAACCACCAAACAACTAAACAACTAAACAACTAAACATAAAAGCCATGAACAATTTATTTAACATCAAAGACTACGTCGTAGTAATTACTGGTGGCACCGGAATACTCGGCAGGTGCATCGCTAAATACCTTGCCCTTGAGGGCGCGAA
>JALFOF010000025.1 GCA_022773825.1 Prevotella sp.
GAGATAAACCACGCGGGCGACGGCGGCCTTTACGCGGAGCTGATACGCAACCGCTCTTTCGAGGACAACGCCTCCACCGAGTACTGGTCTGCCACAGGCGGGGCAGCCATCAGCCGCGGCACTGCCAGCCCCCTCAACGAGGCGCAGCAGGGCTATGCCGACGTCAGCTTCGCCGCCAAGGGCGACGCTGTGGTGAACAGCGGCTTCTGGGGGATGAACATCGAGGCAGGGACAGACTACAAACTGTCGCTGTTTGTGAAGACAAACTCCAAGCTGACGCTCGCCATGAGGCTGCTCGACGACAGCAACAACACCATAGGCGAGACGACACTGACGGTCAGCGCAGGCAGCGCATGGCAGAAAAAGACCGCCACCATAACGGCAACAGGCTCCTGCAAGCGCGGAAAGTTTGCCATAGCCAACGGCGCTACGGGTGCCGCCAGCTTCAGCATGGACGTCGTCAGCCTCTTCCCGCCGACCTTCAAAGGGCGTGAAAACGGTTGCCGGCCAGACCTTGCGCAGAAGCTCGCCGACATGAAACCTGCCTTCATGCGCTTCCCCGGAGGGTGTTACATAGAGGGACAGTATGCCGACGGCGACCAGAACCGTTTTGAATGGAAGAAGACTATCGGCGGCATCGAGACAAGACCCGGTCACCGTAACGTGAACTGGAACTACCGCGTGAGCGACGGACTGGGCTTCCACGAGATGCTGCAACTGTCGGAAGACCTCGGCGCGGAACCGCTGTTCGTGGTCAACGTGGGCCTTGGACACGGGTGGTATCAGCCTCTTGACGACCTCGACGAATACATACAGGAGGCGCTGGACGCACTGGAATACGCCAACGGCGATGCGTCCACCAAGTACGGAGCCATGCGAATAGCAAACGGTCACGAAGCACCCTTCAACCTGAGGCTTATCGAGATAGGCAACGAGAACTATAACTTCTCGTCCACAAACAACAGCGACCAGAGCCTTGAATACGCCGAACGTTACTACAAGTTCTATCAGGCCATCAAGGCGGCGTACCCCGACGCGGTGTGCATAGGCAACGTGCAGTCGTGGGGCACCGACTCTCCCACGTGGCGTAACAGCTACCCCGTGGATGCCGTGGACGAGCACTACTACCGCTCACCGGCATGGTTCGTGAGCCAATACAACAAATACGACGGCTACAACCGTGCCACATCACCGAAGGTTTACGCCGGCGAATACGCCGTGACGCAAAACTTCGGCACCACGGGCAACCTCGCGGCGGCGCTGGGAGAGGCAGTGTATATGCAGGGAATGGAGAACAATTCCGACATCTGCATAATGGGAAGCTACGCGCCTATCTTCGTGAACGAGAACGACCAGAAGTGGAAGCCCGACATGATACGCTTCAATGCCAGCGAGAGCTACGGCACACCGTCGTACTATGTGCAGAAGCTGATGCCCAACTACGTGGGCAAGGAGAACGTGAAATGGACCGAGACGGACAACAAACTCAACGTCCGCGCTAACTACGGTGGCATCAGCACGTGGCTCACAGCTGCCACCTTCGCCAACTACAAGGTGACGAAGGCTGACGGAACGACATACACCGCCAAGTTCAACGGTACTGAAAACTGGACCAACGGCGGAGGCTCGTGGACGGAAAAGGGCGGCACACTGACGCAGTCGAGCACCTCAATGCAGGGACTTCTCTACACCAATGAGGCCATGGAGCTGGGCGAATATTACACCATAGAGGTGGATGCCACCAAGACAGCGGGCGCGGAGGGCTTCCTCATAGCCTTCAATTACAACGACAGCAAGAACTACTGCTGGTGGAATCTCGGCGGCTGGGGTAACACACAGCATGCCGTTGAGGTGTGCAAGGACGGCACGAAAACAACCGTGGCAAGCACCGCCGGAAGCCTCGTGACGGGGCAGACGTACCACA
Organism: Prevotella sp.; assembly: GCA_022773825.1. GTDB lineage: Bacteria > Bacteroidota > Bacteroidia > Bacteroidales > Bacteroidaceae > Prevotella. The sequence continues at coordinate 1,925 of JALFOF010000025.1, forward strand.
TAAAGATAGAGGTGGCGGGCTCATCGGTGAAGTGTTACCTCGACGGAGTGCTGAAACACTCCTTCAACCTGCCCATGGAACGCCGCGTATATGTATCGTCAAGCATAGACGACGCTACGGGTAAGCTCTACGTGAAGATAGTGAACCCCAACGCCGAGGGGCAGAATACCACGCTGAACCTGAAGGGCTACCACACCACGGGCGGCAAGATGGTGCAGATGACAGCGGCGACTGACAAGGCGGAGAACACCACGGCAGACCCGTACGCCGTGGTACCGACGGAGCAGGAGCTGGCGGTGAGCGGCAGCAAGATGCTCGTCACGATACCCGCATACTCGTTCAACATACTTGAGCTCAACGTGGCTGAAGGCGAGGAGGCAAGCAACGCGGTGGCAGTGCCCGAGGGAACGTACTATATATATAATAAGGAGGAGCAGGCATTCCTTGGCCGCGGTGCCGGATGGGGCACGCAAGCCACATTGGAGAAGTTCGGCATACCCGTGGCAGTGACAACGGCTGGCAACGGCAACTACACGCTGCGCCACACCGATTTCACCGACAGGTTCATCGGCATCGACGGCGATATATACACAGACAAGACGACCGCCTTCCCGATAAACTGGCAGTTCGTGCCGGCAAGCGACGGCCGAGTGAAGATATACAACGCCGAAACGGGCGCATACATCAAGGGCAACGCCATCGACGAGGGATGCGTCACCACCGACAGTGAGGCGCAAGCCACGGCGTTTGAGTTGCTTGACAAGACGAAATATGCCGCTATCATAGCGGAATACGACTCGCTTGCCAACATGACCGAAGGCACATTGAGCGTTGACATGAGCGACATGCTGGAGAATGCCACCATGGTAGACGGCGTGACGGGATGGGAATGTAAGGGCTACATAGGCAGCTACACCTACGAGGCGAAGAACCGCGCAGGGGTGAACGAGCTGTATGAGAAGTGCGGCACGCTGAAACAGACCGTGAAAGGCCTTACGCCCAACGCGCTATACCGCTTCAAGCTCCAGGGATTTGTACGCAACACAAATACCAATATCTGCGTGGAGAACGCGCAAAACGGGCTTACCCTGAGCAACGCCTATATCTATGCCGGCAACAGCATGCACCGGTTTGCGGACTGGGCGAGCGAGCGCACAGACGATACAGAGCCTAACACCATGGAGGCAGCAGCGGCATGCTTCAAAGAGGGCAAATACATGAACACGGTAATAGGACGCGCCGACAGCGAGGGCAACCTGACGGTAGGCTTGGAAATGAGGCAACGGATACCAGGAAGCTGGCTGATATGGGGCGCGGCAACACTGGAGTTGTGCACCGAACCCGTGGACTATACTTCGTCAATAAGTAACCCGAGCTTCGAGAACGGCATGGAAGGATGGGATAACAACGGCATGCAGACGCAGAACAACACTGAACCTTCTGCCGCAAAGACTGGCACATACTACTGCGAACGCTGGACGAAGGCACCGGGATACCTGCCCGACGGATACGTGCAGCAGACGGTGACGGGACTTAAAGAGGGTACGTACAGGGTGACGGCGACGTGCCACGCAGAGAACCAGAGTGGCACACCAGCCACCGCGAGCGGCGTGTTCCTCTTCGCGGGAGAAGGTGCTACCGAGGTGAGCGCGACGGGAGAGTACTCCGCTACGGGCACCGCAATAAACGGGGAGCTGACCATCGGCTTCAAGAGCGAGGGCACAAACGCGAACTGGATGACCGTGGACAACTTCAGACTGGAATGGATTGGCGAGGCGACGACGGGCTACAAGAAGGCGCTGGAGCAGTGGATAAGCAGGCTGGAGAACCTCATCGGCACGAAGAAGATACTCAACGACGAGCAGAAGCAGCAGGCACAGCAGGTGATAACGACTGCCAACGCCGCGCAGACGCAGCAGGAACTGTCGGAGGCAATAGCCGCTGTGAAGGCAAAGTACGAGGAACTGGACGCATACCGCATAGAGGTGGACCGCTCCACAGACCTCTACAAGGGCTATCTCTTCGCCTTCTTCCCCTCTAACAGCGATGAGAACCTGTACTACGCATACTCCGAAGACGGCTTCAACTACACGGTGCTCAACGACGGGCAGCGCGTGATGGCGTCTGACACCGTGGCGATAAAGAAGGGAATACGTGACCCGCACATACTGCGCGGTGAGGACGGGAAGACCTTCTACATGGTGGCAACGGACATGAGGTGCGCCGAAGGCTGGGCAAGCAACCGCGGAATAGTGCTTTACAAGAGCACTGACCTCGTGCATTGGCAGCACTCTACCGTACACTTCCCTACCCGCTTCCCCGACGGATGGAGCAGCGTGACGCGAGTATGGGCACCAGAGGTAATATGGGACGCTAACTACGACAACGGCGAAGGCAAGGCGAAGGGCAGGTATCTGATATACTTCTCTCTGCTGACAAGTGATGACGGCACCTGCAATTACGATAAGGTGTACTACTGTTACGCTAACGATGACTTCACCGACCTGATGGACTACCCCGTGCATTTCTACGACCGCGGCTCGGCAACGATAGACGCTGACATCGTTTTCGATGAGGGCGACCAGCTCTACCACATGATATACAAGAACGAAGGGTCTGGCGGTATATGCCACGTAACGGCGGAACGCCTCACCCCAGAGCCAGGGCAACCGACGGGAAGTCAGTGGAGCGCACCGACGGGAACAGTGCAACAGACTAACGTGGCGGTAGAAGGCGGAGGCATATTCCGCCTCATAGGCGAGAACACATGGGTGGTAATGTACGACTGTTACGGCAGCGGATACTACCAGTTCTGCACCACCACCGACTGGAAGACGTTCACACTGAAGGCGCAAACGGCGACAAGCGGAGCGTTCACACCACGCCATGGCACGGTGATGCCTATAACAGTGAAGGAGTATAACACGCTGATAAAGGCGTTTCCCACATCTGGACTGACGTCATGCAATATCGGTGACGTGAACGGCGACAACATATTGACGGTGGCTGACGCCAACATGATGGCGAACTACTACGTCGGCACGCCGCAAACGGGCTTCAACCGCTTCGTGGCGGATATGAACAACGACCTCGCTATCACCATTGCTGACGCCAATGAGGTAACCAACGCCTATCTGACAGCAGAATAATAGGACTCGAAACGAATAAAAAAGACACTCCCGCAGGCTCCTTATGGTAGTCTGCGGGAGTGTCTTTTTCAGCCCTTTCGCACCATCTTCAGCAGGTCTTCGCCTGTGAGTTTGTGGCTCATGTCCGTGCTTTCGAGAACGTCCTGCGCAAGAGCCAGCTTGCGTTCGTGCAGCCGTTGTATCTTCTCCTCTATCGTTCCCTCGGCAATGAGGTGGTAAACGGTCACCGACTGCTTCTGCCCTATACGGTGAACACGGTCTGTTGCCTGCGCCTCTATAGCGGGGTTCCACCACGGGTCGGTATGTATGACGTAGTTAGCGCGTGTAAGGTTCAGTCCCAAACCGCCCGCCTTGAGGGATATAAGGAACACGGGGCAGCTGCCATCCTGAAATTCCTGCACCAGTTTTTGGCGTGTTTTGAGGTCTATTGAGCCGTCTATATATAGGTAAGGTATAGCGACAGCGTCCAATGCCTGCTTCACCAGGGCGAGATATGAGGTGAATTGCGAGAACACCAGCACGCCACCCTGCATTCTTCCCGATGCGTTGACGGTGAGACCTTCTATTATTGTCTGCAACAATTCTACCAGCGCGGTAATCTTTGAGCTTGTCTTCCCGCCGTTACCTTTCCTGCCTTCCTCCACGAGTCGCACGTCGCAGGCGCATTGTCGCAGCCTTGTTATCTCGGCAAGGGTATTCATCGACACCTTACCGTCACCCTCTGCTATGAGCATTGCCTCCGCACGGCGGCGCAATACCTCGTAGATGAGCATCTCTTCCTCGCTCAATGTGACGTGCTGGTATATCTCCTCCTTCTCCGGAAGCTCCTTTGCCACCTTGTCCTTGGTACGCCTCAGCATGAAAGGCTTTATGAGTCTGTCCAGCTCTTTCTGCTGCCCTTTGTCGCCATTCTGCTCTATCGGCACGATGAAACGGCGGCTGAAGTCCTCGAAAGCGCCCAGCAACCCGGGGTTAACAAACTGGAAGAGGTTCCACAACTCGCCGAGATGGTTCTGTATTGGCGTACCCGTGAGCATGATACGGTTATCGCTTTTGAGCCGCATCGCTACCGCCGAGGTCTTTGCTCCGCGGTTCTTTATGATGTGAGCCTCATCAAGGCAGATGGTGTTCCAATGCTTTTTGACGAGAAAGTCCTTGACACTGAGCAGCAAGCCGTAAGTCACTATGACGACATCGCCTGCCGCCGCTGTCTCCACCACACTCTGGCGGTGCACCGAGAAGTTAAGGATGGTGACGCGGAGCGACGGTGCGAACTTGTCGAACTCCGTCTTCCAGTTTGGTGCCACGGATGCAGGAGCGACGACAAGCGCTGGTCCTTCCGCCGCCTTTGACAAGAGAAAGGCTATTGTCTGTATCGTCTTACCCAGTCCCATGTCGTCCGCAAGCAGCGCGCCAGCTCCCCATTTGTTGAGTCTCGACATCCATACGTACCCCTCTCTCTGGTAGTTTCTGAGCGTAGCGTTAAGCGTTTCGGGCACCTCTGGCGTGTACTGGCTCGCCGTCTTGATGCGTTTCCGTATCTCTTTCAGCTCCTCGTCCTCCTCAAGGGTAAGCTCTCCGCAGAGAATGTCCGCCCCGAGCAGGGCAGCAGAGAACGGTGACATCTGCAGTTTGCCATGCGACCGTGAGGCGATGGCGTTGAGTTGGGCGAGCTGCCGGCGCAGCTTGTCGCTGAGAGCGATAAACTCTCCGTCGCTAAGTTTTATGTATCGTCCCTTACTCTGGCTGACAAGGTCGAGCAGTTGCGCCATGGTCACCACCTTACCCGGCTCCAGTTCCACCGTTCCCTCTATCTCAAACCATCCGTTCTCGTTCTTTTTAATCACTCCTCCCCACGATGTAGTACTCCGAGCGCCAACCTTTATCTGCGTACCTTTCTGCCATTCGCAGGCTATACGGTCGGGATTGTGCTGCGCATACTCCACAAGCGGCAGCAAGTCGTAGGCATCCACTATCACAGTGCCACCCACCGCCTTCGCATTCACGCCCACCGCATCGGCGAAATGCTTTAGGTTTTCCTTCTCAAGGCGTTTGTTACGCTGCACCCGGGTGTACTGATTGCCTTCCACACAGTCTATCACCACATCGTCGCCACTGCCTGGTTTGCATTTCTTGCGTCCGCCTTCGAGCGGCCTTACGAATATGCTGACGGCATATTCGCTCCTCCCGTTGGGGCGCATCTGCGTCACCAGCCGCGACTGTCCGTCAACGATTGGCATAGTACTGCCGCCCTCTATGAGGTCGCTGTTTACCTCTATCTTGCCTCCTATGCCTTTAAGGAACTCCCTCAGCTGCTCTTCCGCCTCCAAGGGGAAATGCCCTAACGCGAGCAGACGGCGGTAATAAGCCTGTTGCTGCTCCGTTATACGCACGAAACTGATGCTCGCCGCCTCCCTATGGACTATGGCAATGCCGTCCTCCACCTTATCAAGCGGCACGTTACTGCTTACGACGAAGCCGGAGGTAGTGCGTGTCAGGTTTATGTAAGGTATCTCCTCCGTCACCTCCACCAGCGTGTACGGCGCATAAGAACCTACATAAAGGCGGCTGTCACCCACCATTTCGGGCAGCACATACTTAACGTTGATGAAGGAATATTCCTCCCTTCCGAACCTTGCTGCGTTGGCAATGTCAATGTCCCGCTGCGTCATCTCACGCAGGGCGCAGTCGTAGAAGTCCGTCATGCTTGCCGCCTTACCCGCGCTCCACGCCCCGCTTTTAAGGACTGTCTGCACCTTCACGCTCACGCAAGGCGAGTCTATGCTGTTCAGAACGTACGCTATCCGCGACTTCTTCTCACCACTCTCCGCGGAAACCACATTCTTTCCTGTCAGCTCTTCGAGCACATTCTCCCACTCCTGCTTGTGGTATATGGAGGAAAGCAGTGTCTTCTTGCCATACACCGCGTCGGCCTTAGCCTGCGCTTCGGCATCCATCGGGATGTATTTGCGCATCTCGTGCCTGAGGATAAGCCATTGCAGCGGCTCTTCCCGCAACGGTACCTTGCCGACGTAACGGCACATCAGCCCGGCAAGGGCACGCTCCACGCTGTCCATATCGTTCAACAACTCGTCAAGAAGCCTCTCCAGTTTATTCCCCGTAGCCTTCTCAAAGAGTACATTAAACAACACCTTGCCTGACGCTGTAACCGCCTCGTCACGTGATTTCGCCACCCCCAACGCCCTCTTGTACCCGTCATCATCGGGCGTGAGATACGATATCAGCACGTAAAAGAAGTTTACTATGCTTAAGGGGAAATACAGTTGCTTCTTGGAGAAATGTCCATTGCGTTTGTTGTGCAACGCCAACGCCTTGCGATAGTGTTCCGCCGCCGCCTTGACATTGCCTTTGTAAGCCTCGGCAAGGGCGGCGATGACGCGGTGGTTCTTGTTGTCCGCCAACAGGTTCTGGGGCATTTCGCCGTAGGCAAAGTAGCTATACAGGTCGCACAGGCATAGAAAAGAACGCCTCAGGTCCTCAATATTGTTGGCCTTATAACTGCTGATAAAAGAGCGGACGTATGATATGTCGATGACCTCTTGGTCAACAAACACCTTAATAAAGAACACATTCAGAAGTCCGAAGAAGTTATCCTTATTGAAAAGCATAAGGAGCGGCGCGAAGCCAGGGTCGCATACAGCCGGAATGAAGGAAAGCAGGCCTGTGGATATGGCGTAGTCGTCTATCTCTTCCCACGCTATATCGCTGTAATCGCTGCTTATATACCTCCACAATATCCTCTGTACGCTTGTCGGCTTCATTGCCTTCGCCGCCTCCAGCACCCTTAGCGTCAGTTCTTTCTCCTTGCCGTAGAAGTATGTCATTGCCGGTATGAGGTATTCCTCTCTTACCAGATAGTCGGAAGTGTCGGTGCGCCAGTTGTAGCCACTGATACGCAGCAGTCCCTTGCTCTCCAGCCTTCCCAATGCCACTTTGAGGTCAACAAAGGGCTTTCCCGTCAGTGTGCCCATGACAGCCTTTACCTGTCTCGTATCGGCCCCTTGCGTACTGAACAGCGTATAGATAGCGAGCAGGTATTTATCATTATCTTTGAGGGATGGAAAGATATCGTCAATCATTAAGCAATGTGATGTATTTGTGTAAAAAGGCGGTTACAGTGAATAAGCTATGGCGTATGCCTTGATACGCTTTACCATGGCGAGCAAACCGTTGGAGCGTGTGGGCGACAGGTGTTCCTTCAGCCCTATCGCCTCAATGAAGTAGAGGTCGGCATCGAGTATCTCCTTCGGCGTATGCCCGGAGAGCACTCGTATCAGCAGTGCCACTATGCCCTTCACTATCAGCGCGTCGCTCTCGGCGGTGAATGTCAGCGTGCCGTCGTCCTCCTTGTCACACTGCACCCACACACGGCTTTGGCAACCGTCTATCAAGTTCTGCTCCGTCTTGTACTTTTCCTCAAGCGGTTCCTGCTCGCTGCCGAGGTCTATGAGCAGCTGGTACTTGTCCATCCAGTCGTCAAAGCCCTCAAATTCGGATATCACCTCATCCTGTATCTCGTTTATCGTCATCTTTTTCTACTTTTATACCTTTTCCAAAATAAAGAGCTTATCGCTCGGTCTCACCTTCCCCGGCACGGCAATGCTTATGCGTTGCCCCTTTTTCGCCACGCTGACGGGCTTGAGGTCGAAGCGTATCTCCTCCACATTATCTATATACATAGCCCCGGTGGTGGGCCCCGTTATCAGCAGTTTGTCGCCAACCTTTATCTCGTGCGCCTCCACCTGGAACTCCGCCACACCTATCTTTGAGAAATACTTCACCGTCTTGGCGGCGTAAACCTTCTTCTCCGTGGCTTTCGAGCCGTAGGAATCGTTCCACTCCCCCAGCGTCTGCCCTTGGTAATATCCGTCCCAGAAGCCACGGTTGAACACGCGCGCGAGCCTCTCGTCCCATGCGTCCTTGGCATCCTCGGTGAAGTGGCGCGGCTCCTCCGCCCCCTCTTCCCTGTCTGCCAGCACGGCATTGATAGCCTCGCGGTAGCAGCGCACCACCGTGTCCACGTATTCCGCGCCACGCGCCCTGCCCTCAATCTTGAACACCCGCACGCCGGCATCCATCATTTTGTCGATGAAGCGTATGGTCTTCAAGTCCTTGGGCGACATGATATACTTGTTGTCCACCAGCAGTTCGTTGCCCGTCTCGGCATCCTTCACGTCGTACCCTCTGCGGCATATCTGCACGCACTCGCCGCGGTTGGCGGAGCGGTTGGCGTTATGCAGGGAGAGGTAGCACTTGCCCGATATAGCCATGCATAGCGCACCGTGGCAGAACATCTCTATGCGTATGGGCTTGCCGCTCGGTCCGCAGATATTGTCCTCCACCGCCTGGCGGTGTATCTCCTTCACCTGCTCCATGCGAAGCTCGCGCGCCAGCACCACCACGTCGGCGAACTGGGCGTAGAAACGCAGTGCCTCGATGTTGGAGATGTTGAGCTGCGTGGACAGATGCACCTCCTGTCCCACCCTTGCGCAGTACATCATCACCGCCACGTCGGATGCTATCACCGCCGTGATGCCAGCCTCCTTGGCGGCATCCACTATCTGGTGCATCTGCTCTATGTCCTCGCCGTAGATTATGGTGTTGACCGTAAGGTAGGTTTTTATGCCGTGACTGCCGCAGAGTGCGGCAATCTCCTTCAGGTCGGCAATGGTGAACGGCGCGGCGGAATGGGCGCGCATATTCAGCTTCTCTATGCCAAAATAGACGGAGTCCGCCCCTGCGTTGATGGCTGCGGCAAGGCTCTCGCGCGAGCCTACCGGCGCCATTATCTCATAGTCTAAAGCTCCCATACGGCTCCGTCTGGTGTGTCTTTTACAATAAAGCCCGCCTCGTTAAGCGCGTCGCGTATCTGGTCGCACGTAGCCCAGTCCTTGTCGGCGCGCGCCTTGGCGCGCATCTCCAGCACCATATCGACCACCTTGCCGAACGACTGCTCCCTCGAAGCGTCGCCGCCGCCCTGCGCCGCCGCCGTGAGTCCCAGTATGTCCTCGGTGAACGTGTGCATCAGCTGCGACAGTTCGTCAAGGTGCGCCTGCGAGATTTTCGCCTTGCGGCTGGCAATGAGGTTGACCTGGTGGCACGCCTCGAACAGCAATGAGATGACGATTGGCGTCTGCAGGTCATCGTTCATGGCGTCATAGAGCTTCTGCCCCAGCGTGCTCACGAACTTCTCCACCTCCGGCGACGAGCCTTTCGCTACCTGCACGCGCTTCAGGTCCTTCAGTCCCTGCATCAGCCGGGCGAAGCCTTTCTCCGCTGCCTCCAGCGCCTCAGAGGAGAAGTCCACCGTGCCGCGGTAGTGGGCAGACAGTATGAAGAAGCGTATCGTCATGGGGGCGAACGCCTTTGTCAGCAGTTCGTGCTGCCCGGTGAAGAACTGTTCGAGCGTTATGAAGTTGTTATACGACTTGCCCATCTTCTGCCCGTTGATGGTTATCATGTTGTTGTGCATCCAATAGCGCACCGCCTGATGGCCCATGGAGGCCTGCGCCTGCGCTATCTCACATTCGTGGTGGGGGAAGACGAGGTCCATTCCCCCGCCGTGTATGTCGAACTCCTCGCCGAGGTACTTCCTTCCCATGGCGGTGCACTCGCAGTGCCATCCGGGGAAACCGTCGGACCACGGCGACGGCCAGCGCATGATGTGCTCGGGTTGCGCCTTCTTCCACAGGGCGAAGTCGGCCTGGTTGCGCTTCTCGCCCACTCCCGCGAGAGTGTCGCGCGACGCGTCCTTGAGGTTTTCCAGCGTGCGGCCGGAGAGTATGCCGTACTTATAGTCCTTGTTGTACTTCTCTATGTCGAAGTAAACGCTGCCGTTGCTGACGTATGCATAGCCGCGGTCGAGTATCTCCTTCACCAGCTGCTGCTGCTCTATGATATGCCCCGTGGCGTGAGGCTCTATCGACGGCGGCAGCACGTTGAGCTTATCCATCGCCGCGTTGAAGCGGCGCGTGTAGTACTGCGCTATCTCCATCGGCTCCAGCTGCTCCAGCCTCGCCTTCTTTGCTATCTTGTCCTCGCCCTCGTCGGCATCGTGCTCAAGGTGTCCCACGTCGGTAATGTTGCGCACATAGCGCACCTTGTAGCCGAGGTGGCGCAGGTAGCGGAAGAGTATGTCGAAGGTGATGGCGGGGCGTGCGTGCCCGAGGTGCGCGTCACCATAGACCGTTGGCCCGCAGACATACATTCCCACGTGTCCGGGGTGGATTGGTTTGAAAGCCTCCTTCTTGCGAGTGAGGGTGTTGTATATAAGAAGTGTCTGTTCCATTGTCGTTTTACTGTAGTCCCCTCTCTGCCGTTCCGTGGCATGACGGAAGGGCGGGGGCGTTGTTATTGTTATATTTACGTTGTCTTTCTTATGCCGTCGGCACGTGTAATGGGTGGGTTATGCCATCAGCTGAGCTCCAGCATCCTGTTGATGGGCTTCACCGCCTCCACGGCAATCTCGGGCGCCACCTCCACCACGGGGGCTTCGTTCCTGAGACATTCGTACAGCTTCTCCAGCGTGTTCAGCTTCATGTACTGGCACTCGTTGCACTGGCAGCCCACGCCGCCCTCGCCTACTTCCGGTGGCACGGGTATGAAGGTGCACTCCGGGCAGGTGCGCTGCAACTCGTGGAGAATGCCCGCCTCGGTGGCGACGATGTAGGTCTGCGCTCCGTGTCCCTGCGCGTATCGCAGCATATCCGCCGTGGAGCCTTTCACCTCTGCCATAGCCAGTACCGGCGCCTTGCACTCCAGATGCGCCATTACCACCGCGCCGGGGTGCTCCTGCTTCAGCTTTGCTATCTCGTCGCATGAGAAACGCTCGTGGACATGACAGCCGCCGTTCCACAACTCCATGTCGCGGCCCGTCACGGCGTTGATGTAGTTGCCAAGGTTGTAGTCGGGTCCGAAGAGTATCTTCGCGTCTTTCGGCAGCTGACTCACCACCTTCTCCGCGTTGCCCGAGGTCACCACCACGTCCGTCAGCGCCTTGGTGGCGGCGGTGGTGTTGACATACTGCACCACGAGGTAGCCAGGGTGCTCCGCCTTCCACCTGCGCAGGTCGTCGGCGTCGCATGAGTCTGCGAGGGAGCAACCAGCCTCAAGGTCGGGTGCCAGCACCAGCTTGTCTGGCGAAAGCAATTTGCAGGTCTCGGCCATGAAGTGCACTCCGCACATCACTATTATGTCCGCGTCCGTCCGCGCCGCCTTCCTTGCCAGCGCCAGCGAGTCGCCCACGAAGTCGGCTACCTCCTGCACCTCGCCGACGGTGTAGTAGTGCGCCAGCACCACGGCGTTCTTCTCCCTGCACATCCGGCGTATCTCCGCCTTCAGCGCACTGGTATCTTTCTTTTCCATATATTATTCCGTTTTTTGCTATCAATGTGCAAAGTTAGTAATTTATTTCCATTACGGCAAGAGAATACACCTCTTTTTTATTAGGTACGCACGATAAGGGCGTGTTACATCAACGGTTACGCAGTGCTGACGGGGCAAAATAATTCGCCAAACACGGTGGTAGTGAGGATTGGGCGGATAGGGTCGGTTGGAAGAGCGCAAAGCCGCACGAGGGTAATCGCATAGTGATTGTACAGTGAAAGCATAGTGATTGTACAGTAAAAGCATAGCTTTCGCACAGTAAAAGCATAGATATTACAAACACCTGACTTCCAAACTGATAATAGCGGAGTATGACATCCTGCCTCACAAAAGAAAAAAAACGCCGACAGACTGATATTTTTCTTGTATTTTATTTTGATGTTTTAAGAAAAATATTTACCTTTGCGACATCAACACACATAGGTATTTAATGTGGGTTACGCAACTTAACGTAAGACAAAACACACAAAAAACATATTAACCCTAAAACAAAAACACAGATGAAACGCTTAAATCTTTTCCTATTTTCATTGTGCATGGCATTGGGCAGCTTGCTGACCCTTGCGACATCATGCTGCGACCCCGACACACCATTTGCGGGCGACGGCACGGAAGACACCGAGACACCGGGCGACGACACGCCACCCGTCATAGAGATGAGGACGGGAGAGCTGGTCGGAGTGGTGTATAACACTGCCGGAGAGCCCGTGCAGGGAGCCAGCGTGAGCAGCGGAACGGAAACGACAGTGACCGACGGCAACGGCTTCTTCACGTTCAGCAAAGTGCAGGTGGCAAACGGACGCACCGTGGTGGCGTTCAAGAAAGACGGATATTTCGACGTGGTGCGCTCATTCGATTTCGCCGATACAGACAACTGGCAGGTGGTGCTGGTGCGCAAAGGCAACGGCGGCAACACAGCGCAGGCCACATATCCCGCGTCACAGCCAAAGGAGTTCAACTTCAACGGCGGCAGCGTGAAACTGCCCGGAGGACAGTATGTTGACAAGGACGGGAAGCCATACACGGGCAACGTGACGACGGACGTGCTGTTCCTTGACCCCAACGACAAGGACTTCGCTGACATAATGCCGGGCGGAGACCTCGCGGCAAAGAGCAACGACGGCAGCGGCGACGTGGACCAGCTGATAAGTTACGGCATGGTGTCTGTAACACCGAAAGACGCTAACGGCGACGAACTGAAATTCTCTGACGGCACACCGGCGATCATCACGATAACACCGGAGACGGGTTTGAGGGATGACATACCCTCATGGGTGTTCAACCCCACCACAGGACTGTGGGAACAGGAAGGCACCTCAGAGAAACAGGGAGACTCCTACGTGCTGACGGTGAGCAACGTGAAATGGGTTAACCTTGACTACCCGGCAAAACGATGCTATATGCAAGGCAAAGTGACAGACCAGAGCGGAGCAGTGGTGCAGGGAGTGCGTGTACACGTGGGACAGGTGTATGTCACAACAGACAACAACGGCTACTACAAAACATTCGTGCCCATCAACACCGCAATGAAGATAAAGGTGGAAGCAAGCGACTACTCCAACTACTCACCCGTGACAGAGCAGATTGTGAAATCCGGAACCGCCGGCTCATACACCACCTGCGACATAACACTGCCAACGCTTAAAAAGGTAAAAGGCAAGGTGGTAAGCCATCTGGCACCAAACAAACGGTACAGTATGTGGCTGACATACAACAAGAAAACGACTGCCATCACGCTCTCCGACGCCAACGGCAGCTTCGGCATACGCACGCCATACAACTACACCGGCACGGCAGCACTCAACATACGCACCTTTGACGGCTCCGTATTCACGAAGAATATCAACATAACAGGAGAGGACATCGACCTCGGCGACATAGTGATTGACGAGGAAATAATACCACGCAGCGGATATATGCTCGTCAGAGCTTATACGGGGCAGGTGTACGAGGAGATTGAAATGAAGCAAAACCCCTCATTAACGAGATTTACGAAATATGGTTGCCAACTGTTTGAGGACTCGCTCGTGATAAGCTACTACATCAAGGATGGATATTACGAGAATTGGTCTCTGACAGTGCCTGGCTACTCTGCCGACCAGACACAGTATCACAATGCCACAGTCAGCTATTCTTATGAAAGCAGTGGGGTTACGAAGTCAATCAGCGCCACAGATGTCAGCGTGACGGTAAAGCAAGACATGAACATGATAATAGTAAGCTTTGCCAACGACATGGCGAAATACTACGCATATAAGAATGAAACAAACATCACTGACCAGTGCATCATTGAGGCAAAAGACCTTGAGTTCAACATAGACTTCAGGTCAAGCAAAAAGACATTTATATACAAGGATGAACTGCCGGAGTTCGCCGCTTTCCTCGGCGACAAGCAATACAGCTCCGTCATCGTGACAGAGAAAAACAAGTTCTTCGACAATGACGTAATAATAGAACAACCGCAAGTCAGCCGCGACGAGATGAAGTCGCTCATCAAAATGATTTACAATGCTGGCTTCACAAACGCAAATCCTAACCAAGAGGAGTTCAACACTCAGGATTACTACTCCGCGAAGTACATCTCAGGCAAGAATGTCATAGCAATAAACTGGTACAAGCAAAAGATGAAGATAGAGATGGTAGAAAACTTTAGCTCTGACATCAGCCTATTCTGACATACATAAACGCGTCCATCCAAAAGGACGCTGTACCTTCATAACATAATTCAGAGCCCCACGGTGCGTGAGCATCATGGGGCTTTTTTCGCCGCCATAACGCGACAATGCTAACGCCGCATAACAGTATCACTACCAAATAACCGTAAAAAGAGACATCAAAAAAGAAACGAACAACAGTTAAATAAACTTAAATAGGATGATATTGCACACACATTTATATATACATCGTAGGAAAATTCAGAAAAAAGTAGTACCTTTGCACCTCGAAAAGGCACAGAATAGCCTTGTGGCACACGCAAAAAGCCACCTAAAGCATTGAATACAAATAAAATAAATATATAAACAAAACAACAAAACAAAATGCCTACAATTCAACAATTGGTAAGAAAAGGCAGGGAGGTACTTGTAGATAAGAGCAAGTCACCAGCTCTGGACTCATGTCCACAGCGTCGCGGTGTGTGCGTGCGAGTATATACAACTACCCCTAAGAAGCCTAATTCGGCTATGCGTAAAGTAGCCCGTGTACGTCTGACAAACTCAAAGGAAGTTAACTCCTACATCCCCGGCGAAGGCCACAACCTTCAGGAGCACTCTATCGTGCTTGTGCGCGGCGGTCGTGTAAAGGACCTTCCTGGTGTGCGTTACCACATCGTTCGTGGTACTCTTGATACCGCAGGCGTGGCAAGCCGCACACAGCGTCGCTCCAAGTACGGTGCTAAGCGTCCTAAAGCCGCTAAGAAGTAAAACAACATTCTTAAAAGGAAACAGACAAAAAACAAGTAACGTTTTGCTGATTGTTAAGACGAAAGGTTGAGTAAATGCCCAAGAGTGGGCATTGAAGACACAAAAAGACAAGACAACCTCAGCAAGATTATTAAAAACAAAAATGAGAAAAGCAAAACCAAAGAAGCGTGTGATCCTTCCGGATCCCGTTTACAACGACCAGAAAGTGTCAAAGTTCGTAAACCATCTCATGTATGATGGCAAGAAGAGCATCGCTTACGAGATTTTCTATGCTGCACTGAACACCGTGGGTGAGAAGATGCAGAACGAAGAGAAACCTGCGCTGGAAATATGGAAGCAGGCTCTCGACAACGTGACACCACACGTGGAGGTGAAGAGCCGCCGCATCGGTGGCGCTACATTCCAGGTGCCAACAGAGATACGCCCTGACCGAAAGGAGTCTGTATCAATGAAGAACCTCATCGCTTTCGCACGCAAACGCGGCGGTAAGGGAATGTCAGACAAGCTCGCCGCTGAGATAATGGACGCCTACAACAACCAGGGTGGCGCATTCAAACGTAAGGAAGATATGCACCGCATGGCCGAGGCTAACCGTGCATTCGCTCATTTCCGTTTCTAATTAATAGATAAGGAGGAAAAGAAATGGCTAAGCATGACTTGCATTTGACACGTAATATCGGCATCATGGCGCACATTGACGCCGGAAAGACAACGACATCAGAGCGCATTCTCTTCTACACCGGTAAGACACACAAGATCGGTGAGACGCATGACGGTAGCGCAACCATGGACTGGATGGCGCAAGAGCAGGAGCGTGGTATCACTATCACATCCGCTGCAACAACCTGTTTCTGGAACTATCTCGGCAAACAATATAAGATTAACCTTATCGACACTCCGGGACACGTGGACTTTACCGCAGAGGTAGAGCGCTCACTCCGTGTACTTGACGGCGCAGTAGCTACATACTGCGCGGTTGGTGGCGTAGAGCCACAGTCTGAAACCGTATGGCGTCAGGCTGACAAGTACAACGTGCCACGTATCGGATACGTCAACAAGATGGACCGTTCAGGTGCTAACTACTACGACGTAGTGAAGCAGATGAAAGAGGTTCTCGGCGCAAACCCAATAAGCCTCTGCTGCCCTATCGGCGCGGAAGAGAACTTCAAGGGACTCGTTGACCTCGTGAAGATGAAGGCAATCTTCTGGCATGACGAGACAATGGGTGCAGACTACGACATCGAGGACATACCAGCCGACATGGTAGATGAGTGTAACGAGTGGCGCGACAAACTCCTTGAGTCTGCCGCAGAGTTCGATGAAGCACTCATGGAGAAGTACTTCGACGACCCGTCAACCATCACAGAGGAGGAGATTATCGCAGCTGTGCGCAAGGGAACACTTGCACTTCAGTGCGTTCCAATGCTCTGCGGTTCCTCATTCAAGAACAAAGGTGTGCAGACAATGCTCGACTATGTGTGCGCACTGCTCCCCTCTCCGATGGATACAGAGAACATCATCGGAACCAATCCCGACACAGAGGAAGAGGAAGACCGTAAGCCTTCTGAGGAAGAACCAACGTCAGCGCTGGCATTTAAGATAGCAACCGACCCGTATGTAGGTCGTCTTGTGTTCTTCCGCGTTTACTCTGGTAAGATAGAAGCAGGCTCATACGTCTATAACCCACGCTCTGGCAAGAAGGAGCGCGTAAGCCGTCTCTTCCAGATGCACTCAAACAAGCAGAACCCTGTGGAAGTGATTGCAGCAGGAGACATAGGCTCTGGCGTAGGTTTCAAGGACATCCGCACTGGTGACACACTCTGCGACGAGGCACACCCCATCGTGCTTGAGTCAATGACATTCCCTGATACCGTTATCTCTATTGCGGTAGAGCCGAAGTCACAGGCAGACATCGCTAAGCTGGACAATGGTCTTGCCAAGCTTGCGGAAGAGGATCCGACCTTCACTGTACGTACAGACGAGCAGTCAGGACAGACCGTTATCTCTGGTATGGGTGAGCTTCACCTCGACATTATCATCGACCGTCTGAAGCGTGAGTTCAAGGTTGAGTGCAACCAGGGTAAGCCACAGGTTAACTATAAGGAAGCTATCACACGCGAGGTTAACCTCCGCGAGGTTTACAAGAAGCAGTCTGGTGGTCGTGGTAAGTTCGCTGACATCATCGTAAACGTTGGTCCTAAGGACGAAGACTATAAGGAGGGCGACCTTCAGTTCATCAATGAAGTCAAGGGTGGTAACGTGCCTAAGGAGTTCATCCCAGCCGTACAGAAGGGCTTCCAGGACTGCCTGAAGAGCGGTGTGCTCGGCGGTTACCCTGTAACAGGTCTGAAAGTGACGCTGATTGACGGTAGCTTCCACCCCGTTGACTCTGACCAGCTCTCATTCGAGCTTGCCGCTCGCAACGCCTTCAAGAACGCTTGCCCGAAGGCAGGTCCTGTGCTCATGGAGCCAATAATGAAGGTTGAGGTGGTTACTCCAGAGGAAAACATGGGTGATGTCATCGGTGACCTTAACAAACGTCGTGGCATGGTGCTCGGCATGGAAGAGGCACGCAGCGGAGCACGCATCGTGAAGGCTATGGTACCTCTGGCAGAAATGTTCGGTTATGTAACTGCTCTGCGTACCATTACCTCTGGCCGTGCAACGTCATCAATGGAGTATGACCACCACGACCCAGTGTCAAGCTCTATCGCCAAGGCCATCCTTGAGGAGACCAACGGACGCGCTGACCTCGTATAATGATAGATATGAAGCTCCGGGAGCCCGTGAGTAAATGACTCTTTACGGGCCACCCGAGCTTCAGGTACATAACAAACAAAACTAAAAAGAAAAACAATGAGTCAGAAAATTCGCATCAAGCTGAAGTCTTACGACCACACTCTCGTGGACAAGTCAGCAGAGAAAATCGTAAAGGCCGTAAAGGCTACTGACGCTATCGTCAGCGGTCCTATTCCACTTCCTACGCACAAGCGTATCTACACGGTCAACCGTTCAACATTCGTAAATAAGAAGAGCCGTGAGCAGTTCCAGCTGTCAGACTACAAGCGCCTGATAGACATCTACAGCTCTACCACAAGGACCATCGACGCTCTTATGAAGCTCGACCTTCCTTCTGGCGTAGAAGTAGAGATAAAGGTGTAGTTTCACCCCACGGTTACTATCGTATAAACGAAGCATACCACAAGCCTCCGCAACCAATGCGGGGGCTTTTTTCGTTGCCCAGCACACACGTCATAAAGCAGACGGTAAGTCCCTGCGCCACAGCAACATACTCATCACATTATAAAAGCATAGCGATTACAACGCAAAAGCATTGCTATTGCAACATAAAAGCATAGCTATTGCAACGTAAAAGCATAGCTATCGCAACACCGTCACCACGTAACCGCCCCACGCGTGTTACCTTCAGCAACCAATGAACATAACACATTCACCCGCGCCAGTCCACTGTTCCAAAGACAATGACACATGCGTCAACCCTCTATTTCAACCTTCTAATATCCACAAAACCGAAAAATAGAACAAAAATATTACATTTGCAATTATTTTTTATACAAAACATACCCTCTATATGAAATTGTTTTATTACCTTTGCATCGCTATACCAGCATTGCCCGTCTGAGCATATCGTCATGGGCATGGACAGCGCTGGCGGCATGGCATCGAAAATCCAAACGCAAAGAAAATGATAAAAAACCTGCACAAGACGGCCATCATAGCCGGGGAACGCGAAGTGAGTTACAGTGAGACGCTGGGACGCATCAACCTTTTTGCGCAGCACACGCCCACGGAGAGGGGCAGCAAAACGGTGATACTGAGTGAGAACAGGGAGGGCTGGATATACGCCTTCTTCGCCATCTGGCAGAATAAAGGCATCGCGGTGCCCGTGGACGCGTCGTCAACAGTGGCAGACGTGGCATACATCCTGCGCGACTGCCAGCCGTCCTGCATCTGGACATCGAAGGAGAAGGCTGAGGTGGCACGCCAAGCAGTGCAAGAGGCGGCGCTGGAGACGAAGCTGATGCTGATAGACGACTACGAACTGGCGCCGGCAAAGGAGGAGGAAGAGTGGTGCGGCACTGACAACATGAAGGAGATGGGCGACGAGTGCGCCATGATAATATACACCTCCGGCACCACTGGCTCACCGAAAGGCGTAATGCTGTCGTACAACAACCTTATGGCAAACATACGCAGCGTGGCAGACGTGGTGCCCATATTCACCGAGGAACGCCGCGTGATGATACTGCTGCCGCTGCACCACGTGCTGCCGCTCATGGGCACGGTGATAGGCCCTATGACGCGTGGCGGCGGAGTGGCGATATGCCCCTCCATGACAGGGCCGGACATCATGGACACCCTGTGCCGTGGGAAGGTGGCGATATTCATCGGTGTGCCGAGGCTGTGGCAGACGCTTTACGCAGGCATAAAGAAGAAGATAGACGAGAAGGCCGTCACACGCATCCTTTTCAATATATGTCGCAGCGTGGGCAGCAGGAGGCTCTCACGCTTCGTATTCCAGTCCATACGCAAGAAGATGGGCGGACACATAGACTACTGCGTCAGCGGCGGCGCGGCACTCGACGCGGAGATAGGCAAAGGACTGCGCACACTGGGACTGGACGTGCTGGAGGGTTACGGCATGACGGAGACGGCACCGATAATCACTTTCACACGCCCTGACGACATAATACCGGGCTGCGTGGGACTGCCTATGCCCTCCGTGGAGTGCAAGATAATAGATGGCGAACTGTGCGCCAAAGGCCCTAACGTGATGATGGGCTACTACAACCGCCCGGAGGAGACGGCGGCAGTGATTGATAAGGATGGTTTCCTGCATACGGGCGACCTGGCACGCTTCGACGAAAAGGGAAGGGTGTACATCACAGGACGCTCAAAGGAAATCTTAGTCCTGTCGAACGGAAAGAACGTTCAGCCAAGCGAGATAGAATACAAGATAGAGAAATACGACGACAAAGTGAAGGAAGCGGCCGTGGTGCAGCACGGCGATATGCTGCGATGCATCATCGTTCCGCAGGAGACATGGGCGCGGGGACTGTCTGACAAGGAAGTGGAGGAAGCGCTGAAGCGCGAGGTGATAGAGCCATACAACCTGACAGTGAGCAACTACAAGAAGCTGATGAACGTCTTTGTATATCGCGGCGAACTGCCGAGGACGAAGCTCGACAAGCTGCAGAGGTTCAAGCTGAATGAGCTGTGCGAGCGTAAGCGGGAGGCTGACTACACGCCGCAGGAGGAGCAGGACACGGAGGCTCTGTCGGAAGAGTTCCTCGCACTGAAGGAATATATAGAGCAGGAGAAGAAGATTGTCGTAAAGCCCGGCCACCATTTGGAGACTGACATGGCCTTCGACTCGTTGGACATGGTGGGGCTGCAGGGCTTCATAGAACAGCGCTTCGGCATCACGATAAACGCAGATACAATGTCCTCGTTCCGCAACGTGCAGGAGATTGCCGACCGCATAGCTGCCTCCGATATGCGTAAGGAGATGGAGCACACGGACAGGCACAGCCTGCTGGCGGAGGAGTCGGGACACTTGGAGCTGCCCGTGGCGGGATTGTCGCATCGCTTCTGGACAAAGGCTTTCAAAGCACTCTTCACGGTTTACAACAGACTCGCCATACGCGGCGCGGAGAACATACCGGCAAACGGGCAGTTTATCATGGCGCCCAACCACCAAAGCTACATGGACGGCGCGATAGTAATGGCTGGCGTGCCGTGGAACGTGATAGACAACTGCTATTTCTACGCCACGGAGGAGCACGTGAACAACCCCTTGCTACGCGCCATCGCACGGCGACACAACGTCATTCTCATGGAGCGCCGCAACCTGAAGAACTCCATCCTGAAGCTGGCGGAGGTGCTGAAACAGGGTAAGAGCATAGTGATATTCCCCGAGGGCACACGCTCTCGCAATGGCGGCATGGGGACATTCAAGAAGACTTTCGCCCTGCTGAGCAAGGAACTGGGCGTGCCAGTGCTGCCAGTGAGCATCAGCGGCGCATACGACGCTCTGCCACGCGGCTCCAAGTTCTTCAAGCCTACGAAGATAGAACTTGAATACCTGCCGCCAATGACACCGCGGCCCGACGAAGACGACACACAATTCGCCGAGCGCGTAAGGAGCGCGATAGAGGCGAGGGTGAAGTGATGAGGCGAAAGAATGTCGCATAATGGCGGATAAGAAAAACAGAGAAACGGTGGCAAGGGAGCGTCATAATCCCCCTGCCACCGTTTCTACGTTGCGCATTACAGCACCTTTCACACTGACACTGCCCCTGAGTTGATACGGAATAAAGTAGCCATAACCCAGACGTGCAGCAGACAAAGGGTGCGCGTCAGCGGTGCTTGCACGGCATGGGATGGCGTGCAAGCACCGCCGGGACGCATGACTGACTGCAACCATGGGCTCCCCTCCACGCTGGCATGGCATCACTGCCCTATGTAGAGGTTGACGATAGCGTTGGCATCGGCTATCGTGATAGTGCCATCGCCGTTCACGTCAGCGGCGTTCAGGTCGATGTCAACAGCCGTATTGCCCAAGAAATAGTTGACAACACTGTTGGCATCCGCCACAGACACTATGCCGTCGCCATTGGCATCGCCCATGATGGTGGTTACGCCGAAGTAGGAATCCATCTCGGTAAAGCGGTCTGAGTACCATTTCTCAATGTATGCTACCTCTTGCGCAAGGTCGCTGACGTAACAAGGCTTTGACGAACGTGCGTCAAAGGCATCGGTCATGCGCTGCCATGCGCCACTGTTGATGAAGAGGTCGCGGTATTCTTCCAGCCGCTTGTTTACGGACAGCTTGGAGAAGACGGTCTTGCGCACCTGCTGCCAGCGTGACTTCATCAGTGCTTTGTATTCTGACTGCCCCTGACAATAGCTGAAAGGATAAAAACCGTTCTTGCTGATGGCAGCGACACTCCATTGGCTGTACGTCCCGTCATAGTATCTCCCGTCATAGGCCCCGCCCAGACTGGCGTCCAAATCCCACGGCGTCACCACGACCTTGCGGCGCGCTGACTCCGTAGGGTCTGCGTCGTCGATGTCCTTCTGTATGTTGCGGATGGAAAAATAATGGTTCTTGTTGCCCCAGTTGTCGCCGATGCTGAACGCCATGACCAGCAGTTGGTAGTCCACAAGGTTCTCCAAGAAGAAGTATTTCTTTACCGCCGCATAGTTGGTCTGGTTGTCATATAGGTCCAACAGCGGCTGCCATGCGGCGAGACCGGCATGGTCTTCCGGCTCTTTCAGCTCCCATGCATTGTGCCAAGTGACAGTACATGCGAGACTGTCAGAACTAAACCCTCGCTCATTCTGATTATCTATGTCTGACGTTCCGCTCTTGTAAAGCACGCCACGAACCAGCTCTTTTTTCTCATCATATTTCTTTAAGTCAAGCAACTTGCGGTTGATGCGGTCGCTCATGCAGTATATCCCATAATAGACATCATTGATATAAAGCTCTATAAAACGGCCTGCTGTACCGTGACGGCCATCAAAATCTGTTTCATAAGGAAGCCGTGAGTACTCGTTCCACACGTCCATGGTGACGCGGTTGCGCATACATATACGGTCAATGGCCATGGCATCGAGTATCCATGTGGAGCAGGAACGTATGCCGAGGAGTGCGGAGTCCGCCTCCTCTGTATAGTCCTCATTCTGCAACTTCATGTTGAGGGCGGGTTTCATGAGGTACTGCTGCGCCGTTGCGCCACGCGTCTTAAACTTCGCTTTCATCTCCACCACATTGCCGTCAGTATCCGTCAGCGACATGGTGCCGTTGGAATAAGGCATATCCTTTACTATTTTGTCGGGGAAAGCGATGCGTAGCACTGGCAGTGAGGCACTGCCAGATGCCTGAGAAGCGACAGCTACGAAGGTGAGGACTACAGCTAAAAGGTGTCTGATTTCTTTCATAATGACTGTGTACGTGATTGTAATGGTAAAAAAAACAAAGGGAAGTATGCAGGAATACCGTTCCTGCATGCTCCCCTTTTAAGTATGTTACACGCGCAATCCCATGCGGACTGCCCGTTGAATTTCATCCCTTTATTGAGTTTTACTCAGCCTTTTCCAGTCTGTTTTCTATCTTCCTACCCATCGTGAGGTATGCTATCGGCGCCGCAACGAACATTGAAGACAGCGTGCCGAATACCACACCGAGAATCATTGCGAATGAGAATGAGCGTATGCTGTCACCACCAAAGATGAATATCGTGAGCAACACGAGGAGTGTTGAAGACGAGGTGTTGATGGTACGCGCAAGCGTTTGGTTGATAGACACGTTGAAAGTGGTCTGGAAATCCCACTTCGGATGCAGCTTGAGGTTCTCACGTATGCGGTCGAAGACTATCACCTTATCGTTGATAGAGTAACCTATCACGGTCAGTATGGCACCGATGAACGTCTGGTCTATCTCCAATGACATCGGCAACCAGCCCCAGCAGAGTGAGTATATGCCCAGCACTATTACGGTATCGACCGCCAGTGCGCAGGTAGAACCTACGGAGAAGGCTACGTTGCGGAAACGTACCATGATGTAAACGAATATCGCTGCCAGAGCTATCAGCACGCTGTAGATTGCTCCGTAGGTAATGTCCTTAGCCACAGAAGGACCTACCTTCGTGGATGATATTATGGAACCACCTGTGCGTATGTCCGGGTTCTTGAACGCGGCGACATCCTTCTGGTTCACGAGACCAGCCTTCTTGAGTGAGTTGTAGAGTATTGTCTCTGCCTCATCGTCAACATTCGGGTCGTTAGACTCTATCTTATAGTTCGTTGACACACGTATGGTCTTGTTGTCAGTACCAAGCGCGAGGGCCGTTGTCGTTGCCTCTGGGAATGCCTGTCCCAGCACTACGCGCACCTCCTCAGGCTGCACTGGCTGCTCGAACACTACAACATAGTTGCGTCCACCCGTGAAGTCGATGCTCTTGGAGAGACCGCGTACCACGAAGCTCGCTACGAATACCACGATTACTACAGCGAGGAGAGTGAAGGTCTTGCGATACAATGACATGAACTTGAAGTCGGTATTCTGAAGCATATTGCGTGAGAAACGCGTGGTAAAGTTCTGCTTCAGCCACTTATCCTTGCCCAGTCGGTTCTCATAAACTATGCGAGTGAGGAACACTGCGGTGAAGAATGAGCAGATAATGCCTATTATCCACGTTGTCGCGAAGCCGCGGATAGGTCCAGTACCGAAGACATAGAGTATCACACCCGTGATGATTGATGTGAGGTTAGAGTCGAAGATGGCTGAGAAAGCGTTGCTGTAACCTGCGGCAAGTGCCTGTTTCATGCCCAGACCACGCTTCTGTTCCTCCTTGATGCGCTCGTAAATGAGCACGTTAGCATCCACCGCAGTACCCAATGACAGCACCATACCGGCGATACCAGACATTGTCAGCGCCGCCTGGAATGACGTTAATATACCTACTGTGAAGAAGATGTTGACGATAAGCGCGAGGTTTGCCATCATACCAGGTATGAGGTCGTACATGAGAATCATGTAAATCATCAGCAATACGAAGGCTATCACGAATGAAATGATGCCCTGCTGTATTGACTGCGCGCCGAGTGTAGGACCTACTACCTCTTCCTGCACGATGCGAGCAGGTGCCGGCATACGTCCGGACTTGAGGGTATTGGCGAGGTCTTTGGTATCCTCTATGGTGAAGTTACCTGAAATCTGCGAGTTACCGCCGCTGATTTCGCCGTTCACACGCGGTGCGGAATATACTACGCCGTCGAGCACTATGGCGATAGCCTTGCCCACATTCTGCTTTGTGAGCTGTGCCCACAGGCGTGCGCCCTTATTGTTCATAGACATGGAGACGCAGGGATTGCCGAAGTTGTCGAACTCGTCCTTAGCGTCAACCACCACATCGCCTTCCAGCGGTGCGCGTCCTGATGATGAAGTCACCTTGAGAGCGTGGAGCTCAAAGATGTTCTTTGTGCCCTCCACGGCCTTTGCGCTCCACAGCAGCTTCATGTCAGAAGGCACTACCTTCTGTGCGTCTTCGCCGTATAAGAGCTTGTTTATCTCTGCCGTGTCACGCTCATGCGCGTATCCCACGGTAGAGAGGCTCGGGCCCTGTACCGTCTGCAGCAGTGCGAGCAGTGGGTGCTGCTTCTTGAGTTGCTCCAGCTGTGCGTCAGCGTTCTTTTCCGCTGCCTTTGCGGCGTCAGCCGTTTGATTCTTGGTGTCTTTGAGTTCAAACTTCGGCGCTGCCTCTTTCTTCGCGGTGTCTGCTTCCGCTTTTGCTGCCACCTCTGCCTCCGCGGCATCAGTCTTCACGCTGTCAGCCTTTGCGTCCGCCGCGGGTGCTCCGTTAGCGAGGCGTGAATCGAGTTGCACGAGGTATGGCACAACGTCTGAGGCGTTGTATGTCTCCCAGAATTCGAGGTTTGCTGAGCCCTGAAGGAGCTTGCGCACGCGCTCTGGCTCGCGCACTCCCGGCATCTCAACCATGAGCCTTCCCTCCTGTCCTTCAAGCTTTTGGATATTAGGCTGCACCACGCCGAACTTGTCGATACGGTTTCTTACCACATTGTAAGAGTTGTCTATAGCCGACTGCACCTCCTCACGCAGCGCGCGCTCCACTTCCTTGTCGGTGCTCTGGGTGTTCACCTTGCCCTTGAGTTGCTGTGTGGCGAAGATTTCCGCGAGACGGTGTCCCGGTGCGTTTTTCTGGTAAGCCTCCACAAACAGAGAGATGAAATCGCTCTGACTTGTCTCTTCTGCCTTTCTTGCTTCCTTCATAGACTTCACGAAGGCAGCGTCCTTCTTGTGGTCGGCAAGAACCTCCACCACGTCGGGCACAGAGATTTCAAGGATTACGTTCATGCCGCCCTTGAGGTCAAGACCGAGGCCTATCTGTGTTTCTTGGCAGCTTTGGTAGGAGTACACCCCGAGATACTTCACGGAATCTTTGTAGTTCTGCGCAGCGATAGGGTCGCTGATCTTGGCTGCCTGAGCGTCATAATAGCTCGTGGCCACCGAGAACGACAAATAGAAGATGCTTGCAAGCGTCAAGAGAATGGCGGTTACAATTACAATTCCTTTGTTTTGCATTTTTGTTTAAGTTGGTTTTTTATTTATTTTTTATTTTTTCTCGTCTGTGAACATGCTTTCCCACCGCCCTGCGCGTCACTCCGCGCAACCAGTTTCCATGGCTCACTACGCTACTGAAGAGATGCCAAAAGGGCACAATCCGAGCGTACGGGCAGATAGATTGCGTGCAAAGTTAATAAAAATCCGTGAAATTACGAAATATATATATGACAATCTTTTGTTTTTTCGCAAAAAAACTGGTTATATACATATAATAAGGTGTGAAACTTGCCCTGCGAACTTGTTCCCCTGCTTCTTAGGGATAAAAGATGCCCTGCTGTCAACAAGTGGCAGCAGGGCATCGGTATTTAAAGCGGGTTGTTTCTTTTTTAAGGCTAACTCCCAACTATGGGCCTTAGCTCTTCGTGCTGTTTATCCTGCGTGGTTACCGTTCCTCAGTGATGTGAGTCCACAAACTGCTGATACTACTACCATTGCAAGCATGAGCACTGTTGCGAAATTTGTTAACATCATAACTTTTTTCCTTTCTCTAATTTAGCGGAGACACTCGGCATCACTGCTTTGCGGCTCCTTAGTTGAACTTGTTATCCTTATAGAATCTTTTTGATTCAAACCCCCTTTTTGGGGCTTCTTTTCTTTTTCTGGTGCAAAGTTATAAAGAATTGTGTGCGCACACAATTATTTTTCCCTATTTATTTCAAATCCGCCCTTTTATTTGATTTTCGTCAAAAAAGCGGGTTTTCGGGGCGCATTATCCATGTTATCGGAACGTCATCTTAATATCTTACGGTATAATAGCATAGCTATTACGGAGTAAAAGCATAGTGATTACATAACAATCGCATAGCTTTCACCAGGTGATTGCTATGCGATTGCTACTGTGGGGCTATTCTCTGCCCCGTTGGATGTCTGGACCTCGCAGCTCGTTATCTCCGCTTTTGCGTCATTCCTGCCCAACGTACATATTGACTATTTCATTGGCATCGGCTATGGTTATCTCGCCATCGCCGTTCATGTCGGCAGCTTTCTCACTGAACTTTTCCGTGCCGTCGAGGTTGCCTGTATAGTGGTTTACTATCATGTTGGCATCAGCCACGGTCACTTCTCCGTCGCCGTTCACGTCACCCGTTATGTATGTCACCTCGTCGGCGTAGTCCACGCCTGCCACGCTGTCCGCTCCCTGCTTGCTGTTGGCCTTGCATATCGTGGGGTGGTGCATCACGTAGTATGTCGCGGCGCCGTCCGGATAGCGTCCCACGGTATTGTCGGCGGCGGTGACGCCGTATGCCAGCGTGTCGGTAAATTCCTTCGGGCACTTGGGGTACGCCTCGTAGAGCGCGCTGTTAGCCGCCACGAAGTCTGCCCCGGCGGTGAGTATCAGCTGTGAGCCCTCATCGTTGGCGAGTTTGAAGGAGGCGTGCAACTGCGATACTTGTGTGCGCTTGCTGCACCATACCACGAGGTGTCCGTGGGCAGGGATAATGGTATTGATGCCTTCGGCGCCCTTTATCTGGTACTTCAGCGGCTTCTCGGCGTTGTCACTGAGGTACAGTCCGCTGGCGTTGATGTCCACATCGGTGGTGTTATACAGCTCCACCCAGTCGTCTTTCTTTATGTATTCGTTGACATACATATCATTTCCCGGGCTCAGCTCGTTTATCTTCACGGGCACTATGCCGCTACCCGCCTCGCTGCCAGCGGCTTTTTCCCACACCGCCGTGAGCTTCTGTGCCCCGGAAGCGGGCATCTCGTAGGTCTTATCCTCTGACACGAACGCCGTGTTGCCGTTCTCGTCCTCTGCCTGCCAGCCCTTGAACGTGTAGCCAATAGGTGCTTTTGCCTCCAGCGTCACGGGTGCGAAGAGCTGTCCCGCGAAGCTTCCCGTGGGCACCTCCATGCCGTTCACGAGTATGGCAGCGCCGTCAATGCTGCTTGCCAGCGTGACGCTCTGCGGCGTTACGGCAGACAGTTGCATCTGGCTGACGCTCTTCAAGTGGTCTATCAGCTTTGTCTGACGTGAGGCAGAGAGACCGCTTATAAGCGACTGTGCCGTGCCCCATGGTGACACGTAGCCTCCCTGGCTGAGGTAGTTGGCAACGTCTGTCACCACTTTCTCCACGCGCTCCGGCGCGAATACCGAGCCTGCCACGAGGCAGAAGGCATCGGTGAACTTCTTGCGGAAGGTGTCGTTGGCGAGCATATTCTTGAAGATGGTCACGAACTTGTTTTCCATCGTGCGCCTCTTGCCGTCCAGGCTCTCGTTTGTGGAGTAGTCATAGCCGTACATTGAGTCAAATGTGTAGTTCTGCTTGTCAAAGAACTGCGTCAGCGGCGTTGAGGTATTGAGCGCATGGTCGAGGTCGAAGAGCACGAAACGGAAGCGTCCGTCCTCCGTGCTGCGGAACGCCTTGACGTTGTTCTGCGGCCAGTCGGTGCCGCCAGCGTACATCTCTACCGCCATGTAGTTCACGAATTCGTCGATGTCAACCAGCCCGCATATCTCGTCGTAGGCCTCCGCTGACGCGGCGTTGGCGGAGAGGTCGTACCACCTGTTGAAGGCGGCTATAGTGCCTTCCTTCTGCACATAGCCGGAGTCAGGGCATATCTCGAACTGGTCCATGAGGTCGGTGTCGATGCCATAGTTGGCATATCCATAGTGCTTGTTGTTGGGTTCACGCATATTGAGCACCGCGTACGGCTCGGCATTGATATACACGTGCACCGGTTGCCATGACTGATACTCCACGTACAGTCCGCTCCTTGCCACTATTTGCTGCAATGCCGCATCCTTTACGCGTGCCCCTGTGTCGTTGCCACCGTTCCTTATCTGGAGCGTTTTGTGCTTCAGGAAGGGCTTTTCGGCGAAGAACTGATAGTCAAAAGAGTTCTTGCCGTAGTATATCTTGTTAGCCTTCAGCTTGAAAGAGTGTGGCGAGAAGGCTCTGCTCCATCCTCCGCAAGCAGAGAAATTACATTCTTGGTTTATGACACAGTTATTCTCGGTCGTGATATATTCAAAGTTAACGGGGCGGTCCCAGTCCATGTTGGCGTTGTACTTGCGTGACTGTCCATTGCCCGTGCGACCGTTTTCCGTGTAGCAGAAGATGCCGTACTCAGACTTGAACAGCGACGATTCGTCTGTTATGACGGAGATAATCGGGAATGGTTCTTTGCCGTTATTATATATAAAGGTACGCGCGAGGACCTTGCTCGGCAAGTATCCGTCCTGAAAAAGGCGGAAGCGGAAGCAGGTAGAACTTGTCACTTGGAACTCTCCCGTTGCCGAAGTCTCGCCGTTTTCCATGGTCGGCGTGGAGCCGTCGGTGGTGTATCGCAGTGTTGCCCCTGCCGGAATGTCCACCTTTACGTTAAGGGTTCCCGTGAAGAGCTGCCCGTCTGGCGTTACGATGGGTGCGTCCAGCTGCTGCGAGCAGAAGCCTCCGTTGGTGCTGTTGGAATATCCCGGCGATGGCAGTGCTGTCGTCCCCCACTCCTCTCCGCCGTCGATGGTGCGCGCATAGCTTGCGCGGCTCACGGCGGCGGGATAGTCCTGCCGCGCCAATATCGTAGTGCCGTCGGAGATGATGATGGTTCCTCCGTCAGCGTCCAGCTTGTCGTCAATCTGCCTCCACGCCGCCTTGGTATATACCTCGCAGTGATCGAAGTTAAGAATAGCGTAGCCATGCGCGCCCAATGCCCCGTAATAGTCCACGAGGCGGTGCTGCTTCAGGTTGAGGGCATCGTTGCTTATATACAGTCCTCCGAGGCTCACGCTCTTGTCAGTAGGGTTGTATAGCTCCACCCAAGAGCCGAAATTGGTTGAGGGGTCACGGTAAACGTCCACGTTTGCCGCCATAATCTCGTTGATGATAATGTTCTCTGCTGATGGCGTAGCGCCCTTTTCCACCGTCACCCTGCACGATGCCTGCACGCCGGAGCCGTCTTTCGCCGTGGCGGTTATAACGGCAGTGCCCGTTGCCACCGCCGTCACCTTGCCGTCACTGCTCACCGTTGCCACCGCCGTGTTGCCCGAAGCCCAGTCCACGGTGGTGTAAGTGGCGTCTTCGGGCATCACCTTCGCCGTCAGAAGGCTCTCCTCTTGCGGCACGAGCGTGAGGGCATAGTGGTTGAGAGTGATAGAGGTGACGTTGACGAGCTCACCGTAATACTCCAGTTTCCAGTTGTCAATGCAGGTCCAGTCGCCGATGAGCGTCTCCGTCTTCCTTATGCCTATCGTCAGTTTGCCGTCGCTTCCCACCGTGCATTGCAGCGAGTTGTCGTAGTAACCCGCGTTGAACCAGTAGTAAGCCGCCTCCATGTTGTTCGGAATAAAGTAGCGCGAACCCACCCGTGAGGTGCCCCCTCCCAGTGAAGTCGTCGTCTTTCCTGAGCTGGAAGGTGCTATTGCCGCCGTCACCTCACCCGTGCTGGACGTGGCATAGAGCTTTGCGTGCTGGCTGCTGGCATAGTTTCCGCTGGAGAAAAGGTTGTAATCGTTGCTTGCCGAGCCCATCCTGTAGAACGCATCGAGGCTTAGGCGGTAGGTACCGGGCTTCAGTCCCGTCAGTTTTTGGTAGGTGTCGTAGTTCTTTTGGTAGTGCTCGGCGTTCTCTTTAGGGTTCACCGCCCCCAAGGCCGTGCCGCTCCAGCCCGACAGGTTATTGCCATCGTAGCGGGGATTGGTGATGTAAGTGTCCGTTACGTCTATCCATGTCTTGGTCTGTGCCAACGACGTGGCGATGGCCGCTAATGCCGCCAGCGCCGCAAGTGCGATTTTCTTCATGCAGGTTAGGTTTCAGTTATTATGGCACAAAGGTATGACTTTTTTCCGAAACAACCTAATCTTTTGAGTAAAAAACGGTTATAACGTTGCAAAAATGTTTGTTTCGCTTGACAAAGGGGTTACAAAACACTCTACAAGGGGGTGGCAACCCTTTTGTAACCTGGCGTTAAACCCTATGTAACAGCGTGTCCATACCTTTGCACCAGTAACGAAAGACAAAGAGACTCTTTGATTGATTGTCTTCATTTGAGTGCCTACTGACAGTGCCGCAAACCAGCATAGGCGAAGAGAAGTAGGCACGGTATCCCTGCCGTGCAGTGCACTGTCCGCCACAAAAGCATAGCGATTGCACTGCAAAAGCATAGCGATTGCAATGTAAAAGCATAGTGATTGCACTGCAAAAGCATAGCGATTGCAATGTCGCCGCCGTGGACTATGCGTGGCAACGCCGCAATGACGGCGGCGTAACAGTTATTTTTAGTTAATAAATTTGGATGTGGCGGAAATATTATGTACCTTTGCAAACAGACATAGAACTCGGGGGTGCTCTGACGATTACATATATAGAGAGGTATGAAGGCAGGGCTGAGATTATACCCATTGACCTGATGCAGGTAACGCTGCCGTAGGAAATGAGAATGATTTTTATCGCGAAAGACGTACCGGGTAGTGGCTGTAATGCCGTTATCTGGTTTTTTCTTTTCCGCAATGCCTCCGCGAAACCATCTTTACAAACATCAAGAGCTATGAAGATTTACATCAACAACAAGCCTTCTGACACCGCCGCCGCTACCCTCGCGGACCTCGCCGTCGAGCTGAGCCTGCCCGACCGCGGAGTGGCTATGGCACTGGGCACGCAGATGGTGCAGCGCACCGAATGGACGGCAACAACGTTGAAAGACGGCGACAGCGTGATAATCATCAAAGCGGCGTGCGGAGGGTGAGATAGTTGTTTGGTTGGTTTGAGGTTTAGAGGTTGTGGGTTGGAGGTTGAAGGTCTTTAGGACGTGAGGTTGCGCCCCAATACCTACAACCAAAGACCTCAACACCTACAACCAACAACCTCCAAACCTTAAGAAACACACCTACAACCCACAACCTCCAAACCTACAACCAAAGACCTCAACACCTACAACCAACAACCTCCAAACCTCAAAAAAAATGCTCCAATTCATCTCACACCACACCGACCGTTACACGTATCTCGACTCCATACGCATGGCACTCGCCGGCGGATGCCGCTGGGTGCAGCTGCGCATGAAGGAGGCGGACTACGACGAGGTGCGTGCCGTGGCAGTGGAGGCGCAACGGCTGTGCAAGGCGGCGGGTGCCACCTTCATCATTGACGACCACGTGAGGCTGGCGCAGGAACTGGGTGCCGACGGCGTGCACCTCGGCAAAAAGGATATGCCCGTGGCAGAGGCAAGGGCACTGCTGGGCAGCGGCTTCATCATCGGCGGCACGGCAAACACCTTCGAAGACGTGGTGATGCACCACAGGGGCGGTGCGGACTACATAGGATGCGGGCCGTTCCGCTTCACCACCACCAAGAAAGGACTGGCACCAGTGCTCGGCGTTGCTGGCTACGAAGATATTACGGCAAGGATGAAAGCAACGGGAATAGCACTCCCCGTGGTGGCGATAGGGGGCATAACGGCAGACGACATCCCCACCATAATGCAGACAGGCGTAAGCGGTGTGGCGCTGAGCGGCACGGTGCTACGAGCCGATGACCCCGTGGCGGAGATGCGCAGGCTGCTGAAATTAGTAAAAGACAAATGAAGAATAAGCGGCTGCACAAGCGGCAGGCGCACTAAAATACAGATAGAGAAATGAGCAAATTAGTTATCGCGGGAAGGGAATTCAACTCCCGCCTGTTCCTCGGAACGGGGAAATTCAACAACAACACCCTCATGGCAGAGGCCATAAAGGCGAGTGAAACGGAAATGGTGACGGTGGCGATGAAGCGCGTGGAACTGGACGACAAGCAGGACGACCTGCTCACACACATCACGCGGAACCCCGGCATACAGCTCCTTCCTAACACCTCCGGCGTGCGCACGGCAGAGGAAGCGGTGTTCGCGGCGCAGATGGCACGCGAGGCTTTCGGCACTAACTGGCTGAAACTGGAGATACACCCCGACCCTCGCTACCTGTTGCCCGACTCCGTGGAGACGCTGAAGGCTACGGAACAGCTCGTGAAGATGGGCTTCGTGGTACTGCCATACTGCCAAGCCGACCCCACACTGTGCAAGCACCTCGAAGAGGCGGGGGCGGCTACGGTGATGCCATTGGCTGCCCCTATCGGCACCAACAAGGGACTGCGCATGAAGGACTTCCTGCAAATCATAATAGAACAGGCCACGGTGCCAGTGGTGGTTGATGCCGGCATCGGCGCGCCGAGCCACGCAGCGGAGGCGATGGAGATGGGTGCCGACTGCTGTTTGGTAAACACCGCCATAGCCGTAGCGGGCGACCCCGTACAGATGGCGATAGCTTTCAAGGAGGCAGTGGTAGCCGGACGCAGGGCTTACGAGGCTGGACTCGGCGCGGTAAGCGACTCGGCGGAGGCAAGCTCGCCACTGACTGCCTTCCTTAATTCATAAACATCAGTTGACATTATTTACCTATGCCTAACGACAATAAAGCCTACGCCAAAAGGGAAAAGGCGTATATGACAGGAAAAATGTTCCCATACGTGAAGGTGGGAATGACCAAAGTGAACCTCACACCGACCGTCACGAAAGACAAAAACGGAGTGCCTCACACCGAAAAGAATGACCCCGTATATATCTATGACACCAGCGGACCGTTCTCAGACCCTGACATTGAGGTGGACCTGAAGAAGGGACTGCCACGACTGCGCGAGCAATGGATCATAGACCGCAACGACACGGAGCAGCTGAAGGAGGTCACCAGCGACTACGGCAAGCAGCGACTGGCAGACCACTCACTCGACTCTCTGCGCTTTGAGCACATACAACTGCCGCGAAGGGCAATGGAAGGCAAAGCGATAACACAGATGGCATACGCCAAGGCGGGTATCATAACGCCCGAAATGGAGTATGTTGCCATCAGGGAAAACATGAACTGCGAAGAGCTGGGCATAGAGACCCACATAACACCGGAGTTCGTGCGCAGCGAGATAGCACGCGGACGCGCCGTGCTGCCAGCCAACATCAACCACCCGGAGGCGGAACCTATGATAATAGGACGCAACTTCCTCGTGAAAATCAACACCAACATAGGCAACTCCGCCACCACGTCGTCAATAGAAGAGGAGGTGGACAAGGCGGTGTGGTCATGCAAATGGGGCGGCGATACGCTGATGGACCTGTCAACAGGTGCCAACATTCACGAGACAAGGGAATGGATAGTACGCAACTGCCCCGTGCCGGTAGGCACCGTACCCATATACCAGGCACTGGAAAAGGTAGGCGGTAAGGTGGAAGACCTCACGTGGGAGGTGTACAAGGACACGCTGATAGAGCAGTGCGAACAGGGCGTTGACTACTTCACCATACACGCCGGAATACGCCGGCAGAACGTGCATCTGGCGGATTCGCGCCTCTGCGGCATCGTCAGCCGTGGCGGTTCAATAATGAGTAAGTGGTGCCTCATACACGACAAAGAGTCCTTCCTCTACGAACACTTTGACGAAATATGCGACATTGTAGCACAGTACGACGTGGCATTGTCACTCGGTGACGGCCTGAGGCCTGGCTGCACAGCCGACGCTAACGACGCGGCTCAGTTCGCGGAGCTTGACACCATGGGCGAACTCGTAACCCGCGCGTGGGACAAAAACGTGCAGGCTTTCATAGAAGGACCTGGTCATGTGCCCATGCAGAAGATACGCGAGAACATGGACAGGCAGCTTGACCACTGCCATGAGGCTCCCTTCTACACGCTCGGGCCTATCGTTACCGACATAGCACCGGGCTACGACCACATCACAAGCGCGATAGGAGGAGCGCAGATAGCATGGTTTGGCACCGCGATGCTGTGCTATGTGACCCCCAAGGAGCACCTTGCACTGCCCAACAAGGAGGACGTTCGCGTGGGTGTCGTTACCTACAAAATCGCCGCTCACGCAGCAGACCTTGCGAAAGGGCATCCCGGTGCGCAGATAAGGGACAACGCATTGTCAAAGGCACGCTTCGACTTCCGCTGGCGAGACCAGTTCCATCTGTCCCTCGACCCGGAACGTTCTTTGCAGTACTTCGAGGAGGCAGGCCACACAGACGGTGAATATTGCACCATGTGCGGACCCAATTTCTGCGCCGCCAAGCTGACACATGACCTACGTAAGCTATGACATCATGTCCGCAAGATACGACCGTCAACTGATATTACCAGAGATTGGCAGCGAGGGGCAGCGCAAATTGTCCGAGGCACGGGTGCTGATTATCGGCGTAGGCGGCCTCGGTTCGCCGCTGGCTACCTACCTCGCCGCTGGCGGAGTGGGCACTATAGGACTGGTGGACGATGACATCGTGAGCGTCAGCAACCTGCAACGGCAGGTGCTTTACGACGAGTCGCAACAGGGAAAGCCTAAGGTTCTCTGCGCGAAACAGCGTCTGGAAGCCCTCAACAGCGGCGTCAACGTGGTGGCATACCGCACGAAACTGACGGCGAGTAATGCCCGCGAGCTGGTAAGTCAGTACGACATCGTAGCGGACGGGACAGACAATTTCGCCGCACGCTATGCCATCAGCGATGCCTGCGAGGCACTGAACACGCCCTTCGTACATGGTGCTATCCGCGCGCTCGATGGGCAAGTGGCGGTGCTTTGCAAAGGTAAGGCAACCTACCGCACACTCTATCCCGACGAGGAAGCTATGCTGTCCATGCCCCATCCGGGCAAGGCGGTGGCTGGAGTCACACCAGCAGTGGTGGGAAGCGTGCAGGCAAGTCAGGTGACGCAACTGATATGCGGCTACGGTGAGCCGCTAATCGACAGGCTGTGGACGGTGGACCTGCGCACCATGCAGTCGTTTATAATTGACATTTAAGCAGTAAAAAGAAAGCAATGTTTTCGGAAGAATTACAGAAAATCAGTTGGGACGAGACCACAGAGCGCATCGCTCAGATGACCGAAAGTGACGTATTACGCGCCTTGGCAAAGGAACATCTCGATGTCAACGACTTCATGGCGCTGGTATCGCCTGCCGCCGAGCCGTATTTGGAGCAGATGGCGAGGCTGTCAAGGAAGTACACCGAGGAGCGTTTCGGCAAGACTATGTCGATGTTCATACCGCTTTATATCACCAACTCATGCTCCAACTCGTGTGTTTACTGCGGTTTCCACCGCTCAAACCCCATGCCTCGCACCATTCTCACGCCCGAACAGATAGAGGATGAGTACAAGGCAATAAAGGAACTGGCACCCTTTGAGAACATACTCCTCGTGACAGGAGAGAATCCTGCCAAGGCTGGCGTGCCCTATCTTGCCAAAGCTATCGACATAGCCAAGAAGTATTTCTCTAACATTAAGATAGAGGTGATGCCGCTGAAGACCGAGGAATACCACGAGCTGACTAAGCACGGCCTCAACGGTGTGATATGTTTCCAAGAGACATACCATCGCGAGAACTACAACATCTACCACCCAGCAGGCATGAAATCCAAGTTCGAATGGCGTGTAAACGGCTTTGACCGCATGGGTATGGCTGGCGTTCACTCCATCGGAATGGGCGCGCTGCTGGGCTTGGAGAAGGAGTGGCGCACCGACGTCACGATGATGGCATACCACCTTCGCTACCTGCAGAAGCATTATTGGAAGACAAAATACTCCGTAAACTTCCCCCGAATGCGCCCCGCGCAGAACGAGGGCTTCCAGCCAAACTGCCTCGTCAGCGACAGAGAACTGGCGCAAGTGACCTTCGCCATGCGCATCTTCGACCACGATGTTGACATCTCTTACAGCACGAGGGAGCCGCAGTTCATCAGGGACAATATGTGCACGCTCGGCGTTACCACCATGTCGGCGGAGTCAAAGGTAAACCCCGGCGGTTACCACACATACCCCCAGGCGCTTGAACAGTTCACCGTGTCCGATGACCGCACGGCTGTTGAAATCAACAAGAGACTGAAAGAGCTGGGACGCGAGCCTGTATGGAAAGACTGGGACGCATCGTTTGATTTGTTCAAGTGAGTTGTTTAGTGGTTTAGTTGTTTAGTTGTTTAGTTAATGGAATATGCAACCAAACAACCAAACAACTAAACAACCAACCCCCTTGTTCACCACCATAGCGATAACAAAGCCCACCTTCTTTGACGGTGAAGCGGCGCGCATCGACGCCCTCCTCCGTCAAGGTAAGGTGGGCTTTCTGCATATCCGCAAGCCTGGTTCCACTGCTGAGGAGGTAGAGACCCTGTTACGACAGATACCCACACCGTGGCACAGCAGGATAGTGCTGCACGACCACTTCGCCCTCGCCGTAAGATACTCCCTGCACGGCGTGCACCTCAACTCGCGCAACCCACTGCCCCCCGAGGGCTGGACGGGCAGCGTGAGCCGCAGCTGCCACTCGCTCGAAGAGGTGCGGCAGTGGAAGGAGCGGTGCCGCTACGTGTCGCTATCGCCCATCTTCGACTCCATTTCCAAGCCTGGATACGGCTCCGCCTTCACCCATGCGGAGATAGCGCAGGCGGTGCGTGACGGAGTGATAGACAGCAAGGTATATGCCCTCGGCGGCGTTACCTTCGCGCTACTTGCCGCCGTGGAGGCCATGGGCTTTGGCGGAGCAATGATACTTGGCGACGCATGGAGGAAATGACACGATGAAGACAATACTCACCATAGCCGGCAGCGACACCAGCGCCGGGGCAGGAATACAGCAAGACCTGAAGACCATCACCGCCTTAGGGCATTACGCCGTGACCGTCCCCACCGCCCTCACGGCGCAAAACACCGTGGGCGTGCAACGGGTAATGGCGGTGCCTGACAATATGCTGCGCGCGCAACTCGACTCCGTACTCAGCGACATCAGCGTGGCGGCGGTGAAAATCGGCATGATACCCAATGCCCAATCGGCGCGCATCATCACTGCCGCCGTCAGCCAACTCAGTGTCCCCGTGGTCTGCGACCCGGTGATGCTCTCCACCAGCGGCACACAACTTATGGCGGACGAGTGCATCGATTACATTATGCAGACGCTCTTCCCGCTCTGCACCCTCATCACACCCAACCTCCCGGAGGCCCTGCGCCTGTCGGGACTGCCTGCCGGTAGCGACGCGGAAGCCATGGGACGGCGGCTCGTATCGATGTGCGGCACGGCGTTTCTGCTAAAGGGCGGGCACGCCGAGGGGCGGCTGATGCGCGACATACTCTACTGCCCCGACGGAGAAAGGCACGAATACTGCTCGCCGCGCATTGACTCCCCCAACCTCCACGGCACTGGATGCACGCTGTCAAGCGCAGTTGCCGCACTGCTCGCCGAGGGCAGGTCGCTGCCCGAAGCCGTGGCAGGAGCGAAGGCGTTGATAGACAAAGGTATAGCAGGGGGGCGCGCCTTACGCATAGGAAGGGGCAACGGACCGCTGTGGCTATTCTGACATACACCAAGAATTACTAACCAAACAATACTATAATGAAACGTATTTACCTAACTCTCATCCTCGTCCTCGCCACCATAATGGGTGCGCAGGCAAAGGACTATGACTTCATCGTGGCACAAGACGGTACGGGAGACTTCCGCACCGTGCAAGAGGCCATCAACGCAGTGCCCGACTTCCGCAAGGAGAAGGAGACGCGCATCTACATTCGCAACGGCGTGTATAAGGAGAAACTGGTGCTCGCCGAATGTAAGATAAACGTCACACTGATAGGCGAAAGCGCGGCGAAAACCATACTGATGTACGACGATTTCGCCTCCAGGCCCAACACCTTCGGCGAGAACAAGGGCACCTCCGGCTCGTCATCGTTCTACGTTTACGGCCACGACTTCCACGCTTTCAACATCACCTTCGCCAACTACGCCGGTCCTGTGGGGCAGGCCGTGGCGTTGTTCGTGGCAGGCAACCGCGCCGTCTTCGTGGGCTGCCGTTTCCTTGGCTATCAGGACACGCTGTACACATACGGCAAAACCTCCAAGCAATACTACAAGAACTGCTACATAGAGGGCACTGTTGACTTCATCTTCGGTTCCTCCACCGCCTTCTTCGAGGGCTGCGAGATACACAGCATCGGTCGTGGCTACCTCACGGCGGCATCTACTCCCGAGGGCACCGCTTACGGTTACGTGTTCCACGACTGCCGCCTCACCGCCCGTCCCGGTGTGGAGCGCGTCATGCTCGGCCGTCCGTGGCGACCCTACGCCAAGACGGTCTTCGTGGACTGCCGTATGGGTAGCCACATAGCTCCCGAGGGATGGTTCAACTGGGGCGTGGAGAAGGAGAAGACAGCCTTCTACGCCGAGACTGGCTCCAAGACGCTATGCGGCAAGGATGTGGACGTCAGTAAGCGCGTGGCATGGAGCAAGCAGGTCGGCGCGGCGGACTACACTATAGATAAGGTGCTCGCCGACGCGGAGAAGCCGGAATGGTACAAAGTGGCGGAGGCGCGGCGGTAGGCTACGGCGACAGGAACGGGAGAGGTGCAATCGCTATGCTTTTGCCATGTAATAGCTATGCTTTTGCCGCATAATAGCTATGCTTTTACGATGTAATAGCTATGCTTTTGCGGCGGTGGGCGTGCGTGGCTGTCATCCGCCCACCGATCTGACGTACAAGAAAAAGGTATCTATGGAGTGGACACGCCACTCCGTAGATACCTTTTCTCGTATGCTATTGTTACGCCTGGGCTTACTTCGCCTCCGGCTTTGGCACTTGGTCCATGTCGGCAGGCTCTGGGTAAAGCTCCTTCAGGAACTCCACGAAGAAGTGCAGTGCCTTTGTCGTGGCGTTGCGTAGGTTTTCCTCACGCCCCTCATCGCCCTCTATCTTAAGCGTGCGAATGTCGTCTGCAGTGCCGCAGGCAATCCAAATCGTACCCACGGGGATGCCTGCATCCGCTCCAGGACCAGCGAAGCCTGTCGTGGCAATGGCGAAGTCGGTGCCGAGGAGGTTAAGGACTCCCTTCACCATCTC
>JALFOF010000035.1 GCA_022773825.1 Prevotella sp.
TGACAGCGTGGAGGGAGTGAGGCGTGCCTGCCGCAAAAGCTATGCGTTTACATTACAAAAGCTACGTGTTAACATAATAAAAGCTATGCTATTACAGTGTAATAGCATAGCTTTTTCTTTGCGTAAGCCTTGAAAGGCTAATGAACGGTGATGGGGGCGCGGCGTCTGGCGACGCCCCCTCTCCGCTATTGTCAGCGCCTGAGTGTGTAGGTGCTGTATTTGTCGGATACCGTAAGGGCGTTGCCCTTGATGTAACCCATCATCTCGTAGTCCTTGTATTCGCTTGAGTCGGAGTATTTCACCGTGAAACGCCCCGTCTTCTCGTCATACGTGTAGGTACATTCCTGCTGGTTATATACTTTCGTGCTGTTGGGGTAATATACCGTAATCATGCAAGTGGTGCTGTTGCCTATATGCACTTTCACGTTGCAGTTGCCGCCGTTCACGCCTTTCCAGTCAGTGCCTACGAGCGATATTGCAGTGGGTATGGTGGTGTCTTCTTCGTCGTCGCTTGAGCAAGCGGCGATGCTAACGCATAGGATGATGGCCAACAGTGTTGCGCCGATATACCTTAATGTTTTCATGTTCTTTTGCTTTGTACTCCTTATTATTGTTTATTGTGGTGTGGTAGTCCAAAGGTTAGTGTGGTAATATGGTCCCTTTGCGCCGCGGGGGTGATGGGGGCGCGGCGCAAAGGGTGCGGCGTGGGGTGGCGGCAGGGGTGCGCCACCCGGCTTACAGCTTCTGCTCCACCTCGATTTCGGTGAATGTCTCGATGATGTCGCCAGCCTGTATGTCGTTGAAGTTGACGAGTGATATACCACATTCCAGTCCGCTCGCCACTTCCTTCACGTCGTCCTTGTAACGCTTGAGGGCGTTGATAGTGCCAGTGTGTATCACGATGCCATCGCGTATGAGGCGCGCCTTGTCGCTGCGGTGCACCTTGCCCTCGGTGACGAACGCACCTGCCACGGTGCCGACTTTGGAGATTTTGAATACCTCCTTGACCTCCACCTGTCCGGCGGCAATCTCTTTCTTGATTTTGTCGAGCATGCCTTCCATGGCAGCCTTGATGTCGTCCATGGCGTCGTAGATGACGGAGTAGGTGTTTATCTCCACGCCTTCCTGCTCCGCGAGCCTCTTGGCGGCGAGCGACGGGCGCACCTGGAAGCCTACTATCATACCGTTGGAGGCAGTGGAAGCCAGCATTACGTCGTTCTCGGAAATCTGGCCTACACCCTTCATTATGACGTTCACCTGCACCTTTTCCGTTGACATCTTTATGAAAGAGTCGCTCAGTGCCTCTACGGAACCCTGCGTGTCGGCCTTCACTACGAGGTTGAGCTCGTGGAATTCGCCCAGTGCCACGCGGTGCGCTATTTCCTCAAGAGAGAGCGTCTTGGTGGTGCGCAGGCTCTGTTCGCGCTGCAGTTGCATTCGCTTGTTGGCTATCTCCTTGGCTTCCTGCTCCGTTTCCATGATGTGGAAAGAGTCGCCTGCCTGCGGAGCTCCGTTGAGTCCGAGTATTATTACCGGCTCTGATGGCGCTGCTTTCTCCACGCGTTGGTTGCGCTCGTTGAACATGGCTTTCACGCGTCCCCATGCTGTTCCCGCGATTACTATGTCGCCCTGCTTCAGCGTACCGTTGCTTACGAGCACGGTGGAGACGTAACCACGGCCCTTGTCGAGTGAAGATTCTATCACTGAACCCGTGGCCTTGCGGTTCGGATTGGCCTTGAGGTCGAGCATTTCGGCTTCAAGGAGCACCTTCTCCATGAGCTCTTCCACGCCCAGTCCCTTCTTGGCTGATATCTCCTGGCACTGGTATTTGCCGCCCCACTCTTCCACAAGGAGGTTCATTGCCGACAAATCTTGGCGTATTTTGTCAGGGTTTGCGCCCGGTTTGTCTATCTTGTTGATGGCAAATACCATAGGTACGTTGGCAGCCTGAGCGTGCGCTATCGCCTCTTTCGTGGTCGGCATGACGGAGTCGTCGGCAGCGATTATGATGATGGCGATGTCGGTTACCTGCGTACCACGGGCACGCATGGCGGTGAATGCCTCGTGACCCGGGGTGTCGAGGAATGTTATTCTCCTGCCGTCGCTCATCTTCACGTTGTACGCGCCGATGTGCTGGGTGATGCCTCCCGCCTCGCCTGCTATGACGTTGGTGTTGCGTACATAGTCGAGGAGTGAGGTCTTACCGTGGTCCACGTGTCCCATCACGGTCACGATTGGCGGTCTTGGCACGAGGTCGTTCTCGTCATCCTTCTCTTCCTGTATCGCTTCGCTGACTTCCGCGCTGACGTATTCTGTTGAGAACCCGAACTCATCGGCCACGAGGTTGATGGTCTCTGCGTCGAGACGCTGGTTTATTGACACCATGATACCTACTGACATGAGGGTTCCTATGAGCTGTGTCACGGGGATATCCATCATCGTTGCCAGTTCGCTGACGGTGACAAACTCTGTCAGCTTGAGTATCTTGTCCTCTGCTGCCTCCGCTGCCATGGCGGCATCACGCTGCTCTGCCGCGGCGAAACGCTTCTCCTTGCGGTATTTCGCGCCTTTCTTTGTCTGCGTTCCCTTGCTGGTAAGGCGTGCAAGAGTCTCTTTTACCTTGCGTGCCACGTCTTCCTCTTTCACCTCAGGCTGCTGTTTCCCGCGCTGACGGCCGTTCTTCTTGCCCGTCCCGGCGTTGCCTTGGTTCGCGCCCTGCGCCGCGCCGCCGTTGTTGGGGCGGCCGTTCTTGCCGTTCTTCACGTTCTTTCCCGGCTGGTTCGCGGCGTCGTTGATGTCCACGCGCTCCTTTCCTATCCTTGTGCGCTTCTTCTTTTCCGAGCTGTTCTGCGCGCCTTTGTTGTCGCGTTCCTTCCTGCGCTCCTCCTTGGACTTCTTCCTTGGCCTTGTGTTCTGGTTGATGGCGGAGAGGTCTATGGTGCCTATCACGTTGGGACGTGTCACTGTCTGGCGGTCGCTCTTCAAGGTAAAGAGTTCCGTCTTCGGCTCTTCCGGCGTGCTGACAGGCTGTGGTTGCTGCTGTGGCTCTGCCTTTTGCTGCTTTGCCTTTTGCTCCTCGGCGGGTTTCTCCTGCGCTTTTGGTGCCTCCGTTGCTGCCTGCTGCTGCGCTGGTTGCGCCGCTTGTGCCGTGGCAGAGGTCTGCTCGCTGTGCTGCTCCGCCTTCTCCTGCTGTGGTGCTTTGGGCTCCTCGGCAGGTTTTTCCTGTGCCTTTGGTGCCTCCACTGGTGCCTGTTGCTGTGCTGGTTTCTGCGCTGTCTTCTCGGTAGCGCTGAGGTCTATCTTGCCGAGAGGCTTTATTTCCTTCCGTGCCATGATGGAGTCGCCAGTGGTAACGGCCTGTGTTGGCTTCTTGACAGCCGGCTTCTCCTGTTTCTTCTTCTCAGGTTTCCTCAGCAGTTTCTCTGCCTGCGTGCGCACTTCCCTATCGCCTTTGAATGCGTTGACGAGGGCTTCATACTGCGTGTCGTTCAGTTTGAAGGACAGTTCGTTCTTCACCTCGCCCAGTTCGGGTCGTTTCTCCAGGAAGTCAACAGCCGTCTGCAGGCCTATGTTGAGTTCTGATATTGCTTTGTTTAGTCTTATACTCATTGTTATGTCTTT
Source organism: Prevotella sp. (assembly GCA_022773825.1). Taxonomy (GTDB): domain Bacteria; phylum Bacteroidota; class Bacteroidia; order Bacteroidales; family Bacteroidaceae; genus Prevotella. Next base: position 3,622 of record JALFOF010000035.1, read on the forward strand.
TCTTTTTTGTGGGAGTTATCTGGAGTCGTCGCTATATTGTTGTCTTTATCAGCGGTTACTCCCTTTGTGTGGCGTGGTGCGTTTACTGCTGTTCAAACTCTGCTTTGAGCACTTCGAGGAGGTTATCCACCGTCTCTTCCTCGAGGTCAGCCTTGCTTATGAGCATTTCGCGCGGTGCGTTGAGCACCTGTTTCGCTGTGTCGAGGCCTATTGACTTAACGGCATCGATGACCCACTGGTCTATTTCGTCGTTGAACTGGTCGAGGTATATGTCCTCTTCGTTTACGCTGTCTTCCTCCAATTCGCGGAATACGTCGATGGTATATTCTGTCAGCATGCTGGCGAGCTTGATGTTCTGTCCTCCTCGTCCGATGGCGAGTGACACCTCTTCCGGCCTCAGATACACCTCTGCCTTATGCTCCTCCTCGTTGAGCACGATGCTGTTTATCTGTGCTGGGGCGAGTGCTCGCTGTATGAAGAGTTTGGTGTTCTGTGTGTAGTTGAGCACGTCGAGGTTCTCGTTGCACAGTTCTCTTACGATACCGTGTACGCGTGAGCCCTTCACGCCTACGCAAGCACCTACGGGGTCTATGCGGTCGTCGAAGCTCTCCACGGCTATCTTGGCGCGTTCGCCTGGTATGCGTGCTATTTTCTTTATCGCTACGAGTCCTTCCGCTATCTCTGGCACCTCTGCCTCGAGCAGTCTTTGCAGGAAGAGTGTGGAGGTGCGTGAGAGGATTATCTTCGGGTTGTTGTTCTCGTTGGTGACACGCTCAATGACAGCCTTCACGGCTTCGTTCTTACGGTACTGGTCTGTTGGTATCTGCTCTGTGCGTGGCAGTATCAGCTCGTTGCCCTCATCGTCCACCACGAGCACTTCCCTCTTCCATATTTGGTACACCTCGCCAGTAATGATTTCGCCCACGCGGTCTTTGTATTTGTTGTAGAGGGTGTCGTGTTCCAGTTCGAGTATTTTGCTGGAGAGTGTCTGGCGCAGGTTTAGTATGGCGCGACGACCGAACTGCGCGAAGTTCACGCGCTCGCTGACGTCCTCGCCTACCTCGTAGTCGCTTTCTATCTTCCGTGCGTCGGAGAGCGAAATCTCCTTGTTCTCGTCTGATACCTCGCCGTCAGGTACTACCACTCGGTTGCGGTATATCTCGAAGTCGCCCTTGTCGGGGTTTACGATGACGTCGAAGTTGGCATCGCTGCCGAACAGCTTGGCTATTACGTTGCGGAAGCTTTCCTCCAGTACGCTTACGAGTGTGGTGCGGTCAATGTTCTTGGTGTCCTTGAACTCCTTGAACGTCTCAATCATGTTTGGTTCCTGTTCTGTAGTCTTTTTTGCCATTGGTATATCGTTGTGTTATTTATTCTTTGTGGTATGGGTTCAGAATTTTATGACGTATTTACAGTATTTCACCTCGTCCATTGAGAAGACGTGTTCCACATCTGCCATCACGGGGCGTTTCTTGCCCTCCACCTTCACCTTTTCCTGCACGGCAACGGTGAACGAGCGTCCTTCCACCTTCAGCAGTGTGCCTTTGTATTTCTTTCCTTCGGCGCTGAGCACCTCCACCTGCTTTCCTATGCAGTTGACGTACTGCTGCTCCACTTTGAAAGGCTGGCCGAGTCCAGCGCTGCCTACCTCCAGCTCGTAGTCTTCCTCATCGCGGCTGAGGCGCTCCTCTATGTAGCGGCTAAGGGCCACGCAGTCCTCTATCCACACACCGTCGGCGTGGTCTATCTCCACCACGATGCGGTCGTCGGGGGTTACCTCTACGTCAACGAGGAAGTACTCTTTCTCCTGGAGCCATTCCTCCACAATCTCTTGGACTTTCTTTCTTTCAATCATTACAAGTTCCTTATGTTACGTTTTTCTCAGTCTCTTGCTCCACTGAACCGCCGCCGCGCCGCGCGCCGCCGCCTGCCAATGAAAAAACGAATGAGGGACTCTTGCGTGAGCCCCTCATTCCTCTGAACGGTGCAAAGTTACGAAGAAAATCTGTTTCCTGCAAATTTTTTCATCGTTTTTTAATAGGAAAGGTGTAAAAAAGGCTCTCACGCCCCGAGAACACCTTTCTTCATGCCCCTCGCAATCGCTATGCTTTCACTGGGTAAAAGCATAGCGATTGCCTGGTGAAAGCATAGCTATTAGAGTGTGAAAGCATAGCGATTACCGCTCCGCCCACTTCCGCCGCTTCCACCGCCACGAGGGGAACCCCCGCCGAGGTTTAGGGTTTTCCTCCGCCGTGGTAGGGAAAAACACTTTGCGGGGAGCGTGGAAAGGCGTAACTTTGCACTCAGAAAAAGGAACGAAAGCGCCACCCCTCCTCTGTGAGGACCACCACGGTGACGGGGAGATGACGCCGAGTAGTCGAAAAGTGCAAAGATTTGGTTAGTTGTAATTGTTAGATTAATATTTAGGTTAGTAAACTCCGTTTACCCACGCCGGCATAAGCGTATGCGGCGTGGGTATCTTAGAAAGCCGCAGCCTTGCTTACGTAGGAGCGTAGTGCTGATGCTGTCCACCCCATGCGCTTTACTATGGTGGTGAACAGTGAGTTTTCAGCTTTTGGAATGCTGAGTTTGTAAGATATTTCAGCAGCGTTCTCCTCTTCAGCAAAGGCGTTGTCGTTATATATAAGCTGCAACAAGTCGCGCAGTTCCACGGCAGTTTCCTTCGTGGGGTTGCCGCTTAGGGCGTGTGCTACCAGCCGCTCGGCTTCGCGCAGCATACCGCATTGGTAGGCTAATGAGGCTGCACTGCGGAACAATATGGATAGCCCCGGTTCGGGGTTGCCCATTTCCTCTGCCATGAACGCAGCCTTTCGCTCAGCTTCGAAAGCCTTTTCGTAGAACTTTCCGGCCTCGTCTTCCTGCCCTGTCTGCAATGCCTCGTCGCCAAGGAGCGCAAGGTCCATCGCGCTGTTATGTAGTGTCATCAAGTCTGTCATAATGTCTTAGTCTCCGAGGTGAGTCCCGTCAGCGCCATTGCCGTTGGGGAAATGTGCCTGCTGCGGTGAAGCATCGTGACGCAATTCTCCAGCAGGTCAGCGCCTTCTACCGGGGTGATGCCCGGCATACCAGCCAATATTTCTTCTAATACAATGTCTATATATGCGTGCAAAGGTACTGTTTTTCCTTGAAAGACCAAAATGTTTCGTGCTGTTTTGCTGTTTTCGTGGTTAAAAAGCCTGTCTTTTTGCGTGCCAGACAGAAAGCGGCAGAGCCAGCACCGTGCTGTGGTGGCATGGTGCTGGCTCTGTCTGTGTGCTGCTTTCGCCTTGAAGCGGTTATTTCACCACAAAGGCTTTCTTGTCTTTGATGTATATGCCGGGTGCGAGGGTGGCGCGCCTTTGCGCCGC
>JALFOF010000051.1 GCA_022773825.1 Prevotella sp.
TATCCTTCCGCTGTCATGCCAGTCTGTATCCTTATGTAATGAGGAGGGGTATGCGCCCCTCGCCTACTTGACGGGAATACGTTTTATCAGCACTTTCTTGCCATTAACCATCTTATAGCGTGCAATAAACTTTGTAGGATAGTCCTTGTACTTGTTTTTCATCTCCTCAGCGGTCTTACGTCGTTGCTCGTCTGCCACGGCTTGCCGACGTGCGTTGACAACATCGGCGTAACGTCCAAGGCTGCTGTCAACCTTAACGACGGGAACGCATCTGCCGTTTTTACGCATATCATCAAGACGATTTGTGATGCCATTGAGGTATGGAGCATCCTCACAGACGTAGATATGCCTCAAAGAATGACACCCCACGAATGTTTCCTGCATCACACGAACAGCGGCGGGGATGCTTATCTCCCTTAGATTGCCACACATTCTGAAGGCGGAGAATTCTACATACTGCGTGCTGGAGGGCATCATCAAATATTGAAGATTGGCACATCCTTCAAACATGCGGCTGCTGACAATGTCTTTCTTCGTGAAGAAATGCATGGTGTAGAGGGAGTCCGGAATATCTTCCGTTATATAAAAAGTAAAAGGCTTATTGGCCATCGCCTTGCCGCATTGTTTCCACAGGTCGTGTGTCATGGACGTAAAGTCATAACGCTCATCCTTTGACACGTAATAAGAGTATCTCAATTTCTTCGCATCCGCGTCATAAAACGATACACTATCGCCAACTATCTCCGCGTCTGACAAATCAAGACTGATAAGCTGTCCTTTCCAAGAGGAATAGTCCTTGGGGTCGTTATAGCCCGCCATTCTACGCAGCAGCCTTATGTCTTCGCCGTTGATTGGACCGTTAACCTTGAGCTTTGAGATAGCGGAATAGTCCTCGTGTGGCAGGACTGCTGCCAATGTGCCAGCTTGTCTCAGGGTCAACACGGTATCTTTGCCAAGCTTCTCCATCGGTTGTATGTTTAGCAAAGCTATCTCGATAAATGCTTTCGGGTTTATCGCATCCGACACCATAGGGAAGCGATACCATCCGTCGTAGGAACCACTCCAGCCCATATTAAGATGCAGGAAGCCATCAAATGCGCCGTCACACACGAAATGGTGGTTACCTCCAGTTAATATACAGGGGCGTCCTGCCTGTAGTTCCTTATATATAAGGCGCAACATTGTGCTCTCGGAAACATCGTCTCTGCTTACGGAATACATCTCGGGAGAATAACCGAAGTGCGTAGTGAGCGCGCGTTTCATATTAAGGGAATGGCTGTTGGTGGCTCGCGTGCCATAATTTGACATTATTGCCGCGCCCACAGTCTTCATAAACGGGGCAAGGCTGTCAGAGTCTTTGTCGTGATGGAAGTATATGTTTTTCATGCTCTTCCAGTCTATCCGCGTGCCGTCCATCTTCTTATCTAACAGCCTTTTCTGTGCGTCAGAATATGCAAAGTCATGCCTTACGGTGTCAGGCCAACAGTAATATGCCATCAGTTGCCCCACGGCAACGGCTCCACAGCCAGACAATACGCTGCCCTGCTGTCCGTCGAAGACATTCCGCAGCCCGAACTGTCGCCAGCGTATGTTGCCCATCATGGGCATGATGCGCAGGCGTTCCACCTCCGTAGGCTGCTCTTTCGGCAACGTCCCGTCGTGCATCTGCCGTATGAGGTCGTCGTAGTAGTTCATCATCAGCATGAAGGTCTCAGTGTCTCGCGCCTTGGAGTGTGGAGTGCCTATGGAGAAAGCCAGCACGCTCTCTGTTACGAGTGACGAGTAGTCGTCTCTCACCATCAACAGGAAAAGGTTGTTGCGCATATCGTTGAAGAACACAAGGCGGTCGGTATATTCCTCCGCAAGAAGGGCTATCCTGCTGGCATCCGCACCCCTCGCCTCAAGGAAATCCTTGGCGTATGAGCGTGCGAAGCCGAGTTCTTGCGACTTGAGGGGTGTTGCTGCCATGGAAAAGAAGGCTGGCAGCAGCGTTATTGCGAGCAAAACAAATAGTCTTTTCATAGCTTTATTTTCCAAGTTTGCTTCCTTCAAGCCTCTTGGGGCAAAAGGATGTGAAAGGACAGACGGTGCATTGTGGTTTCAAACTCTTGCAGACATATCTGCCATGGAGCAGCAACCAGTGGTGGGCGCGTGGTATCTCCTCTTGTGGGATATGCTTCGTGAGTTGCTGTTCCACCTTCAACGGCGTGTTGCAGCTTGGCGGTACCAGTCCCAACCTGTGGCTTACACGGTAGATATGCGTATCAACCGCCATGGCACTCTTACCGAATGCCACCGCCTGTATCACGTTTGCGGTCTTGCGTCCCACACCAGGCAACTTGAGAAGGAGGCGCATATCGCCGGGCACCTCTCCGCCATAGTCCGTCATTATCATCCTCGACAGTCCCACAAGGTGCTTTGCCTTGGCATTGGGATACGACACACTCTTCACGTATTCGTATATCTCCGCCTCGTCGGCCGCTGCCATCGCCGCCGCGTCGGGGTAGTCTCTGAAGAGTGGTGGCGTAATCATGTTGACACGCTTGTCGGTGCATTGCGCCGAGAGCACCACAGCAACGAGCAGCTGGAAGATAGTGCCATACTCCAATTCCGTATCTACCACTGGCTGCGTCTCCTTGAAGTAGCCTATCACGCGGTCGTATCTTTCGTTGATTGTCATAGGTTATATAGGTATTATAGAAAAAAAGAGGCGCAGGATTGTTTTTCCTACGCCTCTTGTTATGCTACATGGTTAGAGGCATTACTTGCCCTTCTCCATCTGTGCCTTGAGTGCTGCGAGAGCGTCAAAGTCTCCGAGTGAGGTTGAAGCAGCCACGTTGTTGATTGGTGCTGTCTCCTCCTTCTTCTGTGAACGCTTAGCGCCGCCGCGTGCGGGCTTCTTCTCATCCATTGGCTTCTCTGGCTCGAATGTGCGAGAGTGAGAAAGGATGATGCGCTTTGTCTCCTTCACGAACTCGATAACCTTGAACTCAAGCTCCTCGCCCTTCTGTGCCTGTGTGCCATCTTCCTTAACGAGGTGCTTAGGAGTAGCAAAGCCCTCACCGCCTTCGTTGAGGAGTATGACAGCGCCCTTGTCCATCAGTTCGGTAATCTTGCCTGTGTGAACAGAGCCAGGAGTGTATATTGTCTCATAGGTATCCCATGGGTTATCCTCCAGCTGCTTGTGGCCGAGAGAGAGACGACGGTTGTCCTTGTCTATCTCAAGAACCACTACTTCTATCGGAGAACCTTCTGAAGTGAACTCTGAAGGCTTCTTAACCTTCTTTGTCCAAGAGAGGTCTGAGATGTGTATCAGTCCGTCAACGCCCTCTTCCAGCTCTACGAAGATGCCGAAGTTGGTGAAGTTGCGTACCTTTGCGGTGTGCTTAGAGCCTACAGGGTACTTTGTCTCTATCTCTGCCCATGGATCTTCCTTGAGCTGACGGATGCCGAGTGACATCTTACGCTCCTCGCGGTCGAGTGTGAGTATCTCTGCCTCCACCTCGTCACCCACAGAGAGGAAGTCCTGTGCGGAGCGCAGATGCTGGCTCCAAGACATCTCACTAACGTGGATAAGACCTTCTACGCCAGGTGCCACCTCTACGAATGCGCCGTAGTCAGCGATAACGACAACCTTACCCTTTATGCGGTCGCCAACCTTGAGGTTAGGATCGAGAGCATCCCATGGGTGCGGTGTGAGCTGCTTCAGACCGAGAGCGATGCGCTTCTTCTCGTCATCGAAGTCGAGAATTACCACGTTAATCTTCTGGTCGAGCTGTACTACCTCGTGAGGATCGCTTACGCGGCCCCAAGAGAGGTCTGTGATATGTACGAGACCGTCAACGCCGCCGAGGTCGATGAATACGCCGTAAGAAGTGATATTCTTAACGGTACCCTCATAAACCTGACCCTTCTCGAGCTTAGACATAATCTCCTTCTTCTGAGCTTCAATCTCTGCCTCGATGAGAGCCTTGTGAGATACAACGACATTGCGGAACTCCTGATTGATTTTCACAATCTTGAACTCCATTGTCTTGCCTACGAATACGTCGTAGTCGCGGATTGGATGCACGTCGATTTGTGAACCTGGGAGGAATGCCTCGATGCCGAATACATCGACAATCATGCCACCCTTGGTGCGGCACTTGATGAAACCCTGAATGATTTCCTGGTTCTCAAGGGCTGCGTTAACGCGATCCCAGCTCTTGCTCAGACGAGCCTTCTTGTGAGAAAGGATGAGCTGACCCTTCTTGTCCTCCTGATTCTCGACATAAACCTCAACGGTGTCGCCGACCTTCAGGTCTGGATTGTAACGGAACTCAGAAGCGGCGATGATGCCGTCGCTCTTGTATCCGATGTTTACAATAACCTCCTTCTTGTCAATGGAGATTACGGTGCCCTCTACAACCTGGCCCTCAGAGACCTTGTTAAGAGTAGCGTCATAAGAGGCTTCCTGAGCCTCCTTGCTTTCGCCAGTGATACTGCCATTCTCGAACTCTTCCCAGTTGAAGTCCTCGAGCGGCTGTACGTTTTTAAAGTTAGACATAAATTAAAATATAAATAATTAAGAGACTCCCAACATGAAAGTCGGGTGCAAAGTTAATACTTTTTTAATTAATAATGAGTAAGCAGCACTCTGCAAAATTCATTTTTTAATTATTATTAACGCAACGATTATTAATTATGCCTAAACATGAACGCAATAGTTATATTATTACTAACTTTGCAGATGGTTTGTTAGTGGTTTAGTGGTTTAGTGGTTTAGTTAAATGTAACAAAGCAACCAAATAACTAAACCACCCGCTCGGCTCTGCCGCTTTGCTTGCAAAGAACCAACAAAACAACTAAATACTCCCCCCGCCCCTGTGTCACGGGTATCAACCCGTGATACCCAAACTACTAAACCACCAAACCGCTCGGCTCTGCCGCTTCGCACAGCGAAGAACCAAACAACTAAACAACTAAACAACCAAACAACCAAACAACCAAACAACTATGAACATATTTTCAAGAAAAAGTTTCCCTTGGGCACTTTCCGCCCTCATCGTCATCATGGCAGGCCTCATAGCCTACTGCCTCCTCGCCCCAGTCAGCAAGAGCGGCAGCACGGCGTACCTATACCTCGACAATGACGACGACATAGACTCGCTCTCCGCAAAGCTCTCCGAGCACTGCAAGAGCATCAGTGTATCGTCCATCATCATCCTCGCGCGCCACTCTGGTTATGCGGAGAACATTCGCACGGGACGCTACGAGATAACACCCTCCATTGGCTCCTTCCAGTTGCTTCGCCACCTGCGCAACGGACAGCAGAGCCCTCTCAGGCTCACCATACCCTCCGTCCGCACCACCGACCGCCTTGCCGAGGAGTTGGCTGAAAAGCTTATGATGAACAAAGAAGAGCTGGAGGCATACCTCACGAGCAATGACTCCTGCGCACGGTACGGTGCTGACACTGCTACCATTATCGCCATGTTCATACCCAACACCTACGAGGTGTATTGGAATATCAGCGTGCCGCGCCTGCTCGACAAGATGCACAAGGAGCAACAGACCTTCTGGAACGGTAGCCGTAAGAGCAAGGCCGATGCTTTGGGGCTTACTCCGCTGCAGGTCGTAACCCTCGCCTCCATCGTGGACGAGGAGACCGCTAATAACGCCGAGAAACCCATGGTGGCAGGTATGTACTATAACCGCCTCATGCAGAATATGCCCCTTCAGGCTGACCCCACCATCAAATTTGCCTTGAAACAGTTTGACATACGCCGCATTTACCACAATATGCTGCGCGTCAAGTCACCCTACAACACCTACGCCAACACGGGACTGCCACCAGGCCCGATACGTGTGGCGAGCGTGGCAGGCATCGATGCGGTGCTCAACCTTGTACGCCACGACTTCCTTTACATGTGCGCCAAAGAGGATTTCTCTGGCACTCACAACTTCGCGCGCACTTATCCCGAGCACCTTGACAACGCAGCGAAATATACTAAGGCACTCAACGAGCGAGGCATAAAATAGGGATTGCGAAAATTGTAAATTTCACTCCTACGGTAAAAGGGCTGCTTTCACAGTGTGGAAGCAGCCCTTTTACCGTGTAATAGCAATGCTTTTACAACGTAATCGCAATGCTTTTACAGTGCAATCTCAACAACATTGCGATTACGTCTGGTAACAATCTGATTTACAATAATATTTGTCAGCAGAATGGTTCTCGCCCTACAATGGTACATTACGGAAACGGCATCATTTGTAATCCATGGATGCCGCCACTTATTTTGCACCAAGTACAATCCTCTTATAGGCTATCCTCTGTCTCCGCCACGTATATACGGCATGCAGATAGCCGTCTCGTCCCTGTATTATGGCAGGGTATGAATACTGGCTTATGGGTGAGTCCTCCAGCGTAAGAAGATGGTGCCACCGTATGCCGTCT
>JALFOF010000053.1 GCA_022773825.1 Prevotella sp.
TCCCTTGCGGAATTGCTGGAACATGTCTGTCGCCGTCTGCGCCTGCGCCACGCAGGGCATAACCATCATGGCTGTGATGTATATTATCTTTTTCATATTCTTTTTTAGGGGGAGTTATAGGGAGTTATAGGGAGTTAACAGGGAGTTATAGGGAGTTAACAGGTCTTCCGACCTGTGGAGTTAATGGACATTACTATTGTCCGCTAACTCCAACTAACTCCAACTAACTCCAACTAACTCCAACTAACTCCAACTAACTCCCTATAACTCCCAATAACTCCCCCTAAAAAAGAATATGAAAAAGATAATATACATCACAGCCATGATGGTTATGCCCTGCGTGGCGCAGGCGCAGACGGCGACAGACATGTTCCAGCAATTCCGCAAGGGAATGATGGAAGGGTATAGTAATTTCCGCAAATCCGTGTTGGACGGCTATGCCGATTACCTCGACACGGTATGGAAAGAGTACAAAGCCTTCAAAGGCGAGGCGAGGGACGAAAAACCAAAACCCGTCACTCCGCCAGATGTGAAGACCACGCCGGCATTACCACCAGCGGAGGACAAACCCGTGGTGACGGTGCCAAAGGAAAAGCCGCAGCCCACCACGCCCGTGAAGCCTGCCGTGCCTACAGTACCGACAGTGCCGCAGACACCGCAGGAGGCGACATTCTCCTTCTATGGCGCAAGGCTGAAAGCTCCACGAATGGAGTGTGCCGCAGTGGAAGGACTGAAACCGCAGGCTGTGGCGGCGGCATGGCGGCAGTATGAGGGCAGTGGTATGAAGAAGGTGGCGGAGACACTGAAGGGCAACGTGCGGACACTGGGACTGAACGACTGGTTCGCATACGAGATGGTGCGTGAGTGTGTCAATGAGCAGTGCCCGACAGCCAGTGCCGCCAGCCGTGTGGCGTTGCAGCATTTCCTGCTTGCCAACATGGGCTACGATGTGCGCATAGCTGACTGCGGAGGTGCGCCATGCCTGCTGTTTGCCGTGAGGCAGAAAGTGTATGCCCGTAGCTACCTCGTGATAGACGGCAAGAAGTATTACATATATCAGGACAATGGCAAGGAGGCACCCGAGGGTGGTAGCCTCTATACCTGCGAACTGCCCCGTGACGCTGAGCAAGGCAACGCTATGGATATGCTGCTGAAAGGGAACATTGGAGTGTCAGGCGGCAGCAGTCACCACTGCACGTTAGAATATGACGGCATGACGGTGGAGGCGGATGTCGATGTGCGGACGATGGAGATGCTACGACGCTATCCGCAGATGGATGTGCCGAACTATGCCATGTCCGTGCTCGACGCGAAACTGCGCAAAGGCGTTTTGGAACAGTTGAAGCCACACATCGCAGGTCTGTCGGAGACCGCGGCAGCCAACAAACTGCTGCATTTCGTGCAGCATGCCTTTGCTTATGCCACCGATGGCGACCAGCATGGATATGAGAAGGCGTATTTCCTTGAGGAAAATTTCTATTACCCCAAGAACGACTGCGAGGACAGGGCTATCTTCTATGCTTACCTTGTGCGCAACCTTCTCGGTTTGGATGTGCACCTGATACAATTTCCCGGTCATGAGTGTACGGCGGTGAACTTCCGCGAGGAGGTTAGCGGCTCCGGGTATGTCTATGACGGCAAGACCTTCACCATCTGCGACCCCACGTATATAGGTGCTTCCATAGGTCAGTGTATGCCCGATTACCGTGGTACGACACCAAAGGTTGAGCTATGGTATTGAGCACAGGATAGGGAGACAGAGTTATCTTGTACGCTTGATACAAATCAAGGAAAGGCTATTAAATCTCTTTGTGGCACAAAAAAGTACGTAAAAAGTTTGGCTTTTTCGCAAAAAGGTAGTACCTTTGCATCGCATTTAGAGAAATGCGCCTCTCGATAGCTTAGTTTAGAGATATTCAGAGGTTACGAATTGCGGAAATAGCTCAGTTGGTAGAGCACAACCTTGCCAAGGTTGGGGTCGCGGGTCCGAGTCCCGTTTTCCGCTCGATTTATTGGAACGACAAGAAGTAACGAATTAATAAACGGTTGACTTTCTTGAAAAACAGTCAATGAATGCCCAGGTGGCGGAATTGGTAGACGCGCACGTTTCAGGTGCGTGTGCCGCGAGGCGTGCAGGTTCGAGTCCTGTTCTGGGCACAAGGTTATTAGACCTTTAGTTACTTCTTGTAAGGAGAAAATGCTGGAGAGGTGGCGGAATTGGTAGACGCGCTACTTTGAGGGGGTAGTGTCAATTGTGACGTGGGAGTTCGAGTCTCCTCCTCTTCACTTATTTTCTGCGGAAATAGCTCAGTTGGTAGAGCACAACCTTGCCAAGGTTGGGGTCGCGGGTCCGAGTCCCGTTTTCCGCTCCATTTATGTTCCGGGTTGCCGTGGTAGCGGCATTGTTTTTATGACTTTGTTATGGGCGGTTGCTGCCACATGCTTTTTTCGGAAATTTTATTTCGTTATTATAAACATTAATTATAATGAGACAAGTTTGAAGGACATTGTTGTCGCTTCTCGTCTTTTTACTTACTGCTCACAATGAATTATTATATCAGATATTTTGACAACGAGGCTTTCGTGAAAACTGTTGATGAGGCGATATATTTCCTTGAGACCATACCCGACATTACGGTGACACCCGCGATGGTGACAGACCTTAGGGAATATGTGGCGAGCGATGTGCAGTTCCCCAAAAGATATAAGGTGCGTCCGCGCGTGTACTTTATAATGATTAAGACGGAGGCGGCGTCAATGCAGGACTTCAAGGACAAGAAGGCATTGAGGAGTGTCAGTGCGGCAGAGACGAAGGCTCGGGAGCAGATGTACCTTTGTGCGGAGAAAGTAGGTTGGTACGAGGGAACGATAGAGTTCAAGAGGGTAGTGGTGAACCATGTTGGTAAATGCGAGTATAGGGACACCACGTTTACCGCCTGCTGCAAGGCCAATTCGGCGATGGATTGCTATAAACGCATTACGGACTACTTGATGCAGAGGGTCGATGGGCGTTCGCAGTTTCCTTCATGTAAGGGCAAGAACTTCACTTATAGGTATCTTGGGAAGTGTAAGTAATTCGGTGAAACGATAAAAGCGCAGGATGCAATGAATAAGGTGATGCTTATAGGCAATGTCGGCGCGGAGCCCGACGTAAGGTATTATGAGGCTGATCAAGCAGTAGCAACGATTCGTCTGGCAACTAATGAGAAAGGCTATACACTGCCCAACGGCACAAGGGTGCCAGATAGGACAGACTGGCATACACTGGTGTTTTACCGCAGGCTTGCCAAAGTGGTGGAGCATTATGTGCACAAAGGTGACAAACTGTATGTCGATGGCAGGTTGCAATACAGGAAGTATGACGACAAGAGAGGTATAGAGCGTGAGGCAGCGGAGATTATAGTGGACAATATGGAGATGCTGACGCCACGTGCCGCCAGCCAGCCAGCACAGCCTCAACCCATGGCAGGGATGCAACAGAAAGGTCCTGCTGCCACTGTAACGACGGAAGCGGACGAGGACGTCCTTCCGTTTTAAGGGATGATTATATTATAAGGTGGGTTATGGAAATTGCCTGCCAGACTGTTTAATATTAAAGGGTGATATAACGTTTTTTTTGTTATCTATATATAGAACCGAACTAAATCGTTAGAAATTTTGGATTCGTCGAGTTATATGTCATTGCTTGAAGAGGTGCATCTGTTGCCCCCTTCGTTTTCCGTGATAGTGTGCTTAGTACTTGCTGCCGTGCTATTACTTCTCTCTGGTTTTGCCAGTGGTTCGGAGATTGCTTTCTTCAGTCTGTCGCCTAACGACATAGCGCAGTTGGATGAGGAGAGGGAAAGAGACAAGAAGATACTTATGCTTCGTGAGGACTCAGAGCGCACGTTGGCAACAATCCTCATAACCAACAATTTCGTTAACGTAACTATAATAATGCTGTTGAACTATGCCATCGCTTCGGTAGTGGATTTCGGCAGTGCGTACTGGTTGCAGTTCCTGTGCATCACGGTACTGCTTACGTTTTTGTTGCTGCTCTTCGGTGAGATTATCCCGAAGGTGTATTCGCGCATCTCGCCACTTGTGTTCTGTCGGCGTGTGGTGAACGGTATCCTTTTTGCCCGCCAGCTATTCTGGCCTATCGGCACGATGCTGCTCGGGTCGGGCTTCATTGCCGAGAAGTTTGTGCAGCGTAAGAACCATGTAATCAGTGTTGATGAGTTGGAGCACGCCCTTGAGATAACAGACAAGGAGGATATCAAGGAGGAGAAGGAAATGCTGCAAGGTATCATACGTTTCAGCGACGAGATGGTGAGGGAGATTATGACCTGCCGACAGGACATCGTTGACATTGACGTGCGCACGTCTTTCGTCGATGTGCTGAAATGTGTGGTGGACAATAATTACAGCCGCATCCCCGTATATCAAGAAAGCGTGGACAACATAAGGGGAGTGCTGTATATCAAGGACTTGCTGCCACATATAGGCAAGCCCGCCAACTTCCGTTGGCAGAGCCTTATACGCCCCGCATACTTCGTGCCAGAAACAAAGAAGATAGATGACTTGCTACATGAGTTCCAGACGAACAAAGTGCATATCGCGATAGTGGTAGATGAGTTTGGAGGCACGAGCGGCATCATAACTCTGGAAGACATACTGGAGGAGATAGTCGGTGAGATAAACGACGAGTATGATGAAGAGGATATGCAGTATGTGAAGCTGTCGTACAACAGCTATGTCTTTGAGGGAAAGACCAAACTGGTTGATTTCTCACGCCTGCTGGACCTTGGCGATGACTTTTTCGATGAGCATACAGAGGCAGACACCATCGCTGGCCTGATGCTGGAACTGAAGGGCGACTTCCCAAGTATCCATGAGCGTTTCAACTATAAGAATGTGTCATTTGAAATCCTCAAGAAAGAGCAACGCCGCATATCCAGGGTGAAGGTCACGGTGGGATGAGGCTGAGATTAACAGCAGAAAGGCGCATAGGGACATGACTCGCACGTGTGGATGTCGTTAGTGGGGCGGAAGGGTATCTCCTTGTTTAATATGTTGGATATGAGTCGCCTTACATTATCATTGTATTCTTGTTGATATTCCCTGACATCGAGTATGGGTTGCTTGTTGATTGCCAGTATTGGCGTGAAATTATCTTGAAGTGCCTGTTGCACGTAGAACAGGTTAGGCGAGACGGGTAGCGGCTGACTGTTGGCTACGATGCTTGAATACATCAGTGCCTGTAAGTAATAGTCGGCGTGGTCTTTAATCCTTGCGCTATCGAATATGTCTTCTACGGAAGGCATATTGAAACTCTTTGTCTTACGTCCTGTTTTGTAATCGATGACGCGCACGCGCTTTACGCCATCGGCATCGGTATATGAGTCGAGGCGGTCTATGCTGCCGCCGATTTTTATGTCGTGCTGTTTGCCGTCAACCGTTATGTTAACAGTGTCTTCTACCTTCTCTTCTGTGGCGATGATGGTGAATGGGGCGTGCCTCTTGTCGTATTCCAGCAGGTTGCGCAGGAATGTCAGTACCATTTCGCGGTTAATGGTTTGTAGGCCGTTGAGGCGCGGCATCGGGCGGTCATTGTCTTTTAACAGGAACAGTTCCGTGCGGAAAGCCTTGTCAACAATCCTTTGAAGAGTGGCGTTGCCTTTTTCTTTCAGCAGCCTGTCAAGATATTCTGCCGTTACGCTCCTTCCCTTGAAAGGCTCGTACAGCATCTCCGCGGCTTTGTGGAATATATTGCCGAAGACTCTTGCGTCCATGTCTTCCTCATCACTTTCGGTGTTGTCGCTTATTCCTGCCACATATTTATAATAGAACTTCATGGGGCAGCGCAGGTATGTGCCGAGTGCTGACGGTGAGAAATAGCCGCGGTTGACGAGTGTGCCAACGATGTCATTGGTCTTCGCTTTCTCCGCGGGGAGATAAATTGACGCTTCCTGACCAGCAGACAGTGCCTTTCGCGTTATGCGCAACGGGCTTTCGGCTATCAGTTGCAGCATGAAGCGTGACATCTCCCCGCTGTGACCATTGCTGGTAGAGGTGTTATAGAGGATGTGCGCATCGCTGGTGCGTTGCAGTAGTCGGTGGAAATAGTACGCGTAAATGGCTACCTTGTTGTCGATGGTGGTGAGGCCGTAACCCACTCGCACAGAGTGTGGTATAAAAGAGGCATCATTTATCTTCGCAGGCAGGTTGCCCTCGTTGCATGATAATAGAAGAAGGTGGTCGAAGTCCAGGTTGCGTGTCTCGAGCACACCCATGATTTGTATTCCCTCTATCGGCTCTCCGTGGAAGGGAATGGTAGTCATCTGTATAATCTGTTGTAGCAGCCCTTGGTAGAGTGAGGTGGACCAACTGGTTGGGGCGATGCCCTTTATCCTGTTAAGGATGGAATACATACGGTACAGCGCCTCCCTCGCAAGGTCGTCCTCCTGCGGTATGTTAACGGCAATGGTCTGTACCATCCACAGCAGCCTGTCGTTGATTTCGTTGCAGTCACGGCGGTTGGCAAGTGGAGCGAAGAGGCGTTGGGTGATGTCGTCCACGGATAGGTCTGCCAATGAGGGGTAATATATTATCTCGCTGTTCAGCCGTTGGTGCAGCTCCTCTATCTTTGGGGATAGGTATTTAGCAAAGGGATGGCGCAGCACGGCATTGACATTGTGCAGGGAATATGACCTGCGTATAAGCAGGTTTACCATAATGCGCACAAAGGATGCTATAGGGGACTTCTCCAAAGGGTAGCCCGTGGTGATGTTAACGCTCTTGACAGATGGGGGCAGACAGTGGAGAACGGTTTCCAGCAATCCCTCGTTGGCAAGGACAATAGCAGTACGTCTGCCAGCGGCAATGCGCTCCGGTGTGAGCCATTGGGCGATATAGCGCGCTTGCAAGTCTTCGGTGGGAGAGGAGATGAAAGACACCTCCGTCTGCTTTCCAAGGTTATGGTAGGCTGGGCTGTCAGCATTAAGCTCGTTGGGGAAGTACTTCAAGTATTGTGAAATGAATTTTCCTGCCTCGTGACCATCCATGTAGTAAGTGTCGTAGTCCCAGTAGAACATAGCTTTGCCTTGCTTCTTGAAGAAAGAGAACAGTTCCATCTCTACCTCATGCAGCAGGTTAAAGCCAACGAAGATATACGTGTTGCTGTCTGCGGAGGTGGTTTCCTTTCTTATAACATTCTCTATTACATCACGATACAACATTCCTTCGTATGCTATGCCCTGTGCGTTAAGTCGTTGGCGATAGTTTGTATAGATGTCGCCAAATTTGTTCCACAGTTGCAGGAAACGTTTCTTCAACTCCGTATTGTGTTCTTTAGAGAAATTACTGAAAAAGCGTTGTAATGCTTGTTGCTGCTTGTCGGTGAGGAATTCTATGCCGTCAAGTTCATGGATATTGCTGAGAAGAGAGAATACTCTGTTAGCATCGGCGATGTGTTTGTCTATGTCATCGAAGTCGTTAAGCATCAGTTCTCCCCATCCATAGAAGCTATCGAGTGGTTCGTTCGCTCCTGTCACCTCCGTGTAAGAAAGGTAGAGGTCGCATACAAGCTTTATGCGGTCTCCCGTTTCCATGGTAGAATACTGACGGAATAATTCGCTGATGGTGGTGTATTGTGGACTCCAGATAGGTTTGTCGGTCAGTCGGGTGAGAGCCTTGTTGAAAAACAAAGAGGCGCGCTTGTTGGGGAATACGATGACAGTATCGGAGAAGTTGCCCCCGGTCTTGGCATACAAATCTTGTGCTACGATATCAAGGAAGGTGAACATATCTCGTGTGTTTTGTTTGTTGTGGGAGTTATTGGTTTACGCTGATGATTTCAGAAGAGTTTACGTACCATAAGAAGCCATGTACGTTTGGCATTCCCATCTGGCAAAGAAGGTTGATATACCCTTGTACTTGTTCGTGGTGCTTGGGTGAGGGACTGCCAAATTTGAAGTCGATGACAATGGTTTCATTACCATCGTAGATGACTCTGTCAGGACGATGCTCGCTATTGTCAAGAGAGATAATGCAACGCTCGTTGAATACTTTCCAATGGTCGGAGAACCAATATCTTACCTGTTCATTTGAAAACTTTTCTTTAAGTGTGGATATTAGCTTTTCGCGTGTTATCTCTTCTCCGTACAGCGTGCCGTCAAATTCCATTCTTTGCAGTACAGGCTCGATGTCGGCGGTGGTACGGATGGAGGCGAATAGCTGGTGCAATACGGTGCCCATCCTTATCATGCGCTGGCGGTCAGTTTCGTCAATAGTATCTTGTGCGAAGCGGCGGCTATCGCTACTCTGCTTGAACTCTACATCGTTCTGGTAAGAGCATACGGCTACATCACAAGAAGTAACAGCGGGCAAGAATACGTTTGCTGAGGCCCTTCTGTCTTCTTCCTTTAGCGCGATTCTTCCGTAAGTCACGGAGAGAATATCTTCCTCGTTGTCCATGCCCTCGATATGAACCTCGATGCCGTTGATAGTCTGGGGCAGTTGCTCTATGGTTTCACAGATGACTTTGGACCGTGTGAAGCTCGTCTTGTTTCTTTCCCCGATAATAAACAGCGAATGACTTGCACGCGTCATTGCCACATAGAGTAGGTTAAGGTTGTCTACAACGTTCATTATATGTTCTTCGTAGCCGTCGTTCTCGTATATAGTACCTTTCAGAGTGCCTGCTTGCAGGTAGTCCAAAGGAATGAGAGGCAGTTCGGAGAACGGCTCTGTCTGCGGGGAAGCCCAGATGATGGAGTGTGGGGGATTACCATTCCAGTTGCAGTAAGGCAGGATTACGTGTTTGAACTCCAATCCCTTGCTTTTATGTATGGTGAGTATGCGCACACCATCGCTGTCTGTGGTTTCAATAGTGCTGTGTGCCAGTTCTTCGTTCCATACTTTGATGAAATCCTCCAGCACGGGAGCCATATCGTTGGAGATGTCTTGCAGAGCGTCAAAGAAAGCAGTAATATATGCTGACTGCTGAGTGCATTTGTCTAAAGAGAAGAGTCTTACCAATGTCTCTGCCATGTCATGGAGGCTCATTGATAGCAATGCAGTTTGGTTTGCGACAAAGCTTTCAGGAAGCAAGTCGTGCAAATCTTGATTATTGGCGAGAGCTTCATCGAGTGCTTTCTTGTTGTCCGTGATAGTGACATGATAGTCTGTCACTAAAGAAGCAAGGGCTATACTGTCTTGTGGATGGGCGAGTAGTGACATGGCATTGGCTATAATTCTCACTGCTGCTGAAGCATCTAACCTAAATGCTTCGGCTGATACGACTTTTACATCGCTGTAGGTCTCTATATAGTGTGCGAGTGTTGGGATGTCTTTACCTTTCCTCACCAGAATGGCTATGTCTTTCTGCCTTGCCCCCAGGTCTAATAAGTCAAGAATGTTTCGCAATGTGAGTTCTTGCATACTGTCCAGCATATCGTGGGGAAGCATTTCCAGATGGACCAGTCCTATAGGTTCTCGTCCGTCAGGTATGTCTTGCATTACATCGGCATAGGCCTTTTCTAAACTCTCTGCCTTGGCTTCGGAATACTCCTTTACGCCTTCCGCCTCCAAAGCTGCGGCGATGGAGAAGAAGGTGTTGTTGAAGTTGATGACGTTCATGTCAGAACGTCTGTTGGTTTTTATTGGCGGAAAAGCCAACTCGTGTGGTGGAAACTCCTTGTCAATATCGTTGAGAAGTCTCCAGTCACCGTTGCGGAAACGGTAGATGCTCTGCTTCACATCGCCCACGATAAGGCTGTTAAAGCCTTGGCTCATGCACTCATGCAGCAGAGGCTTGAAGTTTGCCCACTGTATGGTACTCGTATCCTGAAATTCGTCTATCATAACGTGCTCAAGTCGTGAACCAATTTTCTCGAAGATGAAAGGGGAGTCGCCATCCTCTATTATCTCGTGTAGAAGGCTCTGTGTGTCGCTAAGCATGAAGCGCTGCGCAGTGTCATTGAGAGATTGTGCTGCTTGCTCAATGCTGCGGAGGAGCCTTACGTCGTTGATATGTTTCAGCGTCACTTTTGCCGACATATAGTTGCGGGCATCTTCGTTGCGGCTTTCCTCTATCTTACGGATGAGAGGTAGCAGTGTGCTTTCTACGAAAAGAAGTATGAGTTCTTTTTCCTTTGATGCTTTAGTGACCCATTTTGAAGAGTCGTCTATGGCGGCCTTGACCCTTGCGGTCATAATGTCTTTCTCGCTGAATATTCCTTTGGCCAACTTAAGAAAATAGCTTGCGGGTCCTGTGTTCTTATAAGGAAAATCCTCTACGCTCAGTCCTGCTTGCTCTATTTCATCCAGTGCCTCTCTGCCCAGTTCCTTGTATTTCTCCTCTGTCTGGGTGATGATGTCACGCAACTTCTTCTTGTATCTGTCAAAGAAACCTTGGTCAGCAAATACCTCGTCCATTCTTCTGCGGTTCTGCTTGTATTGCTCGCTGAAGATTGTTCCTCCAAACCTTTTTAGTTGTCCGATGATGTTCCATGTCTTGTCTTCTGCCATACTCTCTCTTACATAGCTCATTATGACCTGCATCATGGTCTTGTCATCGGCAATGGAATCTATTATCTCGTCCACAGCTTGCTCTACCACTTGCTGGTTGTTGAGACCAACACGCAGACAAGCATTCAGCTGAAGTTCTTTTGCAAGGTTCCGCAATACGGCTTGAAAGAATGTGTCAATTGTTTGCACTCGGAAGAAATGATAATTGTGCAGCAATAGGTGTAGTGCCTCCCTTGCCTTTGTCGCTGCCGTTTCCTCACTGATGCCGAGGCTTTGAGTCACTTCGTTCATGTAAGGTGCGGAATCGGGCAACCGTTTCCATATACCATATAGTTGCGAAAGAATGCGCGTCTTCATCTCCTCCGTTGCCTTATTGGTGAAGGTAACAGCGAGAATGCCCTCGTATGCTCTTGGGTTACAGATGAGTAATTTTATGTACTCAACGGCAAGTCGGAAGGTCTTGCCGCTACCAGCGCTGGCTTTGTATATGGTAAGTGTTTTGGATGATAACTGGTTGTGAGGCATAGCTAATTATTAAATTTCGTAAAATAAGGACAAAGGTACATATTTTTTTTTGGATAGCCCAAAGATTTTTGCTACTTTTGCACAAAATTTACACTAAAAATGCTGAGATTTATATCCTTAGGCAGCGGAAGCAGTGGAAACTGCTATTACCTCCAAACTGCCGATGACGCATTGTTGATAGATGCCGGTGTAGGATTACGCACTCTGAAAAAACATCTTCACAATTACGGGCTTCGCCTTGACAGCGTCAAACATATATTGATAACCCACGACCATGCTGACCACGTAAAGTCGGTTGGTATAATAAGTTCGGAATACAACATACCTGTTTATGCAATAAACGAGGTACACAATGGCATATATCGTAACTACTGTGTGCCACGGAAAATACCTGCCGATAATGTGAGGCACATCTCCAAGGGCGAAAAAATAAGGTTAGGGGACTTCATCGTGACGCCGTTTGCTGTACCGCACGATAGCTCTGGCAACGTAGGCTATCGTATAGAGGCGGAAGGAGTCACATTCTGCTTGATGACTGATGTCGGTCACGTGACAGAGGAGATGCAAGACTATATAGCAGAGGCGAACTATCTCGTCATAGAAGCGAACTATGACGTGGAGATGCTAAAGAACGGTCCCTACCCGCAACACCTGAAGGTACGTATAGACGGGCCAACGGGACATTTATCCAATGTGGCGTGTGGAGAAGCCATAGCCAATTACGCGACAACGTGTTTGAAGCGTGTATGGCTATGCCACTTGAGTGAGGAGAACAACCACCCTGTGCTTGCCCTAAAGACGGTGGAGCAGACATTGCGAAGCTACGGCATCATCATAGGGAAGGACTTTATAGTGGAAGATCTTAAAAGGAAATCACCATCGGAACTATATGAGCTTGTATAGTCAGAGACACTCTTCTGCTACTATTCGTAAAATCGGGAAAAAAGAAAAAAGAATGAAGAAATTATTATTTGCCATCATCGCTCTGATGAGCGTAAGCCTCTGCACAATGGCAGAGCCGAAAGTAAAGTTTGAGAAAGTAAGTCACAACTTCGGGAAATTCAAGAAGTCGGATGGTCCGCAGACTTGTGTGTTCAACTTCACAAACACTGGCGACGAGGACCTGCTGATATACCGTGCCGTTGCCTCTTGCGGATGCACCGTGGCGAAATTTACTAAGACACCGGTCAAGCCTGGAGCCACAGGGACTATCAGCGTGGAGTATAATGCGTCGCGCATACAGCTTGGCGGGCATTTCAAGAAATCTATCACCGTTAATACAAACGGTAAGCCAGAGATGGTACGTCTTTTTGTAGAAGGTGATATGGAAGCCGACGTGGAAGATAAGTGATATTAATAACCCCAGCCCCCTAACTCCAATCAGTGAAGGTAGGGGGCTTATTTATAAAAAGGTCTATGCTCTCATTCACAGAAACGGAGAAGCGCAAAGCTCTGCAAGCACTGCAAGCCTTGCGGCAGCGTGTGGCAGACACCTTATTGCCAGACGACGAGGAGAAATTACGCATGATATTGCTTGATGCCGCAAAGAAAAATGTGGTAACGCGTGATGTTTTCGGACTCAATCCAATACTAATGGCATTGCAGACGGCACACATCGCCGTGGATGAGATAGGATTACGGCGTGACGGAGTGATAGCGATACTTGTGCAGCCGCTTACCGTTGATGGGAACGACGGCGGGGAAGCACCTCTCACGCTGAAAAGCATAGAGAGTCTTTTCGGTGTAGGAGTGGCTGCCATCGTCAGAGGACTGCACAAGGTGCAAGAGCTATACAAGAAAACTCCCGTAATAGAGACAGAGAATTTCCGGAACTTATTGCTGTCGTTTGCGGAAGATATGCGTGTGATACTCATCATGATAGCTGACAGGGTATGTATTATGCGCGAGATACGTGACACAGAAAGCACGGAGGCACGCCGCAGAGTGTCAGAAGAAGCCAGCTACCTATATGCTCCGTTGGCACATAAACTCGGACTATACAAGTTGAAGAGTGAGCTGGAGGACCTGTCGTTGAAATATCTGGAGCATGATGCTTACTATCATATCCGTGAGAAACTGTCAGCAACCAAGGCGGCACGTGACAAGTATATAGATGACTTTATCGGTCCTGTGCAGGAAAAATTGGAGAAAGTGGGACTGCGTTTCCATATTAAAGGACGTACCAAGAGCATCCACTCTATATGGCAGAAGATGAAAAAACAGAAATGCCCCTTTGAAGGCGTTTATGACCTTTTTGCCATACGCATAATATTGGATTCCAAGCCCGAGAGGGAGAAGATGGAGTGCTGGCAGGCTTATTCCGTCATTACTGATATGTACCAGCCCAACCCTAAACGACTGCGTGACTGGCTCTCCGTCCCCAAGAGCAATGGCTACGAATCACTGCATATCACCGTGCTCGGACCCGGTAACAAGTGGGTTGAGGTTCAGATACGTACTGAACGAATGGACGAGATAGCAGAGAAGGGTCTTGCCGCACATTGGCGCTATAAGGGCGTTAAAAGCGGTGGAGGCATGGACGAATGGCTCGCCGCAATACGCACCGCACTTGAAGCCGGTGACGGTATGCAGGCCATGGACTCGCTGCGTGGAGACCTTTACGAGGATGAGGTGTACGTATTCACACCAAAGGGGGAGATAAGGAAATTCCCTGCCGGGTCCACTGTACTCGATTTCGCATACCATATCCATTCACGTATTGGCAACCAGTGTGTGGGGGCCAAGGTGAATGGACGCAACGTCTCGATGAGGGAGAAGTTACATTCTGGTGACACCGTAGAGATAACCACCTCCACCAGCCAGAAACCTAAGCGGGAATGGCTGACATTCGTAAAGAGTTCCCATGCAAGGAGCAAGATACGCCTCGCACTGAAGGAGTCGCAGGCCAAGGATGGACTGTATGCGAAGGAGTTGCTTGAGAGACGGTTCAAGAACCGTAAGGTGGAGATGGATGAAAGCCTCATGCAGCAGCTTATAAAGAAGATGGGCTACAAGGAGGTGTCAGATTTCTACGTGGCAATAGCCAATGAGCAGCTCGACACACTTACGGTGATAGAGAGGTATTTGGAACTAAAGAACCCTGCCTCTGTGGCTTCTGCATCTGCATCATCAGAGTCTGGTGTGCCACGTTCTGCGGCGGAGTTCGTGCTGCGTGATACGGATGTGTCAGCATCGCCCGCGAATGCCATGGGAAAGCCTTCGACAGACGTACTTGTTATAGACCGCAATCTCAAAGGACTTGATTATTCGCTTGCCCGTTGTTGCAACCCTATATACGGCGATGACGTGTTCGGTTTCATCACCGTGGCGGGTGGAATAAAGATACACCGGCAAGACTGCCCTAATGCCTGCGAACTACGCAGACGGTTCGGATATAGGATAGTGAAGGCAAGGTGGAGCGGTAAGAGTGGCGGACAATATGCTATCACGCTTCAGGTAGTGGGCAATGACGATATTGGCATCGTGAACAATATCACCTCCATCATATCCAAAGAAGAACATATAACTATGCGCAGCATACAGATAGACAGTAACGATGGCATCTTCCGTGGCACAATCACGGTACTTATTGATGATACAAACCGCTTGTCATCACTCGCAAAGAAAATACGCAACGTGAAAGGGGTGAAAGCTGTTTCAAGGTTATAGGCGGTCTTTATTTGATGGTATTGGCATATAAGAATTATGGGTTGTAGTTTCTTGCTGCTTGCAAGGAAATACAACCCATAAATTTATATCACAATGCTGTATTTATGATATATCTGTCCAAAGGCAAAAATGTCTCTTTCGTAGCGGAAACCGAGTGAAGTATATAACTTCACGGCATTAGTGTTCGCTGGGTCCACGAGTAGGGTGGGGCGCAGATGCAAAGCCTTCCCTTTGGCAATGGCATCTGCCATAAGGGTTCTCCCTATGCCGCCTCCCCTGTGCGAGGCAACTACGGCAACAGAGTCTATGTAATACTCCCCCTCTCCGGCTTCGTCCTCCTGTTCCAATAGCGAAGTGTTGTCTTCGGCAACAGATTTGCCATCGCTGCAAGGCATGGTGAACGACCTTAATCGCCTTTCGTGGTAGTCAGCGGCATCGTAGGCGAGGCACATCCCAACACGTTCATCGTTGTCTGTTGCTATGATGCAGCGGTGCCATGAATACAGTGTCCCTTCGTCCTCCACCAACTCTTTTATATGGCGGCATAGCCTTGTGTCGCTGTTTTCGTCTATGTGCAATGCTGCAAGCACCATACGGGCAATGAATGTGGCGTCTGTTTTTCTGGCTTTACGTAGTGTTGTCATTTCTTTGTTGTTTTAATAATGACCTTGCTTAGTCGTATTAAAATTAATGAAGTTGTCGGGAGTTAGCTTATAGTGTCTTAGATTATGGCGTATATGCCACATATCTTCAGCAAAGCAAACTCCCAACAACTTCTGATAAACCTAATCTTGATACCTTATATTATTGAGATTGAAACCAATATGCGTTGGTTGTTCAACGTTGTAGCAATTGCAAAATTACGAATTGTTATCGTTAACACCAAGCATTTACAATAGAATAAGGATTATATGGGCATTTTTTTTGATGCAAATCAAAACTAAAGTAGGCTCTTATGACGCAATATCAACCATGAACCGATGCTTACGACAACAGATATGACCAGCGCAACGGGGAAGCCCCATTCGCTTGCCTCCAAGCCGTTGATAAGATTCATGCCAAACATGGACGATATTAGCGTTGGGAACATTAATATTATCGAGAACGAGGTCAGCGTGCGCATCACTGTGTTCATGTTGTTATTGATAATTGAGGTGTAGGTGTCCATTGTTGACTCAAGTATCTCTGCGTAGATGTGTGCCGTCTCTCGCGCCTGCGACATCTCAATGTTCACGTCTTCTATCAAGTCTGCGTCCAGTTCATCGATGGGCAGCTTGAACTTCAGTTTTTGCAGTAACGTCTCGTTACCTCTGATGGAGGTGATGAAATAGGTCAGCGAGTCTTGTAGGCGCGACAGGTTCACCAGCGATGTATTGTTCACGCTGTGATCCATTGACCGTTTAGCCCTGTCAAGCAATAAGGAAATCTGTTTCAAACGCTTCAGGTACCATACGGAAGAGGAGAGGAACAGACGGAATATCATGTCCACATAGTCGGTGAAGCCCTCGTTGCGCCGCTGTTGGTAGCTCACGAAGTCTATCATCATGTCTGTCTCAAAATAGCAGACAGTGATTAATACATCACCCTTATGTATTATGCCCAATGGTACGGTTGTGTAAGGTGTTCGAGAGCGAACCTCCTTCATGTAGGGTATGCGCAGTATTATGAGTTGCCAACCCTCGTCAAACTCAAAACGGGCTCTCTCGTCGGCATCGGAGATGTCGGAGAAGAAGTATTCTGGTATCTGGTACTTTTCTTCCAGTTGCTGGCGGTCTTCATCGGTAGGACAGGTGACCTGTATCCAGCAATTGGGCTCCCATTCCTCTATGGAACGGATGCCGCCGTTTGTGTTCCAAAATCTTTTCATCTGGCTGTTCCTCAAAAAACTCACAGACAAATACAATCCGTGTCTGCCGTGAGGAATCCGCCTGTTATGAGGTTGTTTGGTTAAAGGTTTGAGGGCTTGATGGTTGTGGGGCACATCGTCCACTCTCCAATCCGTAATACCTCCCACCTAAGACATTAAAGCCTTCAACCGTCTAATGGTTGGGATGTTCCTCACGCAGTGATGTCATGTCGTTGTCTTCCGCGTGATAGTCGTCCATTTATGTTATACTTAAATTCATGTTTACGGGTAGGATGCTGGTTGTGGTAGCAAAGAGCAAGCCCCGAATTATATTCTGCCGTCCTGCCGCTGGCTGATGCCGTATGCCGCAGTAATGCTGCTGCCGTGAAGCGGCTGCAAAATTACAAAAAAAAAATGACATACCAGCATTTTCTTTGCCAAAAGTTATGTGTATTGTCAAAAAAATACCGTTTCCGGGAGTCTTGAGCAGAGTGCTGCACCCTCATACCCATATTAAGTCAGACATCACTTCGTCGCTTATATATAGCCCTTTGCGCGTCAGCCTCATCCTCCCGCTGACAACCTCAAGCGTGCCTGCATTGATGCTTTTATGCGCATTTTTCATTATGTACCTGTACTCTTGTGTGTTGAGCTTGCTGAGGTCTATGCCTTCTGTTGTTCGCAAGACTGTTGTTATCATGTCATTGTAGCGTGTCCTCGCGTCAGAAATCTCTATCTCCATAGGTACTTCCCCTGATTCTATGGCGCGTACATACGCTGCCATGTCGCTGGTGTTCCACTGCCTCGAGTTTACGTCATACGAGTGTGCGGCGGCCCCCAGTCCTATGTATTTTGTGCCATTCCAATAGCAGGAGTTGTGTAAAGAGCGGAATCCCTGTTTTGCGAAGTTGCTTATCTCGTAGTGCACGTAGCCAGCCTCCGACAGTCTGTCAAGCAACCTGTCGTACATCTCAGCGCTGTGCCCCTCATCGTCTTTCGTTATTAGTCCCCTCTCACGCATGGTGTATAGCGGTGTACCCTCCTCATACATCAACGAATATGCCGATATGTGCTCTACGTCCAGAGCTATGCCTCGCTCCATGTCCTGTTCCCATTCCTCTATTGTCTCGCCTGGAAATCCGAACATTAGGTCAATGCTTATATTGTTAATGCCTGCCTTGCGCAGGTGTTCCACGGCTCGGGGCACGTCTTCCGCACGGTGCCTCCTGCGTAGGAAACGCAATCTGTCGTCAGAGAATGTCTGTACGCCCATAGAAACCCTGTTGATGTCTGCTTCAGCAAGTACAGAGCACAGATAGGGTGTCACGTCATCAGGGTTGCACTCCATGGTAAATTCTTCTATGGCAACAGCTTGTTGGGAAGGGACTTTGTCGTTCATGGTACGCAATCCATGTGCCAGCAGCCTAATATTGTCGGGAGATAGCAGTGACGGAGTGCCGCCGCCTATATATAGAGTCTTTATCGCTTCTCCGCCAAGGTAGTCCTTGCGCAATTCCAATTCAGCCAGTACAGCCTTTACGTATCTGTCTTGCCAGTGGTGAAGAGTGCCTGTCGTAGAATAGAAACCACAATATATGCACCTGCTTGCGCAGAAAGGGATATGTACGTATATGCCTGCCATGTCTTAGTGAGTTTTTTTTCGCAGGCAAAGTTACGCATTTTAGGTTAAATAAAAGAAGGAATACGAAAAAAATAGGACCAAGATAAAAATATATTCGTTCAAAATGTAGAATGAGTGTTTTTTCGCTATGATACAGACAAGTTCGTGAAGGGTATATGCACAGAAAAATAAACCATTATTACGCAAGGAACGATGAAAAATAATCTTTTCTGTAAAAAAGTGCTGCAAAAATTTGGTGGTGTTAGAAAAACTTACTACCTTTGCACTCGCAAAAACGAAATGACTGCATCTTAAACGATGGAAAGTCATAGAGTGAGTAAGGCTCCGTAGCTCAACTGAATAGAGCATCTGACTACGGATCAGAAGGTTACAGGTTTGAATCCTGTCGGAGTCACTTACACGGTTTTGCAGTAAACGAAAATGTTGGCTCCGTAGCTCAACTGAATAGAGCATCTGACTACGGATCAGAAGGTTACAGGTTTGAATCCTGTCGGAGTCACAACGCAAGTGAGGCGCAAACCAATCGGTTTGCGCCTCACTTGTGTTTATTGTCTGGCGTTTCCGCCGCCGTGTGGCCGATGCGGTGCGGCAGGGCGGTCACTCCTCTACAGTTACTGTCATGGTAACATCCTTCGCGGGACGGTCGGCGGAGTCGGTTTTAACATTCTGTATTCTTTCCACCACGTCAAGACCTTCCTCAACCTCTCCGAAGACTGTGTATTGGTTGTCAAGGAACGGTGTGCCACCTATGGTTGAGTAAACTTCGCGCTGTTCGGCAGTGAAGGCAGGTGCAGCCATCTCCTTGCATTTTGCTTTTGTTTCAGCTATCAGCTTGTCTTGCAGTTCTTGAAGAGCTGCGCGGTCACGATTGCGGCGCATCTCCATTATCTCCGCCTTGTGTTGCTGCACGAGGCTGTTAAATACATTCTGCTCCTGCTGCATGGCCATTTGGCGCTCCATCTGCTTGAGTTCGTTGACGTTATATGTCTTTCCCCAAACTATGTAGAACTGGCTTCCGCTGCTCTCACGCATAGGGTTAACCTCATCGCCTTGACGCGCCGCGCTGAGTGCGCCGCGCTTATGGAAACGCTGTGGGTACACAAACTCCGCTGGTATGGTGTAGCCAGGTCCACCCGTGCCAAGCCTTTTGCCCGCTGGGGCTCCCTTACTGTCAGGGTCACCGCCCTGTATCATGAAGTCTTTTATGACGCGGTGAAAAAGTGTGCCATCGAAGTAGCCCTCCTTGGCGAGTTTTATGAAGTTGTCGCGGTGTTGAGGGGTATCGTCATAGAGACGCACTATGATTTCCCCTTCGGTAGTGTTGATTTTCAGTTTCATTGTGGATTAATATTATTGTGTTACATTATCATAGCGAATATAGATGCCCCGATAACCGTCATAATGCCGCAGACCACTATGGAGAGGCTACTCATAGAGCCTTCCACCGCCCCCATCTCCATGGCTTTCGAGGTACCTACGGCGTGTGATGCGGAGCCGATGGCAATACCCTTGGCTATAGGCTCCTCTATCTTTATCAAGCGAAGGAATTTCTCTGCGAAGATGTTTCCTATGACACCAGTGACGATTATCACGACTACGGTGACGGCAACGCATCCTCCGAGTTCCTCAGACACGCCTATGCCTATGGCGGTGGTAATGGATTTGGGCAGGAACGTAACGTAGGTCGCATGGTCAAGGTGGAACAGCATGGCAAGAATTAGAATAGAAACAAGACTTGACAGTACTCCAGAGGTGACTCCGGCAAGGACTGCCTTGTAGTTCTTCTTGAGTAGTTCCACCTGCTGGTATAGCGGTACAGCGAGGCAAATGGTGGCAGGGGTGAGCATATAGCTGATGACATCAGCACCGCGTTTGTATGTGGGGTAGTCTATATTAAAGAGGAGCAGGATGCAGATGACAAGGGTTATGGCAACGAAGAGGGGGTTCATGAGTGACAATCCAGTCTTGCGTTTCAGCCACATACCAATGCCGTAGGAGCCCAGACTGACGAGTACCCCGAAGAATACAGAGTTTTCAAGCATTTCTTTCATTCTTCTTGTGTTTTCTTATTACGTGTTGTGTTACACTGCCAGAGACGCCCATGACGATGAAGGTGCTGGCAAAGGTTATGAAGATGTATTGCAGGAGGGACTGCTTCACAGAGTCCCATGAGTCTAACAGTCCCACTGCGGCGGGGATAAACATGACGGGCATTACTGCTATGAGGAAGTTACTCGTCTCCTTAATATCCTTCACCTTTATCCATCTGAGTTGCAATGCGGTGAAGAGGATTACTATGCCGTATATACTTGCCGGGATGGGCAGGGGTATAGCATAGTGCAATAGCTCACCAACGAAGGAGAAACCAATGATGATTAAGAATTGAAAGAGATATTTCATGTTGGGGATATGGTTGCGCTTCGTTTGGTTGTGGGTTGCGCATCGCTTGGTTTAATGTTGCAGTTGACAGGTCGTTTTGCCCAAACCGAAAGACCAACAGCCAAGCACAGCGAACCCTACGACCTGCAAACGCGCTTGCTTTTCGTTAGTTCTATATACTGTTCAATGATGTTTGCGCTGTTTTCCGCTCCAAGGCGACAGCAGTCTATGGAGAGATTATAGTCGGAGGCATTGCCCCACGTAAGTCCAGTGTAGTATTGATGGTATGCTATACGGCGGTCATCAATATCATTCACGTGCTCTTTTGCCTCGTAAAGTGACATTCTTTTCTCTGTGACAATATTGCGGATGCGTTGCTCCTTGTCGCCGTGCAGGAATACAGAGACGAGGTCTTCACGCTGCTTGAAGATGTAGTTGCCACATCGTCCTATGATGATGCAGTCTTCATCACCTATCATGTTGTTGAAAGAGCGTAGGAAACGCGCTCTAACCTCTTCGTGCTCATCGGTGAAAGAGGAGATGGCGTTTATCAAATCATCCACTGGTAGTTCCTCAAAGAAGTCGCTCATCTCGGATAATACGCCCTTCTCTAGCGCCATATCCATAAGGTTCTGTCTGGTGTAAAGACGCAGTCCGTAGCGTTGGGAGAGTAGGTCTCCGATGTGCTTTGCGCCACATCCGCACTGTCTTGCTATTGTAATAATCATGTCTTACTTCTTTTATAGCTCAGTATTTCACCACTGTAGCCTTTGTTATCCTTACGTCCTTTATCGGTCTGTCGAATTTATCCACGCGCAGGCGCTGTATCTTGTCTATTACGTCAAGCCCTTCTATCACCTCTCCGAATACGGTGTAATCGTTGTCGAGGTATGGCACACCAGCATGCATCGCCTCTTTATAGTAGGGCAGAGGGTCTTCTTTTGCCCCTGCCTTCCTTGCGGTAGGCCATTTTCCCCATGCTATGTAGAACTGTGAGGAACTGCTTCTGCGCTCCGGGTTGGTCTCATTG
This sequence comes from Prevotella sp., assembly GCA_022773825.1. Lineage (GTDB taxonomy): Bacteria > Bacteroidota > Bacteroidia > Bacteroidales > Bacteroidaceae > Prevotella. The sequence continues at coordinate 21,604 of JALFOF010000053.1, forward strand.
CCATCGCGAGCGGCACCCACTGCTCCTCGTTTGTTGAAGAAGCGGGGGTAGAGTATCTCCGCTGGTATGGTGTATTCCTCACCGTTCTCGTCCAAAGCACTGGCATATCCTAACTGTGGAGCGGGAAAATCGGCTATCGTTTCCTCAGCATATTTTGATGTTGGGTCGCCACCTTGTATCATGAAGTTAAGCATTACGCGGTGGAACAGGGTAGAGTCGAGTATGCCTTTCCCCACAAGTCGCAAGAAGTTATCGCGGTGTAGAGGAGTCTCGTTATACAGTTCTATTGCGATGTCACCCTGTGTTGTCTCCAGTCTCACTATGGGGCGGTCGTAGGAGATGTGCTGTCTCAACTCAGGCTGGATGTCGAGTTGACTGTTCAGCACGGCAGTGGTGACGGCACGCATTATGGAGGTAGGATGCCCATCGTTAGTGAAAGCGCCGAGTTTGTAATGCTTTGGTCTGCAAGTAGGTTCCCAATAAAAGATGCCGAGGCAGTGGTTGTCGGTAGATGTCTTGCAGAGGCGTATCAGTTCTGACAGCTGCTCCCTGCCAGACTCCATTATCCACGGTTCTTTCTCGTTAACCTCAAAGCCCGTTTCCACTATCATTACGTCCGTACCGTATTTCTTTGCCAGCGACTTAATGTTGCGAATACACTCGGCAAAGAGACGATGTGCGGACGATTCGTATTTCCTTGACCAATAGGGGTATAGCGACATTCCGATGATGTCCCACTTAGCGCCACCAGAACGCAGTATGTCGAGGTTTTTATTGTACAAGGAGTTATTGTAACCGTTGTCGAGATGCACGATTACCTTGGCATCGGGATAGACGCCTTTTGTTGCTTCATATCCTGCTTTGAAGAAGCCCGCGTACTGCTCTGGGTTCTTTTCTATGTGCCCCATGCTTTGAGTAATGGTCGTCATGCCATTCTCATCCTTCACCTCCCAGCCAGTGTTAGGGTCAGTCTTCACCGACCACAACATACCGTTTGATGTCTCGTTGCCCACCTGCACCCATTTCACGTCGATGCCATTGTCCTTCAGTAGCGTAAGCACCTCCGTGGTATGATTCGCCACATCGGTGAGCATTTGCTTGTATTTGTGCTTTGTCCAAGCCTCTGGAATGTTCTGTTTAGCGGGATCAGCCCACCAGTCACTATAATGAAAATCAATCATTACGTCCATACCGAGAGCCTGTGCCCGCTTAGCTTTTGCGAGAACATCCTCTTTGTCGCACCAATTACCATGCTTGGCAGGATTTACCCATACGCGGAGGCGCACCGCACCCATTCCCATTTCCTTCATAAGCTGGAATGTTTCGCGCTCTTCGCCTTTGTAGTTGTATAACTTTTCGCCTTTGCTCTCCATCTCTGTAACCCAGCTAATGTCCGCCCCCAACGTGAAGTTGTCGGCGGAAAGACCGAGGGGCAGAGCCAAGAGCAGTGCCGCGATGAATGATTTGACGAGATGTTTCTTCATTGTTGGTTGTTTGGTTGTTTGGTTCTTGCTTTGCAAGCGTCACTGCGTGCCGAGCGGTTTGGTTGTTTGGTTCTTGGTTGTAGGTCTTTGGGATTGGACGAGTGCCCCAAAACCTACAACCCAAAACCTACTAACCCCCAAACCTCCTATATGCTTAACTCGTTAAGCACCTTAAACAGTTTTCTGTCCATGGGTTTGTCTGAACGTATAGCCTCAGAGAAAGGAATATACACCACTTCGTTGTTGCGTACACCTATCATCACGTTGCGCTGTCCCTGCATTATGGCTTCTATCGCACCCACACCCGTGCGGCTGGCGAGTATCCTGTCGCGTGCTGTTGGGCTACCTCCGCGCTGTAGATGTCCGAGTATAGAGACGCGCACATCATATCCAGGAAATTCGTTCTTCACACGGTCAGCATAATACATAGCGCCACATTTCGGCGATTCTGACACGATGACGATGCAAGACTTCTTGGACTTGCGTATGCCGCGCTTCATAAACTCTGCCAGCTGGTCCTCGTCAGTAGCCTCTTCTGGTATGATGGCAGCCTCCGCACCGCAGGCGATGGCAGAGTTTTGCGCAAGGAAGCCAGCATCGCGCCCCATCACCTCAATGAAGAATATGCGCTCGTGGCTCTGTGCTGTGTCGCGAATACGGTCCACACACTCCATGATGGTGTTCATCGTAGTGTCGTAACCTATAGTGGCGTCAGTGCCATAGAGGTCGTTGTCTATCGTGCCGGGCAGACCGATGCAACAGACATCGAACTCTTGAGCAAAGATTTTGGCACCCGTG
>JALFOF010000089.1 GCA_022773825.1 Prevotella sp.
CTCCGCCTGCAAGCCTTAGCCCCTCCGCCCTTGTGTCACGGGCATCAGCCCGTGAAAACAGCCATCCATCAACCCGGAAAACAACGAACAACAACTCACAACCCACACAAAAACATTATATTATGAGAATTTTCAAAAGAAACATAACCCTTCACTCCCCCTCAAACACAGCGGGGGCAGGCAAGGGACTGCGGCGCGGGGCAATGCTCCTTGCCGCCACTGCCGCCCTGGCAGGCTTCTCCGCCTGCTCCGACTGGGACGACCATTACGACAATACAGGCGTGGAGGGCAGCTCCACCACGCTCTGGGAGCAGATTACGGCACGCCCCGAGCTGTCTGACTTCGCCGAGGTGCTGACAAGCACCAAGGTCTTCCGCCAGCACAAGAAGACCAGCGTGTCCTATGCTGACCTGCTCAACGGAGGGCAGTCGCTGACACTCTTCGCGCCCCTCAACGGCACGTTCAACAAGGATTCACTCATCGCCCTGACAGAGACGGCGCAGGGTGACTCGGCAGTGGAGGTGTTCTTCGTCAAGAACCACCTCGCGGGCACACTGCGCTCCGCCGCTGACACCACCAACAACTTCCGCCTGCTTAACGGAAAGCACTGCTTCATACAGCGTGACAATGCCGCCGGCGTGCCACTGGAGGACAGTAACGTGCGCAGCAAGAACGGCATAATGCACGTGCTCAAGACGCAGATGCCTTACACCTTCACCATCTACGAGAGCCTCACTATGCTGCCAGAATTCGAAGAGGCAGGCACGGCAATCAAGAGATACAATGAAGACTACTTCAACGCTGACGCCAGTGTGAGCAGCGGACTCGTGGACGGCATACCCGTATATGTTGACTCTGTCATCTACGAGCGCAACAAGCTGCTGGAGGCAGTCGGCGCGTTCAAGAGCGAGGACTCCACATTCTACGTAGCGGTGCCTACCAACGCAGGCTGGCAGGCAGCATGGGAAAAAGCATCAAGTTACTTCAAATACAGCTCGGCCTTGGAGAAGTGCGACTCACTTCAGCACTACTGGACAAGCCGCGCGCTGTACGACGACGCGGTGTTCAGTAAGACCATACAGGCAAGTATGAACGACAGCGTGATAACATACAGGTATGATGCCTCATATCCAGAGTACCACGTCTATTACCGTCCCTTCGACAGCGACGGCCTCTTCGGCAGGGCCAATGGCATGAGGAAGTGCAGCAACGGCTTCCTGTACTACTACGACGAATGGCCGTTCACCCCCACTCAGACCTACTTCAGGAAGATAGAGCAGGAGGCAGAGTACACATGGAACATCATGAAGTACGACAAGTGCACCCACAACGTGCGCGCGCTCAACGCCGACAGCATATCCAAGGGTGCGTACCTCGACATCGTCGCCACCAGCGGCACAGCCAACTGGAGCGTCACCTACAAACTCTCCAATACCCTCTCAGGCAGCTATGACTTCTGCGCAGTGGTGCTCCCGAAGACCGTGGAGGGCCCTAACGGCAACATGAGGCCATGTAAGTTCAAGGCTACCATAAACTACATTGACGAGGACGGTACGCCACAGACCTACGATTGCGGCGGAAAGACGTTCACAACCGACCCCGCCCGCGTGGACACCGTGATGCTCGCGGAGGACTTTAAGCTCCCCGCTTGCAACTACGACCAGAACAATGAGAAGGTGAGCGTCACCATAACCTGTAGCATTACGAACAAGGAGAGTGCCAGATACAACCGCGAGATGTACCTCGACTGCATCTTCCTCCGTCCTAAAGACAAGTAAACCCATAAATCCAGACAACTATGAAATATAGATATAAGCTATCCATCAAGGCTCTCGCCTTGGTTTCTTCCCTCGGCATCGCCATGCTGCCATGCGCGGCAGTGGCAAAGGACATCAAGGGAAAGGTGGTCAACGCTTCCACCGGGGAGCCGCTCGCCGGCGTGCGCGTACAGGCCTACGGCAACGATAAGTACACCGCCATGACTGACGCGAAAGGCGAATACACACTGTCAGTACCCGACTACGTGAACAGCGTATATATGACCCTTGACGGTCAGCAGCCGCAGCAGGTGGCAATAGGCAGCGACCTTGGAGCGGTGGACGCGAGGCTATACTCCGACACCTATACGCCGACATACGCAGGCGTGACCACGGCGACAAGGAGAGCCGTGGCATCGGGCTTCGACAACAATGCCGAGCAGAGCATTGACCCATTGGTACAGCAGCGCCTCGCGGCGGACATCAGAACCGTGAGCCGAGGAGGTAATGAGGGCCTGGGCAACGTAATGTTCATCAATGGCATAAACAGTCTCAGCGCGAACGCACAGCCGCTCGTGGTCATAGACGGCATAATAATGGATATGCAGTACGACCGCTCAATGCTGCACAGCGGCTATTTCAACAACATCCTCGCCAACATCAACGTCAATGACATTGACAAGGTGGAGGTAATGAAGAACGGTACCGCCATATATGGCGCGAAAGGCGCCAACGGAGTGGTGCTCATCACCACCAAGCGCAACCGCAGCATGGCTACGAAGATTGACGTGACAATAGGCGGAAAGTACCAGCTGCAGCCCAAAACAGCGTCAATGTTCAACGCTGACGAGTACAGAACGTATGCCACGGAGATGCTCTCCTCAGTGATGCCAAGCCAGAATGGCATGAACTTCCTCGTGTCAGACCCGAACTATTACTACTACCCCATGTACCATAACGAGACGGACTGGAAGAAGGAAACATACCGTGAAGGCTTCGCACAGTCATACGGCATCAACGTACAGGGCGGCGACCAGGTGGCTAACTATAACCTCAGCGTGGGATATACCAGCGCCAACAGCACGCTGAAAGGCAACGACTTCTCACGCTTCGACATGAGAATGAACACCGACATCGCCGTGTTGCGCAACTTCGACGTGCGCTTTGACGCTTCTTTCAGCGACATAAGCCGCGACCTTCGCGACATAGGCATATCAGACAACGTTGAGGAAAGCACCGTCACCTCACCTAACTTCCTCGCCCTTATCAAGTCTCCCTTCCTCTCACCATACGCCTACGACTTCAACGGCAACCTCAGTTCATACCTCTCTGAGGCCGATAACTACCTGGAAGGATGGATAGACACCGCCGACGGAAGCCTCGCTAACCCCGTCAGCATACTGGACAACGGCGACGGACGCAACCGTAACGACTTCGGCAACCGCCTCGTTACATTCGCCATAACACCGAAGTACCAGTTCAATTCGCACCTCTCTTTGCAGGAAGCATTCAGCTTCACCCTTGTCAACACTAACGAGAACTACTACCTGCCAATAACAGGCGTGCCGAGTTTCCGCGTGCCCGGTCTGACGGACAGGGTGTATGTGAACAACGTTGTAGAGTCTCTCGCCGCAAGGCAGAACTCCATCCAGAGCGACACAAGGCTGAACTGGCAGAACCGTTACAACGCGCACTCCGTGAAAGTCTATGGCGGCGTGAGGTATATGAGCAACTCTTACAAGCTGAACGTGCAGAAAGGTTACAACACTGCCAACGACAAGACACCGAATATGTCCACCTCCCTCTCCTACAAATCAACGGACGGCGTGGACGATAAGTACACGGACATCACATGGTACGCCAACGCTGACTACAACTTCGCGGAGAAATACTACCTCACCGCCACGCTGTCTGCGCAGTCATCATCACGCTTCGGCAAGGACGCGGACGGCCTGAAGGCCTTCGGAGTGGTATGGGGAGTGTTCCCAAGCCTGCAAGGTTCATGGGTAATGAGCAACGAGAAGTGGCTCGCTGACGTGAAACAAGTGGACTATCTCCGCCTGAACCTCGGCATAGACGTTACGGGTAACGACGACATCGACTACACAGCGTCGCGCACTTACTTCGTGGCGAAGAATATGCTCAGTGCCTCCGTGGACGGAAAGCTGCTCGGTAACGTGGGCAACAGCACGCTCAAGTGGGAGACAACAAAGCGTTTCACAGCGGGAGTGGAAGGCAGTTTCTTCGGAAACAAGCTGCACATGGGGCTCAACTTCTTCAAGTCATGGACGGACAACCTGCTGACGCTGCGCCAGATGGCATGGACCAGCGGCTTGAGCGAGAACTGGTGCAACGGCGGAAAGCTGCAGAACACGGGCTTCGACCTCAGCCTTGGCGTAAAGGCACTTGACACAAAGTCATGGCATTGGGAAGTGGGCGCGACCATGGGGCACTATAAGAATAAGGTGACCGCCATCGGGGCAGACGACAAGAGCTTCGAGACCAAAATCTATGGCGCGACGGTGCTCACGTCAGTTGATAACCCTGTGGGTCTGTTCTACGGCTACCGCACCAACGGTGTCTTCGCTTCCACCGCTGAAGCCAACGCCGCGGGACTCTACCAGCTTGACGAAAGCGGTAACAAAGTGTACTTCCAGGCCGGCGATATGAGGTTTGTTGACACCGACGGCAATGGCTGTATCGACGACAAAGACCGCGTGGTGATAGGCGACCCCAACCCTTCCGTATTCGGAAACATATACAGTCACCTCAACTGGAAGAAGTGGTCGCTCGACGTTACCTTCAGCTATTGCCTCGGAAACGACATCTTCAACTACGAGCGCAGCATCCTCGAGAGTGGCAAGTACTTCTACAACCAGACGAAAGCAATGAACGCTCGCTGGACTACCGAGGGGCAACAGACCAGCGTTCCACGCGTCAGCTACCAGGATTCGCATGGCAACGCACGCTTCAGCGACCGCTGGATAGAGGACGGCAGCTACCTCCGCCTGAGCAATGTGACACTCAGTTACACCCTGCCGGTCAACAAAACGTTCCTTCAGGGCATCACGGTGTGGGGCTCAGCGCAGAACCTTTTCACCATCACCAAGTACCTCGGCAGCAATCCTGACTGCGCCCTCTCCGGCAATGTGCTCTCACAGGGCATCGACAGAGGACTGCTCGGACTGGGCAGGTCGTTCGCTATGGGCGTGAAGATTAATCTGTAACAAACCGAAAACAAATCATTACAACTATGAAGATATTTAGATATAAGCAAGCGATAGTGGCGCTATGCTGCCTGGTCTCAATGGTAAGCTGCTCCGATATGCTTGACACCGACTCCGATATGGTGGAGTTCGCGGAGGACAATACGCTGTCAACGCCGCAGGACACGCTATACAGCGTGATGGGAATAATACGCCAGATGCAGGTCATCGCTGACCGAACAGTGCTTCTGGGCGAAGTGCGCGCTGACCTGATGACCACCACCGACAAGGCTACCACGGCGGTAAAGCAGATGGCTGCCTTCGACTTCAACGAGGAAAACCCATACAATAGAATCAGCGATTATTACGCTGTCATCAACAACTGTAACTACTACCTCGCCAATGCCGACACGAACTTCGTAAGACTCGGCAAGAAAATCTTTGAAAAGGAGTACGCTGCCGTCAAGACTTACAGGGCATGGACTTACCTTCAGCTCGCGAAAGTCTACGGACAGGTGCCGCTTGTGACGGAACCCGTGCTCACTGAGATGCAGGCGGAGCAGGAAATGAATAAGACTCGCAGCGACATTACAGCCATTTGCAATTACTTCATCAACGACTTGCAGCGTTATGTCGATACGGAAATTCCGCAGTACGGCGAGGTAGGGTCGTTTAATTCCAAGTTCTTCTTTATCCCTGTACGGGTACTCCTTGGCGAAATGTGCCTCTGGGCAGGCCGTTACCAGGAGGCTGCCACCTACTTCAGCCAGTATCTCAACAAGAAGAACGCGCCAGTAATTACCCGGACCTCTGGCGTGAGGTGGAGTGTAACCAACGGTGACTTCATCAATGGCGCGGTTAGCGATGGCTTTACCGGCGGCATCTCATCAGGAACAATCAGTGAGCAAATAGCTGCCATACCGATGGAGACCTCTGAGTTCTACGGAATGAAGTCGCTTCTCGCCGACGTTTTCGAGTCAACGGAAAACAACTTCGCCTACTTCCAGATTACACCGTCAGCTGCTATGCGCGAGTTGTCAGCGTCACAGGACTACGTTCTCCTCTCTCAGACCAGCGACACGCAGAAGGATACCATCCGCGCACCTAAGGAAGGACTGTGGGACGCGTTGCTCAATGGCGACCTGAGACTATACGCCAGCTACAGGAAATTAACGGTGAACCGCAATGAGACCTCAAGTTATAGCAGCGATGTACAGTATATTCAAAAGCTGCCCGAAAAATTTGTCTCCATATACAGGGTGCAGGAGGTCTATCTTCTCTTCGCCGAGGCACTGTGCCGGGCAGGCTATCCCGAGTCAGCTTTCTGCATCTTGAAGTACGGACTGCGCGCGAAGAACATCGAGCGCTACGTGTCCGCCAAGGAGCGTGAACGCGTTGGCAGCCTGATAGACTTCGACGACGAGACCTTCCCCGAGAGCGTAACGCAGGGAATACATAGCCGTGGCTGCGGCAACGCGGAGTGCGACAAGCTCTATTGCCTGCCGGAGCCGGCAGAGGAGCTCGCTTCTTATGAGGACACCGTGCAGTTCCGCATACCGCTTGTGGAAGAGATGATAATAGAGGAGAAGGCTCTTGAGCAGGCTTTCGAGGGCAAACGCTATTATGACCTCATGCGCATTGCACTGCGCAGGGGCGACAATTCTTTCCTCGCCGCGCCCATTGCCAAGAGGAATGGCACAAGGGATGAGGCTCTATACAACCTCTTGATGGACAATAAAAACTGGTATTTGCCGTTAAAGTAATAACGCTTTACGGTTTCCATGGGCTGCCGGCACCGCGAGAAAGCGTGTCGCGCAGCCCATGGTCAGCATCTGTTGGTATCGTCATTTCCAGTCCCAGCAGTCGCCAACCGTTCGGAATAATATTCTTAACACAATAAACAATAGTAATATTTATGAAGAAACTACGACTCTGCCTCTTCGCGTTAGCCTGCCTCCTCGGGCTTGTACCGCTCGCGGCTGATGCTGCAAACGCCGTTGTTCGCATCACCGTGTCCACCGACTCCTGCCAGAAGGTCACTGGTTTCGGTGCTGCAGCCATGGGCACCCTTATGTGTCCCATCACCGATGACCGCCTCATTGACATGGCTTACGGTGAGGATTCACCCATAGGGCTTAACATTCTCCGCATGGAAGTGTCGCCAAACACCATCGGTGACGTGAAGTACGAATACTGGGACCCTATCTATGACTGGAAAGGTTATGTCAAAGCCGTAAAGATGGCACGCAGCAAAGGTGCCATAATCCTCGGCACTCCGTGGTCACCCCCTGCTGTTTACAAGACCAACAACAGCTCCTCAGGCGGTAAGAACGATGACGACCCCTCACAGTCCGTGCAGGGTAAGCTGACCGCCGACGGTTACAAGAAGTTCTTTACATGGCTCAACACCTTCGTAGTGTATATGAAGAACCAAGGTGCGCCAGTGGATGTCGTTGCCATTCAGAACGAGCCAGACTTCTGGGTAAGCTATAGTGGTTGCCTCTACACTCCCGATGAGATGCACGACCTCGTAGCCAACTACGGCAGCCGCTTCTCCAAAGCCAACGGTGTGAGGCTGCTTGGCGGCGAGTCTTTCTGTTTCAACCCAGAATATACCGACAAACTTCTCGACGACGAGAAGACGCGAAACCTCATTGACATCATTGGCGGACACATCTATGGTAGCAAGCCTCTCGGCAACATGAAGACGGCTTGTGACAAAGCTACCCTCTATGGCAAGGAGACATGGATGACCGAGCACACCGTTGACCCTTTGGGAGACGAGCAGAAAATCTACGATGTGCCTCGCTGGCAGGATGAGCTTGTCTTTGCCGAAGAGTTGAACGAGTCCATGCTTGCCGGCATCAGTGGCTACATATACTGGTATCTTTACCAGCGTTTCGGTATGATAGGCGATGGCGAGAGCGTGCCTTCCGGAGGCAATAAGAAGGACGAAATACTGCCACGCGGTTATGTAATGTCCCATTTCGCCAAGCATCTGCCAGGTGCATGGCGTGTCAAGACCACCAGCAACTATCTCTCAGACACAGGTTCTTTTGAGCGTTCTGCATACATGAAGGGCGACAGTCTCATTATTATAGCCATCAACATGCTGGCAAAAGACATAGACCTGAAGCTGCAAACACCTTATGAGGTGACGTCATGCAAGCACATCAGCAGTACCTCCCTCACCAGTTTGTGCAACGTTACCGATGTTCCCGTTGCTGAACCAACGAGGGAACTCAAGGTGACAATCAGCGGACAGAGCGTCAACACCTTCATCATGAAGATGAAAGACGCCCCCACCTCTGCCCAGCAGGTGCAGGCATCAGATGCCGCCGCCTCCAAATCCACGTCGCCAGTTGTTTATAACCTTCACGGACAGCGCGTCACACAGATGCAAACCGGACAGATATACATCGTTGACGGCAAGAAAGTCGTGGCGCGACAAGAATGACCCCAAGGCGTGTATGCGATGCAATAGACATGAAGAAGGAGGCGTACACCAGTGCGCCTCCTTTCCTGTTTCACGTCCCCTGCGCCGCCCTTAGCGAATAATACTATTGTCCGCTAACTCCCACTAACTCCCCCTTAACTCCCAATAACTTCCATATATAACTCCCGCTAACTCCCCCTTAACTCCCATAAACCAATGAAGAAACTCCTCTTTTCCCTTCCCCTGCTGCTCCTTGCCCTCACCAGTGGTGCCGTTACCCTGCCGCGCCTCTTCCAGTCGGGCATGGTGCTCCAGCGCCAGCAGCCACTCCCCGTGTGGGGAACGGCAAACGGTGGCGAGACCGTCACCGTGACATTCCGCGGCAAAACCTACACCACCACAGCCGACGCCGATGGCAAATGGCGGCTCACACTGCCCAAGCAGAAGCCCGGCGGACCCTTCACCATGCAGATAGGCGATGTGACACTCACCGACGTGATGGTAGGTGACGTGTGGATGGTGTCCGGACAGTCCAACATTGACACCAACATAGAGCGCGTATATCCGCAGTATGCCGCCGACATTGATGCGTACAGCAACGACAACATCCGCCTCTTCCGTGTCAACACCGACTACTCCACCGAGCGTAAGACCGACATCCTGCCCACCGGCTGGAAGCCGCTGACGAAGGAGAACGCGTGGAAATTCTCCGCCATAGGCTACTTCCTCGGGCAGAAGATGCACGCGGAGACCGGCGTTCCGCAAGGCATCATACAGTCAAGCCTCGGCGGTAGTCCCATACAGGCGTGGGTTGACATCGACTCCCTGCGCCATTTCCCCGCGGACTATTATACCAGTTATATGCTCTACACAGACCCCGAGTACGTTGATTACCAGACGAAAGCCAACAAGAGAGCCGATGACGTGTGGACCAGCGTGCTGAACCAGACCGACCCTGGCTATGGCAAGTACGAGAAGACTGACTACGACGACACCGCGTGGGCTATTCACGACCAGTACGACAACAATGCGTGGGCAAAGCATGGCGGGCGCTCCATCATCGGTTCTATATGGCTCCGACAGCACATCACCGTGGATGCCGCCCATGCTGGCAAGGCAGCCACGCTGCTCCTCGGCACCCTTCACGACATGGACTATACATACATCAACGGCAAGCAGGTGGGCGTGACCTACTACCAGTATCCCCCTCGCCGCTACACCATACCCGAGGGACTGCTCCGTGAGGGTGACAACGTGATAGCCGTGCGCATCGTCTGCAAGTCGGGTACGGCACATTTCTACGAGGACAAGCCCCACGAAATCGTCTTCTCCGACGGTTATCGTCAGTCTATCTCCACGCAGTGGCGCACCCACAGCGGCTCGCTGCTGATGCAAGGCCCCCTCGGCGGCAAGGTCAACACGCAGAACCAAGCCTCCGTGCTCTACAACGGCATGATACACCCCCTTGCCCCTTACGCCATGCAGGGCGTGATATGGTATCAGGGAGAGAGCAACACCGGCCGCCCTGACGAGTATGGCGCGCTGCTTAGGAAACTCACCGGCGGCTGGCGCACGCTGTGGCAGCGGCCCGATATGCCCTTCTGCGTGGTGCAGCTTGCCAACCACATGGCAGCCACCGACCAGCCGCAGGAGAGCGGATGGGCAGCCCTGCGCGAGCAGCAACGCCTCACTGCGCAGACTGACCCCTACACCTCGCTCGCCGTGGCGATAGACCTTGGCGAGGCGTCGGACATACATCCGCTGCGCAAGCGTGAGGTGACGGAACGCTGCGCCCTCGCCCTTGCCAACGCTGTCTATGGCAAGAAGAACCTGCTGTCGCCCGAACCCGTAAGCGCACGCCTCGAAGGAGGCGGCATAGTGGTCACGATGGACCAGCCACTGCGCCCCTGCGCCGACGTGAAAGAGGTGGAGGTGAAGTGCGGGGGTGGCAAGTTCCGCAACGTGACGGCACGCACCGACGGCAACAAAGTCATCATCTCGCTCGACGGACAGCCCTCCGCGGACGGGCAGCCCCTCACCGTGCGCTACGCATGGAAGAACAACCCAGCCCGTGCCAACGTCTATGGCAAGAACGAACTGCCAGCCTCTCCCTTCCAGATAAAGGTGGAGAGCCAGCGTTAGGAAGCGGTGAAAGCCGCGCTATAACAGGACTTTTTCGCCTCGTTAGTTAGTCTGGACGTAACGGCTTTACAGCCAGTAAAATACGAAAGCGTTGATATTACATCGCAAAAGCATAGCTTTTACAAGGTAATATCAACGCTTTTACTGTGTAATCGCATAGCTTTTGCATTGCAAAAGCATAGCTATTGGCGAAGATACACTTTCCGCCCCTGCTCTCAAGCGCTTCATCGCAGGCATAGAGGGCAGTGAAGGTATGTTGGGATAATACACAGCATAGGAAACAGCCTTAGTCGGTATGATGACCGATTTGGCGTTAATCTTTTTTTCAAGAGAAAAATTTTATCATATCAGAAAAAAGATGTAACTTTGCACCTAATTATATAAATATGGTAGAAAGGTTAGGGCCGAGCGGCTCGAAAGATACATCTATGAGCGATAACAATAACAACGACCTGGTGCGCAGGGTGGCGGAGCAGAAGTATGAGTACGGCTTCACCACCGACGTGCATACCGACATCATTCCGAGGGGACTGACAGAGGACGTCGTAAGGATAATATCAGAGAAGAAGGGGGAGCCAGACTGGATGCTTGACTTCCGCCTTAAGGCGTTCAGGCACTGGCAGACCATGAAGCAACCTGCGTGGGGACACGTGGAACTGCCGCAGATAGACTATCAGGACATCTCCTACTATGCCGACCCGATGGCAAAGAAGTCTGACGGCAGGAAAGAGATAGACCCCGAGCTGGAGAAGACGTTTGACAAGCTGGGAATACCGCTGGAGGAGCGCCTGGCGCTGAGTGGCGTGGCGGTGGATGCCATCATGGACTCCGTGTCGGTGAAGACCACGTACAAAGAGAAGCTGAAGGAGAAAGGCATAATATTCATGTCGATAGGCGAGGCGGTGAAGGAACACCCCGACTTGGTGAGGGAATACCTCGGCACGGTGGTGCCATACCGCGACAACTTCTTCGCCGCGCTCAACTCTGCCGCCTTCTCCGACGGTTCGTTCGTGTATATACCCAAGGGCGTGAGGTGCCCCATGGAGCTGTCAAGCTATTTCCGCATCAATGCCGCGGGAACGGGGCAGTTTGAGAGGACGCTGATAATAGCCGACGATGACTCCTACGTGTCATACCTCGAGGGCTGCACCGCCCCCATGCGCGACGAGAACCAGCTGCACGCCGCCATAGTGGAGATAATAGTGAAAGACCGCGCGGAGGTGAAATACTCCACGGTGCAGAACTGGTATCCCGGCGACGAGAACGGCAAGGGAGGCGTCTTCAACCTCGTGACGAAGCGCGGAGACCTGCGCGGAGAAAGCGCGAAACTGTCGTGGACGCAGGTGGAGACAGGCTCGGCGATAACGTGGAAATACCCCTCGTGCGTGCTGAGAGGCGACAACAGCGTGGCGGAGTTCTACAGCGTGGCAGTGACAAACCACTACCAGCAGGCAGACACGGGCACGAAGATGATACACATGGGCAGGAACACCAAATCGACAATAGTGTCCAAAGGCATCTCGGCAGGCCATTCGCAGAACTCTTATCGCGGACTGGTGCGTGCCACAAGCAAGGCAGAGGGGGCAAGAAACTACTCGTCGTGCGACTCTCTGCTGCTGGGAAGCCACTGCGGAGCCCACACGTTCCCATACGTGGACGTGCGCAACAAGTCCGCAATAGTGGAGCACGAGGCCACCACTTCCAAGATTTCCGAGGCGCAACTGCTCTACTGCAACCAGCGAGGCATAAGCACGGAGGAGGCTGTAGGGCTGATAGTGAACGGCTACGCCAAGGACGTTTTGAAGAAACTACCCATGGAGTTCGCCGTGGAAGCGCAGAAACTGCTCAGCGTTAGCCTGGAAGGCAGCGTAGGGTAGTGGTATGGTTGTTTGGTTGTTTGGTTGTTTAGTGGTTTGGTTATGTGTAATGAAGATTTACATTCAACTAAACCACTAAACAACAAAACCACTAAACAACCAAACAACTAAACCACTAAACAACTAATCCACCAAACAACTAAACCACTACAATGTTACAGATAACCAACTTACACGCCACTGTGGGTGGCAAAGAGATACTGAAAGGCGTGGACCTCACCATCAATGACGGTGAGATACACGCACTCATGGGCACCAACGGTGCGGGAAAGTCAACGCTCAGCAACGTCATAGTGGGCAATCCCGCCTACGAAGTGACCGAGGGCAGCATAACATTCGATGGCAAAGACCTGTTGGCAATGAAGCCGGAGGAACGTGCCAACGCAGGAATATTCATGTCGTTCCAGGCCCCTGTGGAGATACCAGGCGTGTCAATGACGAACTTTATCAAGGCTGCCGTCAACGCAAGGCGTAAGGCACGGGGCGAGGAACCACTGAAAGCCGCCGACTTTATAAAGCTGATGAAGGAGAAAAGGGAGCTGGTGGAGATAGACAAGAAACTGATGAACCGCTCTGTGAACGAAGGATTCTCTGGCGGAGAGAAGAAGCGTAACGAGATATTCCAGATGGCAATGCTCGAGCCTACCTTCTGCATCCTCGACGAAACAGACTCTGGTCTCGACGTGGACGCGCTGCGCATAGTGGCTAACGGCTTCAACCTGCTGCGCACGGAGAAGACGAGTGCGATGGTGATAACACACTATCAGCGTATGCTGGAATACATAAAGCCCGACGTTGTCCATGTGCTCATTGACGGACGCATAGTGAAGACGGGAGGAGCAGAGCTCGCTGAGAAGATTGAGCAGGAGGGCTTCGACTGGATAAAGGAAGAGATGCAGTAGTGGTTTAGTTGTTTGGTTGTTTGGTTGTTTAGTGGTTTGGTTATGTGTAATGAAGATTTACATTCAACTAACCCCCTAACCCACCAAACAACCAAACAACTAAACAACTAAACAACTAACCCACCATACAACCAACAATGACCAACCAATATACTGAACTATACGAAGAGGTGAGGGAACTGTTAGAGAAACAGTCCTGTTCCGCGCTCAACAGCGTCCGCGAGGAGGCCATGGCAACGTTCAAAAGCCTCGGTCTGCCCACGCGGAAGGTGGAGAGATACCGCTACACCGATGTGAAAAAGGCGTTCGAACCCAACTACGGACTGTCGTTAGCGCCGCTCACCATTAAGGGCGTGCCATACGTATATGCCATGAAGGACGCGCCGATTGACGTGACACCTTATTATAATAGGGTGGTGGACGCGGCGGTGACGGCAGACGGTAAGCCCACGACAATGCGTGAACTGAAAGGCGAATACGAGCCAGACGCGCTGACAGCGCTGAACACTGCCTTGGCCCATGACGCGCTATTGATATATGTTCCGAGGAACACCAAGGCGGAAACGCCGATAAGGATAGAGAATATACTCTCCGGCGAGCAAGACACCATGATAGTAAGGCGCGTGCTGGTGGTGATGGAAGAGTGCTCGGAAGCCACCGTTTTCTTTGTGGACCACGTGAAAAGCGCCCAGCGTTTCCTCACGTTGCAGGTGATAGAGGTGGTGGCGAAGGACGGGGCGCACCTCGATATGTATGAGCTGGAGGAGACACACGAATGTTGTAACCGCTTCAGTAACCTGTATGTCAAGACGGGACGCGACGTTACCGTAAGGCATAACAACCTCACTCTGAACAACGGAGTGACGAGAAACGGCGTGGACGTGTATCTGCAAGGCGAGGGGGCGGAGGTCTATCTCAACGGAGCCGTTATCGCCGACCGAGGCCAGCACGTTGACAACAACACCATAATAGACCACCAAGTGCCGCGATGCACGTCGAACGAGCTGTATAAATACGTGATAGACGACGAGGCGGTGGCTGCCTTCGCCGGCAAGATAATGGTGAGGGAGGGTGCTCAGCAGACCTCTTCGCAGGAGACAAACAATAATATGTGCGCGTCATCGCAGGCAAGGGCGTACACGCAGCCTATGCTAGAGATATACGCCGACGACGTGAAATGCGCCCATGGCTCCACCGTTGGCGTGATGGACGAGGCGGCATTGTTCTACATGAGGCAGCGCGGCATACCGCTGGAGACCGCCCGCACGCTGCTGAAGACGGCGTTCATATCGCAGGTGATAGACGCCATGCGGTGGGAATCGTTCCGCGACCGCCTGCATATACTCGTCGATAAGCGGCTGGCAAAGGAGGAACGCTGCGGCAGTTGCAAGATATGCAGCCCACTCCCTGCCTCCACTGGGGGAGGAGAAGCGGCGGAATAGTCATGAAAAGGTTGATGGTTGATGGTTATAGGTTTAAGGGTCTTTGGTCGTTGTCTGTCCATTCACTGAAGACCTGTAACCAGCACACTATGACATAGAACAAAAACCATGAGGTAACGATGCTTGATTTACAATCCATAAGAAACGATTTTCCGATACTGTCGCGGAAGATTTACGGCAAATACCCGTTGGTGTACTTTGATAATGGCGCGACGACGCAGAAGCCCCTCTGCGTGCTCGATGCCATGAGGGAGGAGTATCTCAACGTTAACGCCAACGTGCACCGCGGCGTTCACTACCTCTCGCAGCAGGCGACGGACTTGCACGAGGCGGCAAGAGAGCGCGTGCGGCAGTTCATCAACGCCGCTTCCACCTCGGAGGTGGTGTTCACAAGAGGCACCACGGAGAGCATAAACCTCGTGGCAAGCTCTTTCGTGGAGGCGTTTATGAAGCCGGGTGACGAGGTGATAGTGTCGGTGATGGAGCACCATTCCAACATAGTGCCGTGGCAGTTGCAGGCGCAACGCACCGGAATAGTGCTGAGGGTGATACCGATGAGCGACGACGGGCTGCTCGACATGGCAGCTTTCAAGGCGCTGTTTAATGAGAAAACCCGGCTGGTGAGCGTGACAAACGTGAGCAATGTGCTGGGAACGGTGAACCCGGTGAAAGAGATAGTGCGCACGGCGCATGACAATGGTGTGCCGTGCATGGTGGACGGAGCGCAGAGTGCGCCGCATTTCAAGGTCGATGTGCAAGACATGGACTGCGATTTCTTCGCCTTTTCCGGGCATAAGATGTACGGTCCTACGGGCATCGGCGTGCTCTATGGCAAGGAAAAATACCTTGAACAGATGCCGCCTTACCAAGGGGGAGGCGACATGATAGGCACGGTGTCGTTCGAGAAGACCACCTTTGCCGAGCTGCCTTTGAAGTTTGAGGCGGGCACACCCGATTATGTCGCCACCCACGGGCTTGCCACTGCCATAGCATATATGGAGCGTCTGGGGCTTGGGGAGATAGAGGCGCACGAGCGGGAGCTGACGCGTTACGCGCTGGAGCAGATGCAGACGGTGCCGGGAATGACTATCTTCGGACCGAAGGATGTGGCTCATCGCGACGCGGTAATCAGCTTCTTGGTGAAGGAAGACGGCGGACGGAGCGACAGATACATACACCATCTGGACATGGGCACGCTGCTCGACCGCCTCGGCATTGCCGTGCGCACGGGGCATCACTGCGCCGAACCTCTGATGAGGAGGCTGGGAATACAGGGCACGGTGAGGGCTTCTTTCGCGGTTTACAATACAAAGGAAGAGGTGGACGCCTTGGTGGCGGGCATCAAACGCGTGGTAACAATGTTCTAAAGGCTATGCGGAAGACCACTATTATCGAGATGAACCGCCTGACGGTGGAGGAGTTCCACAAGGCGGAGAAGATGCCTTTGGTAGTCGTACTGGACGATGTGCGCTCGCTTTACAACGTTGGCTCGGTGTTCCGGACGGCCGATGCCTTCAGAATAGAGGCGATATACCTCTGCGGCATAACGGCAACGCCGGAGCAGGTCATAGCCGACGACGGCATGGTGACGAGGGATTGCACCATGAAGGCGGCGCAGGAGATACATAAGACCGCCCTCGGAGCGGAGGAAAGTGTAAGCTGGTGCTACTTCAAAACGGCGCAAGAGGCGGTGGAAAAGCTAAAAAACGACGGTTTCACCGTGTTTGCCGTGGAGCAAGCGCATGGCTCCGTAATGCTGGGAGACTTCAAACCGAGCTGGCAGAACGGCGAGGTCAAGGAGCGATATGCCGTAGTGCTGGGAAACGAAGTGAAGGGAGTGCACCAGGAGGTGGTGGACATCTGCCACGGATGTCTTGAAATTCCGCAATACGGCACTAAGCACTCGCTGAACGTTTCGGTGACGGGAGGCATAATAATATGGCACTTCGCCAGCGCGTACCCAAGGAGATAAAGAAAACTGCCCCATCGTATTGCACGGTGGGGCGGTTCTTTTTATGACTGATTTGGGACGGAAGTTACGATTTGAAACTTATCAGCCGCTTTTACTTACGATTTTCATCGCGCGCTGCCCAATCACCCTTGCCGTTCCAATAGCTATGATATTACACGCTAAAAGCACCCATATTACACTGTAATCGCTATGATATTGCGGTGTAATATGGGCGCTTTCAAATTGTAAGTTGAGCGTCATTTCCTGACGACGCCATCTCCGCCATTGTTATGCCTTATGCTGTTTGTTGAGCATATCGGTGATTATCTCCTCCAAATCCTTCTTCTCCAGCGGTTTGGCCTTATAGGCATTGAAGCCGTTTTGCAGCATCCTCTCCTTGTCATCGTCGAATGAGAACGCCGTGACGGCTATGATAGGCACCTTCATGTCCTGCTTCCTTATCTCCATTGTCGCGGCGTATCCGTCGAGAACAGGCATCCTTATATCCATCAGCACGAGGTCGGGGGAGTGCTTGTGGAACATCCTCACCGCCTCAAGGCCGTTGCGCGCGTGGATGATGTGGTAGTTCTTGCACAGCATGGCGTTGACGATTGCGAAGTTATCCTCATCATCCTCCGCCACGAGAATGGTTGTCGTGGCTTTTGACAGCTCTGCCTCCGCCTCCTCGTCGTGCCTGTTTTCATTGCCAGAAGCCATGTCCACAGGCTCGTATGGCACCTCCACCCAGAACTCGGAGCCTTCTCCTTCCTGCGATGATGCGCCGCAGGTGCCGCCCATCTTCTCCGCTATCAGCTGCACGACGGACAGTCCCAGCCCCGTGCCTTGCACGAAGGCGTTGAGCTTCACGAACCTTCCGAAGACCGTTTGCAGCTGCTTTTGCGGTATGCCGCAGCCCGTATCCTTCACGAAGAACCTTATGTTCCCGTTCTCGGGGAGGCGGTATCCTATGGTTATGGCGCCTTGTTCGGTGAACTTTGTAGCGTTGCTCATGAAGTTGGAGAGTACCTGTATCAGCCTGCTTTTGCTCGAATTGATGCAACATTCGGTCATGGGCAGCACCTTCTTTATTATCACCGACGGCTTCGCCTCGGTCTGGTACTCCTTTAATATATAGTCTATCATGGCGTGAACATCCATCGGTCTATACTCAAAGACCACGGAGTTGGACTCCATCTTCGACAGTTCCACGATGTTGTTTATAAGTCTTAGCAGCAGTTTGTTGTTGTAGTTGACGATTTCCACCAGCTCTTGCTTCTCCTTTTCGTCGGTAGATGCCGCTATAAGGCCGGAGAAACCTACGATAGCATTCAACGGTGTGCGTATCTCGTGGCTCATGTTTGCGAGGAAAGCACTCTTGAGTTGGTTGCTCTCATCAGCCTTTTTCTTCGCCTCCCGCAGCTCCAGCTCGAGGCGTTTTGTCTCTGTTATCAGCATCATCGCGCCGATTAGCGTCAGCGGTCTGCCTCGTTCGTCGCGCTCAAACACCACGCATTGCAGCGTGTACCATTCGCAAAGCTTCGCGTCCTCCGGTCTGCTTCTCTTGAAATCCTCACGCACATGGTCCGTCTTCCCGTCGCGTATGGCGGCTATTGCCTCTTCTATCCGTCCGCGAGTGTCGTCTGTTATGGCGTTGAAGAAGTCGTTGGCGGTTTCCGAGAACGTGGTGTTAGCATTGCCAGAGCCTTGCACCGCCTTCTTCACGTCGTCGAAATAGATTTTTTCTTCATTGAGACGCCACAGCCAAGGGTATATTGTTGACACCTCCAACACCATCGCCAGCTTGTAGTTACGTATGGAAATCTCCTTTTGCAACGCCTTCTCTCTCTCCAGTTCGGCATCTTTCATCTTCTGAGTCTTCCTCAACATACGCACGTATAGCAGCAGGTATGCGAAGATAAAGAGTAGCACTACCGCCGTGCCTATTATGTAGTAGCGGTACTTTTGCAGGAATGTCTCGGGACGGTCGTAGTATGTCGCGTCCTCGGGGAAGGCGATGTTGCTTATGCGGCAGGTGGAGAGTGCTTTGTAATTGAGGTGGTTCCGCTGTTTGTTCAGTCTCGTTATGGGTATTGTCCTTGGCTCTTTGCCCTGCAATATCTTGTCTAATATGTCAATCACCGCCTTGCTTTGCGCCTTGAGGTCGGTGAAGTTGCCGCCAGCTATGTAGTCGTCCTCCATGCCACAGTCCATCAATGAGAATACGGGGACGTTGGTGAAGCCGCCCAATATCTTGTAGAGGTTGTTGGACATATAGTGCGCTTCCGAGCTACTGTCGCCGGAGTACCATGAGTAGAACAGTATTCCCGTCTTCTCGTCAAGCGTCCCTACGCGGTCGAGCAGTTCGTTAGTGCTCATCTGTGAGGGGCTGACGCACTCCACGGTGATGCCTTTGAACTTCTCCGCCACGACCTTTTTCAGCTGCGTTCTCGCCATGAGGCTGCCCATGCGGTCGTCAGATATGAATATGATGTGCTCCAATCCAGTTTGCGTTCTGCGCATGAGGTCAACCGTACCCTCTGGGTTCATCGGCACGATAAGTCCCGTCATGTTGTGTTTGCGCTGCATTTCCTTCATGTCCACGGTAAGCAGTTGCTCCTTGTCCACTTCCTTTTGCTCCAGCACATCGTTGAGCTTCATGGTCTTTTCGCGCAGAGAGCAGTTAATCATCGGTACGCCTGGCCATTTCTCCTCTATGCCTTCCGCGAACAGTTCCCATGCTGCCACGCCAATATATACCACCACCTGTGGCCTGTCGGGGTATTCCCGTAAGAGGGAATCGATTTTCTGCCGCTGCTGTTCCCTTGTCTTAATGTCGAGAGCCTTTATATGTTCCGTGTGTACCGTCATGCCCTTGTCCATTGTCAGGTGTCGTGTCACGGCGTCTTCTATATTGCCTTTCCACTGCACCGACTCCAGATAACAGTTCAGCACAAGCGCATAGCCCTCCCTTGCCGCGGCAGGCAGCATGGATAGCAGTGTGTATAGTATTAGTATAAAAGTCTTTTTGTTCACGGTTAACAATAGGTTTAGGCTTTGGTGACAGTCTTTTAGCCTTATTGCGGAGGGCTTATTCCTTCACTTTGCTGTTGATAGTCCTTGAGAACTCCTCGGCGCTTAATGGCTTGAAGAGGTATGCGTCGAAGCCTTTTTCTATTATTTTGTTCTCTTCTTCCGCCAGGGAGTATGCGGTAATAGCTATTATCGGTATGGTGGGGTCTATGGCTTTTATCTTGTCGAAGGCCTCGTATCCGTTCATTACAGGCATCTTTATGTCCATCAGCACAAGGTCGGGACGTGTCTTCTGCACCATTTCCACCGCCTCCGCGCCGTTCCATGCGTGTATCACCTCGTAGTCCTTGCGCAGTATCATGAGGTCGAGGATGAAGTTGCTGTTGTTGTCTTCCGCCACAAGGATTATCTTCTTCTGCTGCTCTTCCTTGTCCTGCGCCTCGTCCGTGGCTGCTTTTTCTGCCTTTATGGCAACGTCAATGCTTTCGGCATTGGCAGCCGATGACAGCTCCTCGCGATAGTGCTCAGCCTGCCCGTCGGGGTTCTTTACTATGGATTGTATGTCTGTCAGCAGTTGCCGCGCTATCCTATAATCTTTTTCGATGGTGGCAATGAGCCGTTTTCTCTCCTCGATATCATCGGTTTCTGCCAGCATACGTGCCAGCTTCGCCATGGAGTCTATGGGGATTTGCGCCTGGTGTGCGATATTTGCGATGAGGCTTA
>JALFOF010000099.1 GCA_022773825.1 Prevotella sp.
GCAGGGCACGTCGATGTATATGTCCTTGCCGTTCGTGCCGTGGCATTTGTCGCGCCCGCCGTTGCCGCCGTGCTCCGCGAATATGTGACGTTGGTATTTTAGGTGCAGCAGCGTCCAGTAGTTGTGGTTGCCGCGCAGGTATATGCTCCCGCCCTTACCGCCGTCGCCGCCATCGGGACCGCCGTTGGGGTTGTACTTCACGTGCCTTAGGTGCATGCTGCCCCTGCCGCCCTTGCCGGAACGACACTGTATCTTTACGTAGTCAACGAAATTGCTTTCCATCTGTCGAAAATTATGCGGTAATGGTAGTTGTGAAATCTTTTACCTGCAAAGATACGCCTTTTTTTTTGAACGTCCAAATTTTTGTCGTTATTTTATGGCATAGCGTCAGAATTGCGATGCCATGGCGGGCGTGCCGCAAAAGCTATGCTTTTACACTGGAAAAGCATAGTGATTACAAAATAAAAGCATAGAGATTAGCGAGTAATCTCTATGCTTTCACAGCGCCATTGCGCCTTGCCCTCATCGGCAATGCCAAGTGAGGGGGATATGTAAGGTTGTTGATTGCCACCGTAACCCTCAGCGTGTGAGCGAGTTTGCGGGCGGTGTGGCGGCTGTGGGCGTGCCGCGTAAGCAGGTGTGTGCTCACTTCTTTATCTTTGCAAGGGCCTCTTTCGCCACTTGGTTGGTGGGGTCGAGGGTGAGGATGCGTGACCACCACAGTCGTGCATCAGTGAGGTCCTGCTTCTGGAAGTAGCTGTCGGAGGCGAGATACTGGCAGGACTCTATTGCCATGGTGGTCTCTTGGTCGGAGAGTTTGGCGCGTTTTTCCAGCACGTCGTACAGCTGTTGGTAGTACGGGCGTGCGAGGCTCTGCTCGTTTTCCGGGTCGAAATAGGAGTAAGTCCAGCGAGCGTGGGTGTAGAGCACGTAGTGTATGTTGCCCCAGTCGGGGTATTTCTCCTCTATAATGTCATAAACCGCGAACATCTTGCGTATCACTTCCTTCTGCTTCTCACCATCAAGTTCCTCCTGCTGGCTGCGGTATATCTGCGCCAGAGTGTAGTACTGGTATGCCGGGTCGGATGCGCTGGGGTAGTCCTTGATATAGAGTGAATAGAGTTTTGCGGCGGCATCGTAGCGGCCTTGCTCTTTTAGCTCGTCCACGTTGCGGTTTACCAATTGTGCTATTTGTCCAGGCATCTGCGGCGCAAAGTAGTCGTCTTTCAGTTCGTGGATGTGGTTGAGGTATTCGAACGCTTTGTCATACTGCCCCTCGCCCACGCAGGCTGTGCCGATGGCGAGGTAGTCTATGGAGTTGATAGAGTCCTCGGGAGCGTTGTCTAACCATAGTTTGGCGTTTGACATAGCCTCCCTGTAGCGTCCGCTTCGGGCGGCACTCCAGGCATATACGCGGTTGAAGCCGCGGTTTTCAGGAAAACGTCGCATGGCTATCTCGCCCACTTCCATGGCCCGGTCGTCGTATGTGCTCCAGTAACAGTTCTGCATATACTGCGCCAGTTGGTTCATGGTGAGCGTGTTGGGGTCAACGTCTTGAAGGGCGGCGGCGGCGGCTTTGTCGTCGCCGCGCTTGTTATAGAGAGCTGAAATCTCCACGTCAACGTTGTAGGAGGGCAGTGCTTTGCGCAGTTCCTCCAGCTTTGCGACGGCTTTGTCGATGTCTTTCCGCGCCATGACGTTGGCGTATTTCACGTAGCCCTCTATGCTCTTGGGGTTTGCCTCAATAGCTCTGTTAAACCAATATGCTGCGGAGTCCACGTTCCACTCGCCGTAGAGGTCGCCGTACATGACGTATGCTGGTGAGAATTTCGGGTCTGCCGCCATGGCTTTCTTTAGGTAGTAGCGTGTCTTCTGCCGCTCGTTATTGCGGTAGTATGCCCTTGCCAGTGCTATCTGCATGGGTGCGCTGCCCCAGAATTTGGCTGATATCTCCTTCGCAATGGTATCGGCGCTGGTGGAATGGCGGCGTATTAGCTCTGCCATGGCGGGCTGAACGGCATCGGGGTCCATCTGTGCTGACGCGCGGAAGCACTCCCAGCCTGTCAGTGGCAGTAGGAGTGCTAACAGTGATGTCAGCAGTATTCTGTATGTTACGTGTCGTTGTATCATCGTTTTTGCTTGCTATGTCTCTCTATAATCCTTGCTCTTCGCTTCTCTTCCGCCTGCCGTTCTTTCCGCTGTTGCTTCTCCTTCCATTCGTTGTCGCGTTGCATTCGGCGGCGGCGAAGGTCTTCGGGGTTGCGGCGCAGGCTGCCTATTTTGTACTCAACGCCGATGTTCAGCGTCTGGTAGAGATGCATCTTGCCTCCGCCAACGGTGCTGCTGCCAGGTATGGGCGACTTGCTCCCCATGAAATAGATGGTGGGTGAGAAGACGGCGGAGATGCCTTTCCACACGTGGGTGGTAAGTGCCAGACCGGCATCGATGCCGAACATGGTTTTGCTGCCTGCCTCTATCCTGTCAGACAGTAGTGCGGCTGTGGTGGCGGCTGGCGTGCCTGCCACGAGACTTTGGCTGTTGCTGAGACGGAAACCGATTGCGGGGCCGGCGTAAGCCTCAAGCTCGAAGCGGCGATTGTGCAGGCGGCCGCTGCACAGATTGGTGAGGTTCACTTGGTAGTTGAGTGCGGTGAAGAGTACTTTGCTGTTGGCATCCCACAGTGCGCCGCTCCTGTCTTGCGTGGCAACCCTGCCGTTGATGCTCACGAAGTCGGCGTGGAGGCGAGCGGTATGCAGGTGGTTGAAGCGGTATGCCACCATTGCCATGCCGTTCCAGTCAAGTCCTGCGCCCGTGTAGTGCCCGTCCTTGCGCTGTAACAGCGACAGTCCGCCTGCCAGACCAGCCCGCAGTCCGCTGATGTCACGGTAGATGAAGTTCTGCGTTTCGTCCATCTCGCTGAAGTCATGGTAGCGCACTGAGCGTATGAGCATTGTGAGGCCCATGTCTATTCCCCACGTGTTCATGTTGTGCATGGAGCGCACCCGTCCGCCGTTCACTGGACGTGTGTAGATGTTGTGAGTGTAACGGGGCTCTATGAAGATTTGAAGGTCGCGCGAAAGTCTGCCCCATAGATGCAGTCCTGCGTCGTATGCCTCGCTCTTTATGCGTGTCTTCTGACCGTAATCGTATTTTGTAAGCAGTCCCATCTCGCCGCCAAAGGTCATATAAACTCCCCACGGAGAGTCCCAGCGGAAGGCTTTTGAGAAGCCAAAGGGGTTGAATAGCGCTTCCATACGACCGCTGGCATAGTGGGAGGTGTATGCCATGACGTAGCCATTAGACTGTGTTCCAGTGGTTATTTCTTGCTCTTTCCATCGTGTGGAGCGTGATATGGCGGTGGCACGGAAGCCCATCACGGGCGAGAGCCAGCGGCCAACGCTGAGCGATACCTGATGCCCAAGGGTGCGTGAGAAGCTCAATTCATCGGAGGAAGACATGACAATGCCGTTGGAGAACTCCACGAACCACGGCGTGCGCCACTTCTCCAGCGTCTGCGGGTCAACGAGTCTTTCACCTGCCAGACGTGATTGCAGTAGCTTCAGGCGTGCTTCTTCCGACAGATTGTCCGCGAGGAAGAAGGCGTAGTTGACGTTCATACCGTAGAAAAGGTCATACCCTCGCCAGTTGCGGGGGCCGGAAACGTCTATCTGGTCAGACGAAATGC
This sequence comes from Prevotella sp., assembly GCA_022773825.1. GTDB lineage: Bacteria > Bacteroidota > Bacteroidia > Bacteroidales > Bacteroidaceae > Prevotella. The sequence goes on from JALFOF010000099.1 coordinate 3,686, forward strand.
CGATGTAGGGCTCTATGTTTATGGTGCCAAGCGGACCGGTGAAGCATTTCAACTGTAAGCCAACGTGCCCTTCGGGGGCAACCTCTGTGGCGGTATTGTGCATCCATGAGATGTTGGCTCCTGCCCCCGCAAGCAGTGATACCTCCATGCGGCGTGCGGGATTGTAGCCTGCGAAGTGCGAAGAAAGGTTGTAAAGGTAGTCCACCTTTGTCTGTATCCGCGTCAACCACAGGTTTTTATCGCGCTGATAGCCCCATCCTCCGCCTACCGACAGACGCAGACTGTTCTTTCTGTTCAGCTCTTTTCCGATGAGAAGGTTGACCTGCGACATGGTGCGGAACTTGAAATCGTCGCACTGTGGCTTTATCTGCTCCACGCCATAGCTGCCCCCTATGTATATGTGGTCATACCAATGGTTCTCGAAAGTGTGGCTTGGAGGCGTGTAACGGTCGTCAACCACGTAGTCGAGGGCATTGACAGCCCTCTTGTTGTTGGCGATATTGCGGCGCGTTATCATGGAGGTGTCGCGCAATGTCTGCAAATCCACCTCATCAAGAGTGTCGAGTGGGTCTGCATATTGCCAGCGGTAGCTCTGCGCCGACAGCGTTGCCGGCATTAGAAAACTTATTATCAGTAGTAATATCTTCATGTTCTGTGGGTTGTCATTCTCCGCTTATCTCCATCGTGTTCTCTCCGTATTCTGCGTGAGGGGTGCCTGCTGCCACCTTTTCAAGGAACAGTTCGCGGTATCGTGGCTTGTCTTTCTTGTTGTATTTGTACCTCTCGCGCAGCTCGTCACTTATCTGTCCATCGTAGAAATAGTGCCATTTGTAGCTCGGTTCAAGCTCAAAACTGCGGTTGAAGAAGGCGAGATACACTGGTACATACGATGCCGGACGCTTCTCTGTGAGCCGCTTCTCCTCCAAGTCCCCTTCGAGAATGCCGCGCAGATACCACTTCTTCGGGTTGTCATCAGGCAGCGCACTGACAAGGCTCATTGCCGTTTTAAATGGCACATTGAGCACATCGCGGGCCTCAGTGTATATCACTGCCTTGTTGTCGGGGGCGCAGGAGATGACGTAGTTCATAGCGTCGAGCACCTCTTTCTCCTGCTCTGGCGACAGCTGGTGGGTGGCATACTTTATAAATCCCTCCTTGAACGTGATGTACCTGCGCAGCCTTTCCACCTTAGGGTCATTGTCTTTGCCGAACCAATAGTCGCAAAAGCTCAGCGCACTGTCACGCTCTTCCATCTGGAAGTATGTTATTATCTGGTTTATCAGTATCTCCCTACGGTTCTTTTGCGCCCTTTCCCCGTACTCTTTGGTAGCGACGGCGCGCAGACGCTTGTTGATGAAGGGGTCGAGGACACGTGAGTCGGGCCTGCCACGCCTTTGATTAAGCATCGCCATGCGGTTTGCTACATACATAGAGAACTTTATTTGCTCGTATCCCCCATGCTTAGTGACGTGGCGGTAGGCAAGCATCGTAAGGGTATCCTGCTCCAATGAGTCGGCGATGGCATTGAAAAGGTTGTAGTAGTCGCCGTCAGAGAAGTCTTTTCCCTTTCCTTTCAGCAGGTCAGCCTTGCGTTTGTAGTACTCTACCGTTACCTCATTGGCATCCATTACGTGCTCCCTCTCGTAGCGATACGTGACACGCATTATGCGCAGTCGTTCCAATACGGGCAGTATCTCAGCCTCATACCCCTCTATCTTGGCTATGGCGGCATCACCGCCGTAGCCGTCTGGCCCCATATTCTGGCGCACGGCGGCAGCCAATTCGGGCTTGTGGTCGTAGTCAAGTTCCTTCGCTACATCCTCCCATGTATATACCTTTGGCTGCGAGGTGTGGAATGTCACGTCGGCGTTGCCGAGGTATGAGCGCACCTTCGCTGCCGCCACACGGGTTCGTTCGGCGGCGAGGCGGCGGTTATGGTCATGCCCTCCCTCTGGTGAGGCGGTGGCCTCGACGCGCACCTCCATCAGTTGCTCGCCGTAGGAGCGCAACTCCTTGATGAGATTGCTAAGCTGTACCTGATTGGTGGAGTCGCTTGTAAGCTCCGACTTACCCACCATGAACTGCAATCGCAGGTCTTGGTTCTTGGTGTCGTAGTTGCTTTCCGCGTCTACACGGAACTCCTCAATGTCCATTTGCGCCGCTGCCACGCCCAAATCAAGGAATTTGAAGATGTTTTTTGAGTTGCATGACCCCGTGGCGGCGCTCCTGCTGAAGTATATATGGTTAAGGTCCGCTATCTGAACGGTATATGGTATCTTGTAGTTACGGCGCGGTTCAGGCTTCGCATACACAAGCGTTGTGTCGATATATATCTTCTCATCAGAGTACAAAGGCTTGTCAACGTATGCGTATGCCACCTTGTCGTATTTCTGGTAGTTAAAGCGCATCCGTTTGTTCTGTAGTTTATGGTACTCTGGGCCCTCCATCACTATGCCGCTGACGTAGTCCACCGTGTCTTCCGTCTGGCAGTCCACGGCGCGTGGTTGCACCACGAGACGAGCGCGTTCGTTGCCATATCCCGCTGGCAATTCCACGTGAATTTTGAAGTATAGGTTCTTTCCGTCGTCTATGGCGGGTGCCGCTTTTATGCTGATAGTGTCGCGGTTAGTGCCCAGCACGTCCACGTTGCCTATGGTGTGTGCCCCCTTATCCATCTGCACTTGGAACACGTGGTTGTATTCCGCCTGCCCTTCCTTTAGTACAATCACGCCAAACTGCGCGTCTTCTATGGTGAGTTCGTCCTCTGGCAAGTATGATGTCACGAGTATTGCCATATCGGGGAAGGCGTGAACCCTGAAGTCTCCGTTGCCCTTCGAAGTGCGAAAGCGCACCTTGTTTGCCGCCACCGCCTTGTCCCAGGCATCCATCTGCACCGTGCCTTTGTCGCCTCTCTGCGCCGCCACAGCCTCTTCCAGTTGCAGCATCACGCTCTTTGCCTTGGTCTCGCTCTTGAACAGCGCGTACTGCACCGTGCGATACTCCTTCTCCCCAGCCGTTTCAAACACTATGTGTGCTGTGGCATCCACGGCGTCGCTTTGTGCCGATAGCGTTGCCGCGCCCTTAATATAATAAGGTAGCAGCAGTGTCACGATGAATATTGCGATATTTCTTATTCTCATTGCGTTGTGTGGGCGTTGGGTTATTTTATGATGTATGTCAGCGACACACCTATGCGCAGTGGCATAAGCAGCCCTCCTGAGGCGTTTGCCACGGGGTATCCTGCGCTGTTGAGGTGGTTTTCATCGTAGTTCTCGCCTATCATGTACTCTTTCTGGTGGTAATATATGCCTCCGAGACTGGTGTGGAAGTCCACCAACAGCCGTTCCTTCAGCGGCAGTACGTAGCCGAATGACACGCCGATGCCGCTGGCGTCACCATCGTGCCATTTACCGTCATACTTCATCTTGTATGATGCCAATAAGCCTATCGCGCCGAAATAATGGTGGTACATGGGTCTGCCAGACAGGTATATGCGGCATTCTGGCTGCACTGACGCTATGCGTATATCCTTGTAGAAGATTTTCTCTCCGTACAGCCCGTTGATATTCAGCGTGGACTTCTTGCCCATCACTATCTCTATGCCGAGCGAGGGGGCGAGGCACGCGTCCATTGCCACGTCGGTGTTCACCGCCAGCAGTTGCGCGTTGGCGGTGGCAGCATACAGCTGCGCCATTACTATAAGGAGCAGGAGTCTTATCTTTCTCATCGTTATTTAGTCTAATGTCTGTCGGCGTGGAGCCTTGGAGTCGATGGCACGTTGCCGCTCCGCGCGCCTTTGCTGCACGCAGGAGTCGTATAATAGCTTGAAGTCGCGTGACACTACACGGTACAGTGAGTCGCGCACGAACTGCCTTTCGCGCCATGCCATGCGGCTGTCGTAGATGGAGTCGCGGCGTGCGCGGTACGGCAAGTCAACATCATAGCGCCAGCGGTACTTCTTCTGTATCGGGTAATTGCCAAAGCGGTAAACCACCGCCACGTGCAAGTCGCGTGGCACGGGGTACTTCACGAGGTGCCATCCCGTGGTGGAAGTGACGGGATAGCTGTTGGAGGCGTTGTCATGCACGTACTTGTTGTACTTGGTGTAGCACAATCCGGCGGATATTCCGAACTCCATATCCACGGAGTTACCGTTCTGGAACGCCACGAACGGCTTCACGAAGCCCCATGTAAAACCCGCCATAAAAGCCTGGCCGTCCCTTCCGTCATGTCCTTTGGTGTATAGCGAATAGTCAGAGTATGACACGTATGCGCCGCGATAGAATATCCAGTTCGGGTGACTTGGCATCATATTGCGACAGGAGAACAACTTGTCCCACCAGTGAGTGTGCCGCCTGAGGTAACCGCTCGTCGTCGCCTTGCGTTCGCGCCAGTACATCCTTCCCTCCACTGTCGCCTCAAAAATGTTGAATACGGCAGGCCTTACGAAGGTTCCCGTGGTGCGTGGACGGTAGCGGAGGTTGAGGTTTAAGGCATGGCGGCTCCAGTTCTCGCGTCGCAGGTCGTACTCGATGCCTATGTTGGGCACCATTAGCGACCAGTCCACCACGTTGGTGCGCAAAGAGAGGCGCTCAGCCATAGAGAGGTAATCTACACGGCGACTGTTGTCCATGACCTGCGCCCGCGTCCCTGCAACAAAGGACAGGGAGAATAATAGGAACGCCAGATATACGCCGCGACTGAATGACTGCTTGTCGGTTTTTGATAGATACAACACTGAATGATATTGGGATATTTGGTACAAAGTTAGTGAATTATTATTAAAAATGCAAGTTTCTCGTCGTTAACATTTCTTAAATGTGTTTTTTTTAATACCTTTGCATCCGTAAATGAGATTTTCAACGTCATGTTATTGCAATGAAACAACAAAACAACTCGGTACTCCGCTCAATTGACTACATAACCATTGTCATCTACCTTGCGCTGCTCTGCTTTGGCTGGGTGAGCGTCTGTGGTGCCAGCTACTCTTTCGGTGAGACCGACATCTTCTCGCTCGACTCGCGTTCTGGTATGCAGATAGTGTGGATAGGCACCAGCATCGCCCTCGGCATCTGCCTGCTGTTGCTCGACGACCGTCTGTACGAGACCTTCGCGTATTTTGTCTATGGGTTTATGATACTGTTGCTTTTCGCCACCATCTTCAATCCCCATGAGATTAAGGGCTCTCGTTCTTGGATTGTAATGGGCCCGTTGCGCCTCCAGCCAGCGGAGTTCGCCAAGTTCGCCACCGCCTTGGCCGTGGCGCGTTTCATGTCTGCCTATAAGTTTTCCCTTGCCAACTGGCGCAACCTTGCCAAGGCCATAGGCATGATAATGCTGCCCATGGTGCTTATCGTGCTACAAAAAGAGACAGGCTCCGCCCTCGTCTATTTCTCCTTCTTCCTAATGCTTTACCGCGAAGGCATGACGGGTAGTTTCCTCTTCACCGCCGTGGCGATGGTAGCATACTTCGTCATCGGCATACGCTTTCAGGACGCTATGCTCCTTGATACGCCCACCAGCATAGGCTCGTTCACCGTCATGCTAATGATACAGCTATTCACCGCTGGTCTGGTGTGGGTGTATTGCAAGGCGCGCGGCGAAGCCCTGCTTATCAGCGGCGTGTGCACTGGCGTCACCGTCCTCACGCTTCTTTTCTCCGAATACGTTATACCCTTCAACATATTGTGGGTGCAATGCTCCCTTGTCGCGCTCATGCTATTATATATGGTGTGGGTGTGGGCAGGAAAGCAGATGAAGGAATATCTGCTGATAATGCTGTTCTCCATCGGTTCGGTGCTCTTCTTCTTCTCCGCCTCATACGTCCTCAACAACGTCATGGAGCCCCACCAGCGTGTGCGTATCAACGTGCTGCTCGGATTGGAGGAGGACCTTGCCGGGGCTGGTTACAACGTTCACCAGAGCGAAATCGCCATCGGCTCGGGCGGATTGGAAGGCAAGGGCTTCCTTAACGGCACGCAGACAAAGCTGAAGTATGTGCCCGAGCAGGACACAGACTTTATCTTTTGCACTGTGGGCGAGGAGGAAGGCTTCCTTGGCTCTGCGGGGGTATTGGTGCTCTTCCTATGCCTCATACTGCGGTTGATACACGTTGCCGAGCGGCAGCCGCACACCTTCGGGCGCGTTTACGGTTACTGCGTGCTGAGTGTCTTCCTTTTCCACGTCTTCATCAACGTGGGTATGGTGCTCGGCCTTACGCCCGTCATCGGCATACCGCTGCCTTTCTTCAGCTATGGCGGTTCCTCCCTGTGGGGCTTTACCCTGCTGCTGTTCATCTTCCTGCGCATTGATGCCAGCCGTAACCTTGTGAAGAACTGACGGTGTCACGCCACCGCTGTTGCCATAATTATAGAACCCACCATAAAAACAAGACGGCTTAACCACATTTTTGCGGTTAAGCCGTTGTCTTGTTAAGGATTTCTTCGCCTTCGGTTTAGTCCTTTGTAGAGACGCGCCTCTCAGCGATACGAGCCTTCTTACCAGTGAGATTGCGGAGGTAATAAAGCTTAGCGCGACGCACCTTGCCGTATTTGTTCACCTCGATAGATTCGATGTTGGGTGACTCGATTGGGAAGATACGCTCTACTCCAACGGTACCAGACATCTTGCGGACTGTGAAACGCTTCTTCTCGCCATGACCTGAAATTTTGATTACAACGCCACGGTAGAGCTGGATGCGCTCCTTTGTACCCTCGATAATTTTGTAAGCGACAGTAACAGTGTCTCCAGCTCTGAACTCTGGATGCTGCTTGCCGGTTGCAAACGCTTCTTCAGCAACTTTGATTAAATCCATTTTGTTTGATAATAATTAAATTGTTGTTATCGTTCAAATGCAACGTAGCAAGTGTTCTCTACCCGTGGAAACTTTCATTCCGTCCCACTCTTGCCATAGGTTACATCGGAAAGCGGGTGCAAAATTACTATAATTTTCTGACACTCACAAGTTTTTCCGTGATTATTTTCGCTTTTTTGCCCAAATACGTTGTGTTCGGGGCGGAAAAGTTGGGGCTTGTCGCAACCTTTACGAGTGAAATATTTGGTGGAATGGCATAAAAGTAGTAACTTTGCGAGCGAGTCTTTTTAACCAAATAACATAAAACAACAATGAACATTCCATCCGTATTTTGGCTCGTCCCCGTAGCGTCCGTAGTGGCATTGGGGATGGCGTGGTTCTTCTTTCGCCAGATGATGGCGGAGGATGAGGGCACGCCGAGAATGAAAGAAATCGCCCAGCACGTCAGACATGGTGCCATGGCTTACCTCAAACAGCAGTACAAGGTAGTGGGAATAGTATTCGCCGTTCTGGCGGCGCTCTTCGCTTTCATGGCTTACGTGCTGCAGGTGCAGAACCCGTGGGTGCCGTTTGCCTTCCTTACAGGCGGTCTCTTCTCTGGTCTCGCAGGCTTCTTCGGCATGAAGACAGCCACCTACGCTTCCGCGCGCACTGCCAACGCGGCGCGTCAGGGGCTCAATCGTGGGTTGAAGGTGGCGTTCCGCAGCGGCGCGGTGATGGGCTTGGTGGTGGTAGGCCTCGGCCTGCTCGACATCGCCCTGTGGTTCGTGGCGCTGAATTACTTCTATGAGGGCGACAATATGGCGCTCGTTACCATCACCACCACAATGCTCACCTTCGGCATGGGCGCGTCAACGCAGGCACTCTTCGCACGTGTCGGCGGCGGCATATACACCAAGGCTGCCGATGTGGGTGCGGACCTCGTGGGCAAGGTGGAGGCGGACATACCGGAGGATGACCCTCGTAACCCCGCCACCATTGCCGATAACGTGGGCGACGTGGCTGGTATGGGCGCGGACCTGTATGAGAGCTACTGTGGTAGTATCCTTAGCACGGCGGCCCTCGGCGCCACAGCCTTTGCCCTCAACCCCGATATGCAGATGAGGGCGGTGATAGCACCTATGATAATAGCCTCCATTGGCATCTTTCTCTCGCTGATTGGCATCTTCCTCGTCCGCACGAAAGAGGGAGCAACGATGCGCGACCTCCTGCGCTCACTGGGACTGGGCACCAATGTTTCGGCGGTGCTCATTGCCGTAGCGTCGTTTATCATACTCTATCTCTTGCAGATAGACAACTGGCTCGGCGTGTCGTTCTCCGTGCTCACGGGTCTCGCCGCCGGTGTCATTATAGGTCAGGCTACGGAGTATTATACCAGCCAGAGCTACAAACCCACGCAGCAGATAGCCGAGTCTTCGCAGACGGGTTCCGCTACTGTCATCATCAAAGGTATCGGCACGGGCATGATTTCCACCATGGTGCCTGTGGTGACAATCTCTGTCGCCATAATGCTCAGTTACCTCTGTGCCAACGGCTTCGACCTTTCCATGACCGCCCACAGCATCTCCACGGGACTGTATGGCATAGGTATCGCCGCCGTGGGTATGCTCTCCACGCTCGGCATTACGCTGGCTACTGACGCTTACGGTCCTATAGCCGACAATGCCGGCGGCAATGCCGAGATGAGCGAGTTGGGCGAGGAAGTGCGTCACCGCACTGACGCGTTGGATGCACTGGGCAATACCACCGCCGCCACGGGCAAGGGCTTCGCCATTGGCAGTGCGGCGCTGACGGCTCTTGCGCTACTTGCCTCATACGTTGAGGAGATAAAGATTGCTATGGTGCGTGCCGAGGAGCAGGGACAGACGTTCCTTGACGCGGCAGGTGAGGTATTCAATCCCGCCACCGCCAATATGCTCGACTACATGGAGTACTTCCAAGTCACGCTGATGAACCCCAAAGTGCTCGTCGGCGCCTTCATCGGCGGTATGGCAGCCTTCCTCTTCTGCGGTCTGACCATGGGCGCGGTGGGACGCGCCGCGCAGGCTATGGTGGAAGAAGTGCGCCGCCAGTTCCGTGAGATAAAGGGCATATTGGAAGGTAAGGCAACGCCCGACTACGGTCGTTGTGTGGCTATCAGCACACGTTCCGCGCAGAAGGAGATGATATTCCCCAGCCTCCTCGCCATCCTTATTCCTATCGTTGTGGGACTGTTGCTCGGCGTGGCAGGCGTAATGGGCCTGTTGGTGGGCGGACTCACGGCAGGCTTCACGCTGGCGGTGTTTATGGCTAACGCTGGTGGCGCATGGGACAACGCCAAGAAAATGGTAGAGGAAGGCAACTTCGGCGGTAAGGGTTCCGCTTGCCACAAGGCGACAATCGTTGGCGACACCGTTGGCGACCCGTTCAAGGACACGTCAGGTCCTTCGCTCAACATCCTCATAAAGCTGATGTCTATGGTAAGCATCGTTATGGCGGGACTTACCGTGGCTTTCGGAATGTAGGCTGACGCCTTTGACAGGCGGAAAGCATGATAATCGAGTGGGAGGTAAACGCTAAACATAGGCGTTTGCCTCCCACTCGATTATCATTACTAACCATCAAAGGATATCATTTGTATGTTTCTCAACCTCAAAAGCATCATGTGCATAACCAAACAAGTGATATTTCGGTTTTACAGCCTATTCCTCCAACAATTCACTGATGATATTTGCCATTTTCTGTGTCTGTAGCTGGCGGCAGAATTTTACCTCATAACCGTCAAGTTTCAATTGCTCAAAGAATAGACGAGCATTCTCTATCTTTGCATCTTCAACCGTTCGCTTGGCTTCATCGTTAGGTACGTCCTTCGTTTCAATAACCACATTCAGTTCCTTTTTGCCATCTTTACGCTCCACTACATACATGAAGTCTGGGCTATAGAGGTCGTTGGTGATGTTTGGAATGCAGATGCTCTTCTGTGGAATCTTGCCATAGACAATAACGTTGTCAACCTCATTCATAATGTTCTCACGCTCAAGTGGCGAATCATACACTACCTTGTCATACAGATACTTTGGAGATGGTTCCGCACTCAGCACATTCTTGCCTATTGTCCATTGCAGAACTTCGTCTTTCAAACTGCCGTCAGCATTCGTAAACGCAGTGGATTGTGACGAATAGTTTGCCTGACGGTACTTCACCAGATTCTGTAGGTTCTTCACCTTCCATCCACTGAACTTCGCAATGAACGCACTCAACGACGATTCGTTGATGTAACCCTCCAGTGTATGTGTCTTGGCATATTCGCAGATGGCAGCATGAAGCACCGTCATCGGAATACTTGTCTGGCGGCAAGCACGCTTCAGGAACTCATTGTAACGCATCTCCTTGCCAGCCAGCACATACGACTGTCCTGTCTGCTGAACAGATACGGCTTGCCCCTCTGCGGTAGTAACCTTCTGGCGTTTGCTTTGGATTGTTTGATGCACAAACACATCCTTTACCAACAGTTCCGGCAATGCTTCTGCTATCTGCTCGTCTATTCCCTGCTGGTAGAACACGATGTACTTGCGGTTGAGCTGCGCCCAAAGTTCTTTCAGCTCGTCGTATCGTGCCCTGCGAATCTTCACCATGTCCTTTGCGCCCTTGTTACGGTCTTTCACCTTACCCGTCACATTGTTGAACTCTGGATATTCTGCAAAGAGGTCCATCACCTTTTCCTGATTGAGCTTACGGTCAAGGTCAAGCACATACTTCTTTGCGAAGAGTTCCATGAACAGTGACATTTCATCAATCTGACGAAGTGCAGCAACCTTACGTAAGTCTTCAAGCGCAATATGTGTTAGGCTTCCTGTTTGCACGTCCTCGTTGATTTCCATCACAAGCCTATCGGCAAAGTCACGTTCCGTAAAATCAACGATGTAATTCAGATAGAACGAATCTTCCTTTACTCGGTTGCCGAATTCATCCACAGGCAGACGCAAACCACGTCCCACCTCTTGCAGTTTACTATTCTCGCTGCCGCTACTGCGCAGTTTGCAGATGGTAAACACGTTTGGATTGTCCCAGCCCTCTTTTAGTGTCCATTTTGAGAAAAGGAATCGGCGGGTATTAAACTCGCCATTCTTACCCATAATCGATAGGAGTTCTGTTTTATTGCGAAGTATATCGTCCACTTCCTTCTTTACGGCTTCGTCCGAATCGCTGTTGTCTTGTGAGAAATATCCAGCACGACTGGCTGCAATATCGTTCAGCGTGGCACGAAGGTATTCTGCATACTCAACCGAGTTTTCTTTTTTCAGTTCTTCCTTAAGTTGGTTTTCCAGCAAACAGTCAAACTTCTCTCTGAGCCATGCACCATTGCCTTGGTCATCGCCACGGAACGATATTATATCGTCAATGAAGAATAGTGCAAGTGTTTTTATGCGTCCCTTCTCCCTGTGGAAGTTTTCGCGTTCCGTCTCAAAGTGACGTTGTATGGCAAGGCGCATCATGCTCTCTTGATATGAAGATGAATAGATATCCACGCAGAATTCTTCGCCTTTGCGTTTCTCCATACCGTTTGACAATGTTACAGTGTCCAGAGTCATGCTGGTAATAGTGAGACCTGACAAATCACTGCTAAGCATAGAAAGGGAATCGTTTACCCCCAAAGCATAGCTCGCCTTCGATGTCTGCGAGATGTATTGGAAAGTAGCAGTCTTCTTGTCTTCTATATTCAGTAGCTTTACCTTCTCGTTGCTATTAGATGAAGGCTCAAAGTGCTCTTTCATTACGCCCTTGATAAGCCCAGACGAGAACGAGCGCTGAGCGTTGAGGTCATAAAGCAGATGCTCGTAGTCGCGAACGGTCATCTTCTTCTTTCCCTTGCCTATGGTGGTCATTGGGAAAGTGGCTCCAAAACGGATGATGCATTGTGGAGCCAACTCCTGCATGATGACCTTGTATGCCTTCTGGTCACGCGAGAATGTATGCGGCTCGTCGATGATGACAAACGGGTGTGTGGCACGCAGAGCATCGAACGGACGCGCATAGTCAGCCACCGTAACGTCATAGTCGTTGCGAGTAAGCATCCTACCATTGGTCAGCAACGAACGATTGACAAGCAAGACGTAAATCTTGTTGGTGTTCTGACGAGAGCCTTCCACAAAGTTGCGCACTACAGAAGGAAAGTACTTCCTGCCTTTCTTCTGCTTCTTCTCTGCCTCAAGCACACCAACGCTAATTTCGGCATCGTAACCAAGAGCATTCTTGAAATGCGCACGCGCATACGTTTCATTCAGGAATGCGCCAGTACCAGCCTTGATAGGGATGCTCGGTACGGCAATGATGAACTTGCTTATGCCGTAGAGCTTATGCAACTCAAAGATGGTGTGCGTATAGACGTACGTCTTGCCCGTTCCTGTCTCCATCTTGATGTCCAGGCACAGTGTATTGCCCACAGGTTGGTCTGTACGGAATCTTAATGCTACATTTTGTCTTTCCTTCTGTTGAATGGCTCTTATGTTAGTGCCCAACTGCCTTGAACCCAAATTGACAATCGGGTTCGACGTGTTCGCTACCTCTTGGTTTATTTCCACCATCTTGAAGACTTCGCTGATGGCATTCACCGCAAGCATCTGATGGTCAAGACCACTTTCAAGTTTCAGTTCCATAGTCTTTCTGCGCGGTTAGTAACGAATGTCAACGTTGATGCGGTTACGGTCGGTGATAGTACCAAGATTCTTTCTTATGGCATCTGTCTGACTGAAGTTAAAGCTGTAGCCAAATATCACTACGTTGTCGGCAGGGAATGAGTGGTCTTTGTTGTACGTGTCCACAAGGTCGGTCAGGCCTTCCTCTACATTAAACGCCGAGTCGAGCATGTAGAGGTGCTTGCCACAGAGGTAAGCTGTATAGTTGCCGAACTTCACCTCTTTAAACTCAGGAGTCAAACCGTAGCCATCACGCATTGCATAGGTGAAAAGAACGGTATCCTTACCGAATTTATCCAGCAAGTTGTTGCCAAAAATCTCTGTTGGCTCAAACTTCAACATCTGGTCGATGGTGTTCTCGTCGGGTTCTTCTAATGTGTAGTGTTTGAAACCGAGGTCACCATCAAAGAGAGGGTTCTGTTCCTTTATCTTCTTCGCAGCACGCTTGATACGCTCAAAAGCAAGATAATCTAGTGTATGTGGGTGATTATTACTTTCAAGAAAATCTATCAACCTCAATACTTTCTGCGCCTCCGAGCCACTTAAAGTTTTTATACGTTCATCCAAGTCTTCTGGTAATTGTACAAGGATGTATTTTAGATTGTTTCCTGAAGCACTAGTCGTTTGCATTACAGAATCTGCGGTTGTACCGCTTCCTGCAAAGAAATCAACAATAATATCGTTATCTTCAACAACAGAATTTATTACATCACAAATCAGTTGGCTCGACTTTGGGTACGATGCATAATCTCCTTCAAGAAGAGCCTTTACTTCTTTCGTGCCTACTTCATTGTTGTATGATTTGGATTCCCAAAAAGACTTTATTTTTGCTGTACGTTCTTCTCCGTCTGTTTCCAAATAATCCTTAACATCAATGTCGAATTGACCTCTCTTTTTCACAAATCGGGCATTGAGCCTTACAAATTCTTCCTTGCATTTGTCTTTTCCCCACATCCAACGACCTTCTCGTCCATCAGATTTGCGGGGAATAACCTCTTCCCAACCTTCTCTATATTCTAAAGATATTTCCTCGGTATTTTTATTGACATAGATCGGAAAGAACATGTCCGGACGGTCTTCCCTCAAAGAATCTGATCCTCTTTGACGTAAGCCAAGGAATCGATATTTTCGGCCATCTCCATCATCATATTTATATTCCTTTTTCTGTTCTTCAGTCAGTCTCATTCCTATGAACTGCGCCTGATTTATGCTCCTTGCATAACAAAGAAGATAGTCGTGTACCGTGGCACAAAAAGTATCCGATTGTCTTCCTTTGGGATTTGCTTTTACAAGGAACTGCGCAATGAAATTCTCCTCACCAAACACATAATCACAGAGCAATTTCAGATTTGCCTGCTCATTGTCATCAATAGAGATAAAGATAACGCCATCATCAGAGAGAAGGTCCTTGGCATACTGAAGGCGAGGCATCATAAAGGTTAGCCATGCTGCATGAGAGGCAGCACCGCGTGTAGTCATGGCAAAGATGCGCTGAGCCTGCTCTTCGCTGATGCTCAACTTCTCTTCCAATTCTTCAGCCGTAAACTTAAACTTATCGTTATAGACAAAGCCATCCGAACCAGTGTTATAAGGTGGATCAATATAGATGCACTTCACCTTGCCCGAATACGACTTCACCAAATGCTTCAGCGCATCGAGATTGTCGCCACTGATGTAAACATTCTGACTGTCCTTGTTTTCCGGCTTTTCGTTGTGCTCAGTGTCAGGTACAAGCACCGTGGTGGTATCCATCGAACTGAGAAGGCTTGCATAGTTCTTGCCCAGAAAATTGAAACCGCTGCCCTCCTTCACGAGGTCAACCTTATCCTGCAATAACTCCTGCAGTGCAACTATATCAAATTTTCCTTCAGAATTAAAACATTGCGGAAACTCTCTATGCAATACCTCCATCGTACGGTCATTGGGCTGCGCCTTATCGTTGTCTGCAATTATTGTGCGTATCATAATTGTATGTTTTTTCTTCTTGTTATCTTCACTTGACAATTGAAATCATATTTTGGTTACAAAGATAATGATAAATAATGTAACCGACCCCCCAAAAAGAGGAAATTAAATAAATGTGAATGGTTTTTAACAATCGATTAGGATGCTATCGCTATGTGGTTAGTATGCTATCGCTATGTGATTGCGGCGGTGGCGGTGGGTCATTGCTTTGTTGGTGCTGTGCTCTTCTTTCGCAATGTCAGTATAGCCACGGCGATGAGGATTAGCATGCCGCCACTGATGGTGGCTATGCCGCAGGGCTCTCCCAGCAGTATCACGCCCACCACCATGGCTGTCAACGGTTCGAAGGCTCCGAGTATCGCCACTATGGTGGTGTCGATGAGGCGCAGTGACATGGTGACGCAGATGTTGCTGAAGGCTGTCGGCAGGATGCCCAGCAACAGGAGGTTGACCCATGAGGGCGTGTCGGCGATAGGCTCTATGCCCCCTTCCGCGATGATGGCGTAGAGCAGGAGGTAGAGTAGGGCGTTGAAGAAGATATAGAAGGTGAGTTTCAAACTCGGCATCTTGTTAATCTTCAGTCGTGGCAGCAGCACGAGGTATGCGCCGTAGCCTATGCCAGAGCACAGTCCGAGGAAGATTCCCCACGCCGAGAAGCGTGCGTCGTCGTCGAAGAAACCCGTCAGCAGCATGACGCCGAGGGTGGCAATGACGATGGCGGCGCACTTCCTGTACGACAGTCGCTCGCCGAGGAAGAGCAGACCGATTACCGTGCACCATATAGGGTTGGTGTAGATGAGCGATGTTGACACGCCGGATGAGATGTAGTCGTAGCTCACGAAGAGGGTGACGGCACAGATGATGTAGAGTAAGGAAAGGAGGGATATGCGCCAGAAGTCGCGCCAAGTGATGCGCAGAGACACTTGGCGGTAGAGCAGGAAGGCGAGCATACAGGCTGCGCCGAACAGGAAACGGTAGAAGATGATGCTGACATACCCCATGCCCGTGGCTATAACGGGGATGGAGAACAGCGGTATCAGTCCGAAGGATGCCCCGGATACTATGGCGAGCACGTAGCCCCACGCGTGGCTCGCTGCCAGGTTCTTCCCAGATTTCCCACCCTTCGGTGACGGGGTGGGGGCAGATGAGGAACTGGAAGAATGTGGGTGGGAAGGGAAACGGTGTGTACTCGTGTGGTTGTTGTTATCCATTTCTGCTATCTGGCTTGTGTGTCAGCCTCCGTGCTGGAACTTTCTTGGGTGGAGGCATCGCTTGTCTGCGCGTTGGAGGCGCTGTTTCTGGCGTAGATTACGGTGACGAACTGCTTTATGATGTAGTTCTGTGATGCCATGTCGTCAATGTACTCGGAATATTTTGAGGCAAAGGCGGCGAGGTGTGAGGTGTAGATGCGCGCGGAAAGCTCATCGCCAGTGGAATGGAAATAGGCTATGTTGTCGAGTGCTTCCTGGCATAGTGACGCGGCAGACTGTATGTCATCCTCCTTCAATATCTTCACGAGGTCACGCTCCATCACCATCGCCATGCCAACGATATTTGCCGAGTCAGGATGGTCGATGTATGTGCTGTCAGGCCCGTTGCCTTGGTCTGTCTGACCGCCGCAAGCGATAAGCAACAGGATGAGTATGGGATATAAAAGTGTGCGTGCCATTTGTAGGTAGTTAGTTGCGTTGTCAGCCTTTGATATTATATTCCTTTGCAAAGTTAACAAAAAATCGGGAAATACTTTGTGGAATAGATTTTTTTTTTTAATTTTGTCGGAAAAATGCTGAGAATAGTTCGATATGACGCTTCCATGGCTACGCTATGGGACGAATTTGTGAAGGCTTCGCGCAACGGAACCTTCCTCTTTCAGCGTGCTTATATGGACTATCACCGCGACAGGTTCGCGGACCATTCGCTGCTGTATCTTGACGAGCGGGGGCGGATAGCGGCGGTTATGGCGTGCAACGAGGCAGGGAAGGCGCTGTATTCTCATCAAGGACTGACATACGGAGGGTTCGTACTTGCCCCCAAGACCCATGCCGACGAGGTGCGGCAACTGTTTGATGTCACACTGGACTACCTGCGCCGCCAAGGCTTTAAGGAGTGGATTTACAAGCAGATGCCATCCGTCTATCACCGCATACCGTCGCAGGAGGATGACTATTTCCTATGGAAAGCGGGGGCGGAGCTGGTGGAATGTAACCTCGCCACGGCGTTAGACTACGGCAGTGGGCCGCTCCTTAATGCTGAATACTGCCGCAGGAATGCCTTGACAAGGCTTGCGCGGCAGGGTGTGAGGCTCGATATGTCGGCGGAGCTGGATGCTTTCTGGCCGCTGTTGGAGGCGCGTCTGAAGGCGAAATACCATGCCGTGCCAGTGCATTCGCTCGCGGAGATGCGGTTGTTACGGCAGGCTTTCCCCGATAATATCAGGTGCTGCACGGCGGTAGATGCTGCTGGTGGCATACTCGCCGGGGTGGTATTGTATGACACGGGGCAGGCGATACACGTGCAATACAGCACCGCCACGGAACAGGGGCAACGTGTTGGCGCGCAAGATTACCTATATTTGTCGCTCATTAACCATTACAAGGAGGTGCCGTCGGTGCGTTTCTTCGATATGGGCACAAGCAACGAGGAGGGCGGAAAGGTGCTCAATGCCTCGCTGAACCGTTACAAAGAGGGTTTCGGAGCGAGGGGAGTGGCTTACAGGAAGTTCAGGATAGTCGTTGAATAACGATGCGCTAAGGGCGTGAAACGGGGTGTATTGCCACGCAAACACCCAAATATCCGGACGGCAAAACCGCCAGCAGGTTACCCGTTCTTTCTCCTTTTGTAGTCCTTGTAGTTCCTGATGTAGTCCGCTTCGTCATAATAATCGGAGGCGAGAACCATGCACACGGCCCCAGAAGAGAAGTCTTCAAGCGTGCGCCAGATGCCCGGATATATCAGCAGGCCTTCCCAAGGGTGGTTCAAGAGGAATGTCTTTTTCTCCTTGCCGTTGTCCAGAGTCACCGAGAACGAGCCGCTGGTGGCAATGAGGAACTCATAAATCTCCTTGTGAGCGTGGCCTCCACGCCGTCCGCCGCCAGGCACATCGTAGGTCCAATAGACGCGTTTCACCTCGAAAGGCACGTCCTTCAGTTGTTCGCAGACGGTGAGGTTGCCGCGTGGGTCGGCTATCTTTGGCAGCTGTATGATTTCTCCTAATGGTTTCATATCGGTCGTTTTACAATCTGATTGCAAAGATAACAATAATTCCGCAGACAGCAAAGAAAAAGAAAAAAAACTAATGTCACAAAACAAATATAACGTTGTATTGAAAGCCACGAGCCTTTTTGGCGGTGTACAGGGACTGAATATAGTCCTCAATATCATCCGCAGCAAGATAGTCGCGGTGCTCCTTGGCACTGATGGCGTGGGTCTCAACGCCATCTATAACGAGACGCGCGAACTGCTGCACAGCACCACTAACCTCGGACTTGACGTGAGTGGGGTACGTGGTATCTCCAAGGTTTACGAGGAACTGCAAGATGCTGGCAGTGCGGAGGAGCGTGCATTACTGCGCGGGAGGTTGTCGGACGAGGTGGCGCTGCTGCGCTCTTGGGTGCTGTTGTTGGCGCTTGTGGGCATCTTTGTCTGTATGTTGTTCGCCGCACCGCTATCGCTTTTCACTTTCGGCGACTACAATCACGCATGGGGTTACGTCTGTCTTGCCCCCGCTGTGGGCTTCAGCACCGTCACGTGTGGTGAGCTTGCCGTGCTGAAAGGGCTGCGACGGCTGAAGTGGCTCGCCACGGTGTCGCTGCTAAACGTCGTCGCTGGTCTCGTGGTAGCTATACCTATATATTATATATGGGGCATCAATGGTGTGCTGCCGGCACTCGTTGCCCTCTTCTTCGTGTGCATGACGATGGCCTGCGGCTATGGCAACAGGGCAGAGAGGCTGCGCTATGTCTTCGCAAGCAGTAAGCTGCGCAAGGGCAACAAGATGCTTGCCGTAGGCTTCAACTTCGTGGTTTGTAGTATAATAGGCCATGTGGCGATACTCGGCATACAGGCTTACCTCAATAATTTCGCGTCAATAGACATGGTGGGGCTTTATTCTTCCGGTTACACACTTACCATGACATACGCCGGAATGGTGTTCGCGGCAATGGACACGGATTATTTTCCCCGCCTTTCGGGGGTGATATCGTCATCCGCGGAGCGTGCCGACACGTTGCTGAAGCAGATGGACGTGGTGGGGATGCTTGTCACACCGTTCTTTGCTGCCATGGTGGTAGCGCTGCCCGTGCTTGTCCCTCTCTTCCTTGACGATAAGTTCTCCCCCATAATCCCCATGACACAGATAACCACCGTGGGCCTGTTGTTCCGTGCGGTGTACCTTCCTAACGCCTATATGTCGCTGGCGGCAGGAGACAATAAGACCTTCCTTGCCATCAACACCATAGGCGCTGTCGATATATTGCTCGTGCTTGTGGGCTACCATTACGCCGGGCTTATAGGCATGGGCGTCGCCCTTACCGTGCAAAACTTTATCGACATGGTACTCGTTATGGGCATCTCCAAGTGGAAATACGGTGTCTGCTTCACATGGCAGAGGATCTTCTCGCTGTGCGTATATGCCGCTTTCCTCTTTGCCACATACGCCCTTTGCAGCATACTCTCGGGCTGGCAGTACTGGGTGGCGGGAACGATAGTGACGACGGTGGCGGCACTTTACTCCTTCAGTATATACAGAAAGGCATGAGACAGAAACGCATCATGATACTTGGCGGCAATATAGTGCAGGCGGAAGCCACCCTTGCCGCACGGCGACAGGGGTACTATACCGTCAGCACCGACCTGCATACGGATAATCCCGGGCACGCCGTGGCGGACGAATACTGCCCCGTTGACATCACGGACAGGGAGGCGGTGCTGCGTGAGGCGTGCCGCATGGGGATAGACGGCATAGTGCCTTACACCTCCGACGTGCTCGCCCCGGTGGCTGCGTACGTAGCTGAGACGATGGGACTGCCGGGCAATCCGTGCGCCGCGGTGGAGGTAATGACCCACAAGGACCGCTTCCGCGACTTCCTGCGGAGCCATGGTTTCCCTACTCCGCGTGGCAAAGGCTTTCGTGACATCGGGAACGCCACGGCGTATTTCCGCACCCTTGGTGGCGCGGCAATGATGAAACCCGTGGATTCGGCAGGCAGCAAAGGGGTGTTCAAGGTATGCCGCGAGGACGACATCGTGCGGCATTGGCAGGAGACGATGGCGTATTCCGCGGAGAAGACGGTAATCATAGAGGACTTCATAGAGCGCGAGGGACTGCAACAGGACGGCGACATCTTCGTGGCAGACGGGCGCATTGTCTTCTGGGGAGTGGGCGACCAGCACAAGGACCCCATCGCCCCATACGTGCCGGCGATGCTCTCCTTCCCATCCACCATGCGGCCTGCACATACTGAAAGGGCACGGGAACTGGTGCAGCAGATACTCAGCGCCCTGGGTTTCCGGCAGGGACCGTGTAATGTGGAGTACGTCGTAAGCACCAGCGGAGAGGTGTATATCATGGAGATAGGCCCGCGCAACGGTGGCAACCTCATACCCTTCGCCCTGCAGGAGTGCACTGGCGTGGACCTCACCGCGCTGACGGTGCGGCAGGCTGTTGGCGACAGCGTGGAGATACCTGCATGGGACTATGCGTGCTGTGCCCTCGCCGTGGTGCTCCACGCCAGGCGGGACGGCGTGTTCCGCGGCGTGGAGATAGCGGAGAAGTATCGCCCCTCGCTGCGTCGCACGTTCCTCTTCCGCCGCGAGGGCGATGCCGTGAGCCGCTTTCATAATGGCGGCGACACCGTAGGCACCATGACATTCCGTTTCGGCAGCCGTGAGGAGATGGAGGCGTTCATGGCTGACGGTGAGGCGGTTAAGGTGCTTTGTTAAGCCCGTAGGATGCGCGCCGTCTGACAGCTGGATAACAGTGACATTGTAAAAGCTATGCGATTAGATGATAAAAGCTATGCGATTACACTGTGAAAGCATAGCTTTTGCAGTGTAATCGCATAGCTTTTGTTTTGTAACCTCGCCTCCGCCTCCCCGACAGGCTATTGCCTTTTCTCCGAATCACCCGTGTCATCCGTCTGCATCCTGCCTGCTATGGTGCGGAGGAAGAAGTATGCTTCCTCTTGTATGCGGAACAGCGACCATGAGTCTTGGAATGGTATGAATCCGAATTTGCACCTCATGCGCGGCGGCACGAGACTGAAGTCCATCTGGCTGTGCGCCTGCTTTATAATGCTGAGGACCTCATGCCGCATCGCTGTGTCCATCTTTCCGCGCTCCTTGTAATACCGCATATAGGCACCGACGATGTTATGCCAGCAGAAACCCTCGTAGGCCTGCCGTAGCATCGGCTTGGTGCGGCGCAGGCAAAGCTCGTCGGCCAGTACCCTTTGGGCGTGCAACCGTGTGTAGTGCCCTATGCCTGTGCTGTGGCATACCGACGCTTCCGTCATGCGGTAATAGTATCTTCCCTCTGACAGCACTACGTGGCGTGCGTCCAAGAGCATCAGCCTGCCCGTGTTCTCGTCGCCGAAATAGCGGCAGGAGTTGTCGTAAGGGTGCTGTCGCTGGTAGGTGGTGCGTACGCAGAAATTGCCCGCTACCTGCCACGGCAGGCTGAGCAGGAAAGCCTCTTCGCCCGTGATGCTGCCGAAATGCTTGCGCCCTGTTGGCTCGAAGAGTGTGCCGTCGGGGCGTTGGCGCAGTTCGGGTATGAGCACGCAGTCGGCTTCCGGTGTTTGCAAGAAGCATTTTACGCACTGTTCCGCGCAGTCGTCGCTTATCCAGTCGTCATCGTCCACGAAGATAATGTACTCGCCTTGCGCCACCTTGGTGGCGTGGTTGCGTGCCTGCTGTACGCCCCTGTTCTCGGTGAAGTGATGCAGGCGTATGCGGTTGTCAAGGGCGGCGTAGCGTTCAAGGATGCTGAAACTGCCATCGGTGGATGCGTCGTCCACGCATACCACCTCAATGTCGCGCAGCGTCTGCGCCAAGATGGAGTCCAGGCACTGCGCTATGTAGCGTTCTCTGTTGTGTACTGTGACGGCGATGGTTACTGTTGGATGGGGCATGGGGAGTTGTTTGGTGGTTTGGTTGGTTAGTGGTTTAGTGGTTTGGTTGGTTAGTTGTTTGGGGTATCACGGGCTGATGCCCGTGACACAGGGGTGGTTTGGTGGATTGGTTGTTTAGTTGTTTAGTTGTTTGGTGGTTTAGTTGTTTGAATTGGGTGGGTTGGGTTCCGCCCCAAGACCTCCGCCCTAAGACCTTAAACCTAAAACCTTCAACCCTCCAACCTAAAACCTTCAACCCTTAAACCTCACCCCAAAGACCTTAAACCCAATACCTTCAACCTAAAACCTCCTTGGTAACTGTGTCGCCAAGAGGCCGTTGTAGATGTCTTCATACTGCTTCGCCACCTTGCGGTACTCATGGTTTCGCTCCACGTACCTGCGGCTTTCGGCTTTTATCCGCCCTATCTTTTCGGGGTGTAGCACAAGGTGTTCCAGCTGGCTATGCACGCTTTCGTAGTTTGGCAGAACGTTGACAATAGGGCGACAGTCACGCTCTCCCATTATGTCATAGTGCTCTGGCTCACCGCCGCTGAACGTTATCATGCCCTTGCCGAGTGTCAGTAGCGCGTTCATTCCTGGGCCGTAGGAGTACAGTTGGTCCAGCATCACGTCCGAATTGTCCATGAGGTGCATGTATTCGCTGTATGGTACACCCTCCGCCACCGTCAGTTCCATGCGGTCGGGGTACTTAGCCTGCACGTCCTTTGCCGCTTTTAGCATTATGTCCGTGCCTTTCAACTCGGAGCGTGCCTTGCTGATGCCGATGAAGACGCGTAGCTTGTCTGATGGGGCGGGGTGGGTTTCCTCTGGCATTTTGAAGGGGAATGGCACGTGATATAGCTTCTCCCGCAGCAGCCTGCCGTGCTTGTCGCGGTCAGAAGACAGGCTGTACGGCAGCCAATATTCGTATGCTCCGGCTATGATAGCGTCGCAGTCGCTGGCTATATGGCGGTTGAGCCGCTCCTTGGCAGTGCCCACCCAGTCGTTGAAAGTGGCTTCGGCAAACGGCGTGCAGCGTTCTTCCGCGCCGCTGTTGAAGTCGGAATAGCGCATAGGCTTTAGCGTTCTGTTGATGAAAGGATAGTAGTAGTCATCGCCCACCACGCTCATCACCATCTTTTTGTTGTGCTTTCGCAGGTAGTTGTATATGCTAAAGAGGCGTTCCGCCTTCAGTTCCATGAACATAGGGTTTACCACCTGTACTATGTCGAAGCCCCTCATGCGCGGCAATGCCGCCATGACACGTGCGAGAAAGCTCCACCTACCCTTGCGCGAAAGGTTGATGTCACACTGGTAACCCTTCCAGAAGTCACCGTTGCTCGCCACCGTTACCGTGTGTCCCAGATAGCGCAGGCCCTCCGCGAGGGTGCTGTGCACGCCGCTGTATTCGCCTAATAGGAGTATCTTCATTACTTTATCTCTTCGTCTTTTCGTGCCACCAGCACACCAGTCTCACCATGGGCCAGGGGAGAACAATCTCCTTTGTCAGCTTGTAGATGTCTATTTGACGGCATAACATGGCGTAGTATATGTTCCAACCGTGGCGCGACAGCGGTGTGGTCTGCATCGTCTCCGCCGCCATTCGCAGTGCGCTGAGATGCTGTTTTAAGCCTTCTGCCGCTGTGCTCGCTGCCGTAGAGACGCTGTTTTCGTTCCATCTGTAACAGTAGGCACCGTGCCGTGTGGTCGCCACACGTGGGCTTTTGGCAAGCAGGAGGGGCAGGGTGAAGATGTCTTCAAAGGCCTTTCCAAAGGGAAACCTGACGCCTTCAAACAGCCACCGCTTGTAAATCTTGTTGCAAGCGTATGCGTGGTTCCACGCCATGGTGCCCTCCCAGTATTGCCTTGCCGTGGCGAATGTGGCGTCACGCAGCAGCGGTTCCACCCTGTTGCCGCCGATGTGCTTCAGCGAGAACTCCAGCATATCGCAGTCTTCGTGGCTCGCTAACCATTCCATCAGTGGCTTGTAGGTGTCAGGAAGCAGCCAGTCGTCGCTGTCAACGAATGTCAGGTACTCGCCCCGCGCTATGTCCAAACCCTTGTTTCGCGCATCGCTCAGCCCGCCGTTGACCTTGTGTATCACCGTGATGCGGCTGTCTTTCGCCGCCAATGCGTCGCAGATGGCGGGGCAATTGTCTGGGGAACCGTCGTCAACGAGTATCACCTCCATGCCCGGCACGCCCTGATTGAGCACGCTTTCCACGCATTTCACGACGCTGTCTTCTACCTTATAGACCGGTATTATTACAGAAAGGCGCATAGATAAAGGCGTGTGAAGAGGTTGAACACTATGTATTTCGCATTCCATCGCCATCTGAGGGGGAAGCGTCCCATGGCTTTCAGCGTATGAAAGATTTCTTTTCGGAACGCTATGTCATGCCTCTGGCGCAGTAATAGGCGCAGGGTGTCCACCACAAGGTAGTCCATCTTGCATGCCATGCAGTCCTTTCGCACGGTATTCGCTGCGGCAAAGTTGTCGAGGGAGGCTATTATCTTCACCACATCGCGCAGCTTCTGCTTCTGTTTCTCCTTGTCCTTGGTGGTCGTTATGCTCTCTTCCCTCACCATTCTGACGTACCATTCCGCGTCTATCGCCATGAAACTGTCAGCCAAGGCGAATGCCCTCGTGGTGAAATCCTCGTCTTCATGCAGTGTGAACGGCATGAACTCCAGTTGCTTTTGCTGTAAGAACTCCCTGCGAAAGAGGTACGCATAGGCGCAGGGAAACAGGTTCTTGCCGCGCATAAACTCCCTTGCCGGGGTGTAAACCCTATTATATTCCGGCACATAACGGCGGTAATGGGCGGTTCGTCCGTCCGTTTCCGTCTGGCGACAGCTTATCCCTATGATGTCGATAGCGTTGTCTTCCATGGCTGCCATGATGTCTTCCGTTGGGCAAGTGCTGTCGAGTATGTCGTCGGCATCTACGAAACAGATGTATTCTCCCTGCGCCATCGCCATGGCATTGTTACGCGCCATGCTCAGTCCCATGTTCTCCTGCTCCAGCAATCTCAGCGTGGGATGAGCGTGCCTGCACCGCCGCAGCACCTCGGGCGTGCTGTCAGTGGAGCCGTCGTTCACCGCTATTACCTCACGATTGCGCCCATGCAGGTCAATGCGGAACACGCTTTCGATGCACGCTTCCACGTAGGGTGCGGCGTTATAGGCTGGTATTATGAATGTTATCAGTGGGTTCTGCATGAGTATATGGTGCTGAGATAGCCGAGTTTGTATAGCGAAAACACTGTCAGCGAGGGTTTTTTGCCGAGCAGGTTGCGGCGCATGGCGGGGCGGAAGAGGCGGAATAGCAGTGCTGCCAGTCCTCTGATGTGCCATCGTTGCAATGTCATCACCGCCTTACCCACGTGCGAATGTGGCATCATACTGTCGCCTAAGCGGCACAGGGTGTGCAGTGCTGTCTCCGTCTTCTTGAGGTATGTCGCGTTCTTCTCCAGTCCCTTGTGCACTAAGGGGTTGTCGATATGGGTTATTTTGATACCCCTTTCCTGTAGCATCACGCCGAAAAGGGCGTCCTCGTAGCCATATTCGTGGCACTCTTCGTTAAATCCTATCGCTGCCATCACGCTGCGTCTCACGCATAGGTTGAACGGTGTCAGGTGTTGATAGGGCCGCAGGCTTCGCTCTGTCGCGCTGCGATGGCGGTCGGCAGCCTTCTCGTATCGGTATCGCAGGGACACCTCTGGCGATGGCATCGTGTCGGTATGGCGTAGTCCTCCGCTTATCACCATCGCCTCTCCAGCCTCTCTTATCGCGTGGATGAGACGCTGTATGTACCGTGGGTCGGTGGCTTCCGCGTCGCTGTCCATATACAGTAGCCATTCGCCCGCAGCCTGTTTGGCGAGGAAGTTCTTTATGGCGGCGCGTCCCACGTTCTCCTTTCGCCGTATGAAACGGCACCGTGGCAGCTCGTTTATCCTTAGGTTTGCTATTACACTTACCTGGTCCCGGCTGCCGTCGTCTGCCACAATAATCTCATATCCGCATCCCTCTGCCTCCAGCTGCCGTTGCAGTTCCGCCGTGAGGGCGTAGCATTTGTAGTCGCGGGTGGGTATCAGCACGGAGAGAAGCACGCTCGCGTCCCCTTCCGCCTCATGCTTTTGGTCGGCAGGGTACATATCCTTTCCTGTATGTGGAGAGCGTGTTTCGGACATTAGTTGGGAGGGGTTGTTTAGTTGTTTGGTGGTTTGGTTGTTTAGTTGTTTGCTTCTTACTTGCGGCCGCTCGACCTTTGGTCGCTTTGCTTGCAAAGAAGTGTCACTGCGTGCCGAGCGTTTTGGTTATTTAGTTGATGGTCACTGCACTTAACTAAACCACCAAACCACCAAACCACCAAACCACTAATTTACTTCTTTTCCTCGCTTTACAGCACGGTGCCGCCTATCTGTTGCATGACGTTCTCGTTCACTGTGTTACGCTCTTCGTCCTTGAACCATCCCCACTTATTGAAGTATAGCATGATGTTCACTACGTGTATGCGCAGCAGGCGCAGGCTTTTCCTTGAGCCGCGTGTAAAGGTGTGATAGATGGTGGTGCAGGGATAGTAGAGCGTTTTGTATTTCTTGTGTATGCGGCGGGTCATGTCTATGTCCTCGGCATACATGAAAAACTGCTCGTCAAACAGCCCCACGTCTTGCACGGCGGACATTCTCAAGAACATGAAACAGCCTGATAGGTACGGCACATTGAGGATTTTCGTGAAGCCAGACTGCTGCAATTCGTATATGGTGTTACGCCGTTTTATGATGAAGTTGGGTATGCAGAGCCTGCCGAACATATCGAACGGCGTTGGCAGCATCTTGGCAAGGCGTTGTATTTGCCCATTGGGGAAGAGGACTTTAGGCATCATCTGTCCCACGTCCTCGTGCTCCTCCATGTATCGCACCAGCTTGGGCATCACCTCGGGGCCGAACCATACGTCGGGATTTACTACGAGGTGGTACTTGCTTCCCAACTTCATGGCATCTTTCAGGGCGACGTTATGTCCTCCGCCGTAGCCGTTATTCTCGTGCGGCAGGTATATTAGTTTGAAGCCGTTGCTGGCTTTCTGCTTCAGTTCCGGCTCTCCATTCAGCACCCTGCGGGCGAATTCCTGTAGCTCTGCCTTTAGTTCGAGCATGGAGTCGGAATGGTCTATGACATACACCACGTCCACTGGCGAGGCAAAGAGGCTTCGCAGCACTGGTTCAAAGTCAAGCAAATGGTGGTTGTATGTTACGATTGAGGCTGTTATAGTCATCAAGGTTGTCTTTTAATCACAAAACGCACACAGTGCCCTTTTATTGTATTTTAACACGGGAAAGATTTGTTTTGAGGTTTTGAGGTGGGAGGTTTAAGGTGGGAGGTTTTTGTTTTTGAGGTTTTGAGGTGGGAGGTTTTGAGGTTGAAGGTTGTGGGTTTAAGGTTGGAGGTCTTTGGTTTTTGAGGTTGAAGGTTGTGGGTTTTAGGTTGGAGGTCTTTGTTTTTGAGGTTTTAAGGTTGTGGGTTTTAGGTTGTGAGGTCTTTGGTTTTGGAGTTATAGGTTTGAGGTCTTTAGGGCAATTCGTTCAGTCCGTAAGACCAATAGCCTAATAACCTATTAACCTAAAACCTAAATACCTCCAACCTCACCACCTCGCAACCTCCCTTTCACTTCTGCGCGGCGCAGTCTCCGCACACTCCTTTCACTATGTACTCCGCCTCTTCCATCGTGAAGCCCTTAGGGAGGTCGATGGTGGGGATGGCATAATCTTCCAGACAGTAGGTCTTGCCGCAGCGCAGACAGGTGAAGTGCACGTGGTTAAGGTGACGGTCGGAGTCGCAGCGGCACACGCAATACTTCTGCTGTCCGCTACCGTCATCGATTACGTGCAATAGGTGATGCTCCGTGAACAGTCGCAGCGCGCGGAAGATGCTCGACCTGTCCATGGTGGGCATCCACCGCTCCATGTCGGCAAGGGTGAAAGTCTCCGACTGCTGTCGCGCCTCTGCCCACACCAGTGTTCGTACCGCCGTGGGCTTGATGCCGTGCTTCCGCAAAAATATTTCAGCCGTGTTGTCTGTCATTGTTGTTACGCTTCCCGTGGTGGTAAGCGACTACAAAATTACTGCTTTTTTTCCAATTATGCGTCTTTTCTCGCCCTTTTTTGCGCTTCCCATGGCAAAATAGCCATGTGGGAGACACGGTCCGGCGTTGGGGACGCATGGTGCTTTGACTAAGGCTGCTGTCTCCCACCGCGGTAAAAGCATAGCTATTGCAAAGTAAAAGCATAGCTATTGCAAGGTAAAAGCATAGCTATTGCAATGTAAAAGCATAGCTATTGTTTCATGAGGGCATCGCACCTGCCCCGCAAGCCGTGGGACTCGGCATGGCGCGTTGCGGCGGGTGCGCCAAAAAGACGGGGATGCCCCGCGGCGAATAAGCGCGAGACATCCCCGTTGTGCCATATATGTGTGGCGGCGATGCTACTCGAAATAGAACG
>JALFOF010000026.1 GCA_022773825.1 Prevotella sp.
CGGCCCGAAGTCGTAACCAACGTTAGCTTCCCACACATGGCTTGTATCATGGGCGCGATACTCGAAATATTTGTTGTCTGCTCCGTAGTAAGAGAACCAATAGTCGGTCACGCCAACGTTGAAACCACCTACGGTATAAGAGAGTGTGAGGTCAAATTCTTTTGTGTCCTCGGTGTTAAGGAAGCCATAGCTACCCCATGCGGATAATGAGAGGCCCTTGTATGAGAGGCTTGCTGATGGCTGAACGGCTGCATCTCCAAGAACCTGACCACGCCAAACGTAACGTGAAACGACATCGGCTGATACAGAGCCTTCTACTTTGTCCTGAGCGTTTGCTGCGCTAAAGCTCACCATTGCTACGGCAGCGAGTGTGAGTACCTTAATAATTCTCATAATCTTGTTCCTTTCCTGAATTTTGAGTTAATAATTGTGTTTGTGTATGAATGGTGTTGTTATCTTTGTGTTTGTGCGGCTCGTGTGGGACATTGTGTATGATGCCGTTGTAATCACGTACCTATTGTGTTGTAATCACATACTGATTGCAGTGTAATCACATACCTATTGCAATGTAATCAGATACTGATTGTATTGTTATCGGGTGCTGATTGCGCTGGGCTTGCTTCTGCCTTGCCTTCTTTTTTAACTGTGCATCCACTCGTATATGCGTCTCATTGCCTCTTCGCAGTCTTCTCTTTCGCCGAAAGACGTGAAGCGAACATAACCTTCTCCCGATGGTCCGAAGCCCACGCCCGGTGTACATACTATGCTTGCGCCGTAGAGAAGCTGGTCGAAGAACTTCCATGATGACACGCCGTTGGGCGTCTTCACCCACAGGTAAGGAGCGTTCTTGCCTCCGAAAACCTCAAAGCCCATGCGTGTCAGCGCATCGCGCATCAGTGCGGCATTGTCCATATAGTAGTCTATCACCGCCTTTGTCTGCGCCTTCCCCTCTGGGGTGTAGATGGCTTCGGCTGCACGCTGCGATATGTAACTCGTGCCATTGAACTTCGTGCTCTGCCTCCTGTCCCACAGATGGTTAAGCTCTATGCGCTGCGAACCGTCCAACGTGGTGGCCGTCAAGTCCTTGGGAATGACAGTATAGCCGCACCTTACGCCGGTGAACCCTGCCGTCTTGGAGTATGAGTGGAACTCTATCGCGCATTTACGCGCCCCTTTTATCTCGTAAATAGAGTGAGGTATGTTGTCCTCTCGTATGAAAGCCTCGTATGCTGCGTCATAGAGTATGAGCGTATCGTTCTTCAGTGCGTAGTTCACCCATTTACGAAGCTCCTCCTTTGTCAGCACCGTCCCCGTGGGGTTGTTGGGGTAGCAGAGGTAAATCATATCGACCCTGTGGTCGGGTATCTGCGGTATGAAGTTGTTCTCTGCCGTGCATGGCATATAGTTCACGTTGCTCCAAGAGCCATTCTCAAAGACTCCCGCCCTTCCGCACATCACGTTAGAGTCTATATATACGGGATAAATCGGGTCTGTCATGCCGATAGAGTTGTCCCATCGCACTATGTCGCCAATGTTTCCCGTGTCCGATTTAGCGCCATCGTTAACGAAAATCTCGTTGGCATCGAGGTGTATGCCGCGCGGCAGGAAGTCGTTCTTTATGATAGCCTCACGCAGGAAGTCATAGCCCCTTTCCGGACCGTAGCCCCTGAATGTCGCCTTCTCTGCCATTTCGTCCACCGCCTTGTGCATTGCCTCTATCACAGCAGGCACCAACGGCCGTGTCACGTCACCTATACCGAGGCTTATCACCTTCACCTTCGGGTGCGAAACCTTGTATGCATTCACCTTCTTCGCTATGTCAGCGAAGAGGTAATTTGTCGAGAGTTTCAGGTAATGTTCGTTTACTAATGCCATTTTTCTTCTTTCCTTTATTTATTGTAAGTTTGCTTTCTTTTTGTCTCTGCCTCCTTGAGGCTTAGTCTGGCAGTGCTATCTCGCCCTCGAACGATATGGCGGCAGGGCCTGTCATCATCACGTGACCCGTCTTCCTGTCCCACTCTATGCTCAACATTCCGCCGTCCATCCGTATTTCGCTCCTACTGCCAGCTCTCTCCGTGAGCATCGCTGCCACTGCCGTTGCGCATGCCCCAGTGCCGCAGGCCAGCGTTATGCCGCTGCCTCGCTCCCACACCCTCATCCTTATGGTGCCATCGGGGAGCACCTGCGCAAACTCTATGTTGCACCGCTGCGGGAAAATGCTGTGACGTTCAAGCACCGAACCGTACCGTTCCACGTCAAATTTCTCCACGTCTTCGTCTATAAAAATCACGAAATGCGGGTTGCCCATCGAAACGAATGTGCCTCGAAACATCTTTCCCAGCACGGTCAGCTCATAGTTCACAGCCCTTCCGCCGTGCACCCCGAACTGAGCAGGCTGCCTCAACTGCGGTTCGCCCATATCCACCGTCACCGTCTCTACCATACCTTCCGCATCGAGATGCAGTTTCAGCACCTTTATGCCTGATAGTGTCTGGAGGCGTATAGGGTTCTTGTCTGTCAAGCCTTTGTCATGCAAATACTTCGCGACGCAGCGCGTACCGTTGCCACACATCATAGCCTCAGAACCGTCATTGTTGAAAATCCTCATCGAGAAGTCGGCATCCGAGCCCGTTGCCTTGCCTATCAGGATGAGACCATCAGAGCCCACTCCGAAGTGATACTTGCTCCACTCCACCGACGCTTTGGCCGGGTCGGGTATATTATATATTAATGTATTAACATATATATAATCGTTGCCAGCACCGTGCATCTTTGTGAACTTGATGTTTTGCTTCATCGCTCTCAGTTTGATTAATTACGCTTTCTTTACTTTTTCTGCTGCAAAATTACTACTTTTTGACGGAAAAACAAGAGAAAACCTACCAATCTATCACAAAAATACCGAGAAAATAACAAATTGTAAGATTTTGGCCGTGTTTTATTTGCAAAATATAAGCCGGCGCACTACGCTCACTTACAATCTGAAACAAGCCAAAACTTTTATGTAGCAAAATGGTACTTGTACGGTTGGTGTATTGACAAAATGTTGTAATTTTGCACCAAGAAATAAGCAAAGTGTCACTTTTGCGACCCAAATACGGTAACAAACGGCACAACACAAGTTTCCGAAACGCTGCTCATCTCGGCCTATATATATAATAAGGTAAAAGGGATTGCACAACACGAGAAAGGAAAACAATACGAGACAACAACACAAACACAACATTAATTAATCGAAAGGGTATTAAGTATGAAAAAGATTGAAGCTATCATCCGCAAGACAAAGTTTGAGGATGTGAAAGAGGCCCTGCTTAGCTCAGACATTGACTGGTTTGAATACCACGATGTTCACGGCATAGGGCAGAGCCGTCAGGAGCGCATTTACCGTGGAGTACAGTATTCAACGGATGTCATAGAGCGCGTGGCAATAACCATTGTCTGCCGCGAAATGTTCGTTGAGCCAACCATTAAGGTTATCATGAACGTAGCACACACAGGCAAGATAGGCGACGGTCGCATTTTCGTCAGCGATGTAATAGACTGTTACTCCATCCGCACTGGCGACCACGGCGACACCGTACTCGCCGACAAGAAGTAAAGGAACACAACAACACATACACAAACAGGTAAGCGGTTATGGGTTGAAGGCCGAGGTCTGAGGGGACTACAAGCCACCCGGCAGGCACAAGACCTACAATCCATAAGCCGTAAACCACTAAAAATCTCGAAAGGAAAAGGTTATGATGGATACATTGTTTGCTACCCCTCTCGCAGCAGTTGTGGAGGAAGCGAAAGATTACGTTAACGGTCTTGACACCGTGTGGGTATTGCTCGGCGCGATACTCGTGTTCTGGATGCAGCCTGGCTTCGCCCTTGTGGAGGCAGGACTCACACAGTCCAAGAACACCGCCAACATCCTTATGAAGAACTTTGTTGACTTTATGTTCGGCACGGTGCTCTTCTGGATTATCGGTTTCTCTATAATGTACGGCGAGGGCAACAGCTTCATCGGTTGGGATGGCTTCGGTTTCATCGGCAGCGACTCTAATATTCCCGCTGAGTGTACGTTCATCTTCCAGACCGTCTTCTGTGCTACAGCAGCCACAATCGTCTCTGGAGCCATGGCAGAGCGCACCAAGTTCTCCATGTATGTAGTATTCTCTGTGCTCATCTCTGCTTTCATTTACCCGATAGAGGGTCACTGGTCATGGGGCGGAGGCTGGCTCTCAGCAATGGGATTCCACGACTTTGCCGGTTCTACCGTGGTGCATCTCTGTGGTGGCGCACTCGCGCTGGCAGGCGCTATAGTACTCGGTCCACGTATCGGCAAGTATGGCAAGGACGGCAAGAGCCGCGCCATACCGGGTCATAACCTCCTCATCTGTGCCCTCGGCGTATTCTGCCTCTGGGTAGGCTGGTTCGGCTTCAACCCCGCGTCAACGGTTGCCGCAACAGGTTACGCTAACGCTACGAGCATGTCACACGTCTTCGTGACAACCAACATGGCAGCAGCCACGGGCGCTATAGCAGCAATGTTCTACACATGGCTCGTTGACGGAAAGCCTTCACTCTCAATGCTCTGCAACGGCGTACTGGCAGGCTTGGTAGGCATCACGGCAGGATGTGACTGCGTAAGCATCGGCGCGGCAGCCATCATCGGCGCGGTAACGAGCGTGATAATGTGTATGTCTGTCAGCTTCATCGATAAGGTTTGCAAGATTGACGACCCCGTTGGCGCTGTCTCTGTACACGGTGTGGGCGGCATAGTAGGCACCATACTCACCGGTGTGTTCTGCGACCCTGCCATCGACGGTGTGGAAGCAAGCATCGGCACACAGACCATCGGCGCGCTGGCTGTAGGAGCCTACGCTTTCATCTGCGGCATGATACTCTTCTCTATCATCAAGTACACCCACGGCCTGCGCTGCGACCGCATCATAGAGGAAGAGGGTCTCGACATCTACGAGCACGGCGAGGCTTGCTACAACTAACACATCACCATCAATCCTCCTGCCTCCCATGAGGGAATGGATACAGGGTTGGCAGGAAGCAACTACCTAAAGTGAAGGACCTCCACACGGGGGTGCCTTCACATTTTAGGTCAGACAAGACAAAGAACGACAACAGAACAAACGCGAACTTAAACTATAACCATTAAAAGACCAACAGTATTATGTGTGGAATAGCATGTATCTTTAGCATTGCTCAGCAGACCGCCGAGCTTAGGAAGAAGGCTCTTCGCATGAGCCAGAAGATTCGTCACCGCGGACCAGACTGGAGCGGAATCTATGTTGGCGGCTCCGCCATCCTCGCCCACGAGCGACTGAGCATCGTGGACCCTGAGTCAGGCCAGCAGCCTCTCTTCTCACCCGACAGGCAGCAGGTGCTCGCCGTCAACGGAGAGATATACAACCACCGCGACATACGTGCGCAGTATGCGGACAAATACGACTTCCAGACGGGTTCCGACTGTGAGGTATTCCTTGCGCTCTACCGTGAATGGAAAGCCAGTGGTAGCGATGACCCAACATGGATATTCGAGAAAGCCAGCGGCATCTTCGCCTTCGCACTCTACGATGAAGCAGCCGACGAGTACCTGATAGGTCGCGACCCCATCGGCGTGATACCTCTTTACATAGGTCACGACAAAGACGGCAAGGTCTATGTGGCTTCCGAACTGAAAGCGCTGGAGGGGTTCTGCGATGAGTACGAGCCCTTCCTGCCCGGGCACTACTACTGGTCAAGGCAGGGAAAGATGACGAAATGGTACAGACGTGAGTGGATGGACAAGATGCCGGGCGAGTGTACTGGTCCTGTGGCTGACATCGCGAAGCTGTCCTACAAAGAGAGCGTGGCAGCGGTACACGATGCGCTGGAGGAAGCGGTGAAACGCCAGCTGATGAGCGACGTGCCTTACGGCGTACTGCTGTCGGGCGGTCTCGACTCCAGCGTAACGTCTGCCATAGCACGCAAATACGCCGCGAAACGCATAGAGAGCGATGGCGCGGAAAAGGCATGGTGGCCACGACTGCACTCCTTCGCGGTAGGCCTGAAGGGCGCGCCCGACCTCGCGAAGGCACGTGAGGTGGCTGACTTCATCGGCACCGTGCACCATGAGATTAACTACACCATACAGGAGGGACTGGACGCCATACGCGACGTGATATACTTCATCGAAACCTACGACGTCACCACCGTGCGCGCCTCAACGCCGATGTACCTCCTTGCACGCGTCATCAAGTCAATGGGCATCAAGATGGTGCTCTCCGGTGAGGGCGCTGACGAGGTGTTCGGCGGATACCTCTATTTCCACAAGGCTCCCGACGCGAAGGAGTTCCACGAAGAGACGGTGCGCAAACTCGGCAAACTGCATCAGTACGACTGCCTCAGGGCTAACAAATCGCTCAGCGCATGGGGCGTGGAAGGGCGCGTACCATTCCTTGATAAGGAGTTCCTCGACGTGGCAATGTCGCTCAACCCGGAATACAAGATGTGTCCCGGCACGGTGATGGAGAAGAAGTTAGTGCGCGAGGCGTTCGCCGATATGCTACCCGACAGCGTGGCATGGAGGCAGAAGGAGCAGTTCTCTGACGGCGTGGGCTACTCATGGATAGACACCCTGAAAGACATCACCTCCAAGGCGGTGACCGACGAGCAGATGGCGCACGCCGCGGAGCGTTTCCCCATCAACACGCCGCTCAACAAGGAGGAATACTACTACCGCACCATCTTTGAGGAGCATTTCCCAAGCGACAGCGCGGCAAAGGCTGTGCCTCACGAGGCAAGCGTGGCATGCTCAACAGCAAAAGCCCTTGAATGGGACGAGGCATGGAAGAACATGAACGACCCATCAGGCCGTGCCGTGGCAGGTGTCCACGAGCAGGCATACGAATAATACTACAACACTTGCGGCAACAGTTTTACCAACGCTGCAGCAAGAATAAAGCCCTCTATTCGCAGTAGCGTAGAGATTGCGTAGAAGAATAGCGATTACTATAATGTAACCGCTATTCTTTTACATTATACCCACGTCATACGGAGCGTGCGGAACAAGCCAATGCCAATCTGCTAATATAGCGGTCTGTCAGCCTCTTGGCACATCATGGTTGCTAAGACGCATAACGCTACGGCACATACGGCAAAGGGTTTCGCTGCCGCAACACGACAAATTTAACGCTATTGAATATTTTTTTGACTTTTTTCTTGTAGCATTGAAATAAAAAACGTAATTTTGCAATGTCATATACTCATGCCGAAAGCCCGACTGGGCATAGGGTGGGTGTGACACATATACAGAAAAAGGCGTACTGACGCTTTGGTTTTGACGTGTTGGAATCTCGCAAATTCAGACTGTTTGTCAAGAACAAAGCAACGGGAACGTCCTATGGGGTGTATTATAATGCCCGTTGTTGGCTCATTGTATTCCGCCGGCAAGGGAACATTGCATATACATCGGCGTGGGGCTTTCGGCGTTGCTCGTTTCGACAAACAGGGCAATGCGAGAGCCTCAACACGTGGAACGAGCGACAGACTGGCTCCACGTTTTTTTGCATGTATATGCCTTCAACACCTAATATCATCACAAAACAAGTTTAACCGAAAACCACGGGAGCCATGGTCTTCACAGAAAAGTTATATGTTTATAAAGACTTTATCTAAGAAAATCATGCTCACGGCCTCGCTCTTCATGGCAGCCATGGCGTTCACCGCTTGTTCAAGCGATGACGACGACAACGGCGGCAAAGCCAAGCTCTGGCCTGCACGCAGCACCTCCGACAACTTGTGGGGCTACATCAACGAGAAAGGTGAGATGGTAATCACGCCAAAATTCACCAAGGCGAACTTCTTTGTGAATGGCTTGGCAAGCGTGGAAGTAGGCAACAGTAAGTGGTTTTTTATTGACACCAACGGCAACATCAAGTCTGGCAACGCTACTTTCGATGAGGCGAAAACCTTTTACAACGGCTATGCAAGGGTTAAGAAGGACGGGCTGTACGGACTGGTTGACACTAACATCAACTACGTTATTCCGCCAATGTTTTATCATCTCGATAATGTAGTGGCAAACGGGCTGCTGATGTGCAAGCTTAGCAGCAGCGGTAAATACTGCTACGTCAACACAAAGGGCGAGAAAGTAATAGACTACCAGTTCGACGATGCCTTTCCTTTCTATGACGGCGTTGCCGCAGCAGTAAAGATAGGAAACGCATGGGGACTGATAAACAGTTCTGGCAATATTATTGTAGCACCAAAGTATGCCGAACTCCGCTATGCAGGCAGCAACAGATACTTATTTGCCTCTGAAATCTCCTCCTCTACCACTGGATCATATTCATGTCTCTACGGCTTGATGGATGCGTCAGGAACGGAAGTAGTCCCGGCGATGTATTTAGGCATAGATGGTGACGAGTACGACACAAGCGGAAGGTTCGCAGCAAAGAACGCCAACGGTAAATGGGGCTTCATAGACGGCAATGGCAACACGATAGTTGATTTTGCCTATAATAGAGTGGGAGAATTCCTTAACGGATATGGCTCCGTATATGCTGAGAACGGCGTAGGACAGATTATCAACACCTCCGGCCAGCCAGTCTTGACACTTGAGAAGGGCGAGGTGAGTGAGGGTTATCACAATGGTCTCATCCGCATATACAAAAAACAGGATGACAAGGGGCATGGGCAGACCACCTATAAATACAGAAACCTCGAAGGAAAGACGGTTTATATGTGGGTGGAAAGCTATTGAAGCAATATTTTGAACTAACATAGGGCGGACAATGTTCTACGACATTGCCCGCCCTATTTATTTCGTGCTACGTTAGGATTGGATGACAAGGGAAACAGATGTGCGCCGCAATCGCTATGCTTTCACGGTGTAATAGCTATGCTTTTGCAATGCCATCGCTATGCTTTTGCGACGTAATCGCTATGCTTTTGCGACAGAGGGGCAAGCGTGTGCCGCAACGGCAGCAGACCTTATTCTGCCATGCGCGCTATTACCTCCACCTCTATCAGCGCGCCCTTGGGGAGCGACTTCACCGCCACGGCGGAGCGGGCGGGGTATGGCTCCGTGAAATATTGCGCGTAGATGGCGTTGACGGCGGCGAAGTCTGCCATGTCTGCCATGAAGACCGTGACCTTGAGCACGGCAGACATGGTGGTGCCAGCTGCCTCAACAAGGTTCTTTACGTTGGTGAAGGCTTGGTGAGCCTGCGCCTCTATGCCGCCGCTGACGATGGTGCCCGTGGCTGGGTCGAGGGGTATCTGACCAGAGGCGAAGAGCAGTCCGCCTGCTATTATGCCTTGGCTGTACGGGCCTATGGCGGCTGGTGCGTTGGGAGTGCTTACTTTTTTCATTATCGTGTGTTTGGGTTATTTTGTGAATACTTTTGTAACGGTGCCGGAGTATGTGGGGACGGTGATGCTCACGGTATCAAATGGCGTGGCAGTGGCGACGAGGCTGTTCAGCGGAAGGCTGACGTGGAGGTCTTGGGTGTAGTACTGCGGCACGCCTGCCTGGTCGTGGTGTAGGGTGAGGAACACCGCGCCCTTGCCGCCGGTGTGTATGGAGTCGCGTGTGACGGCAAGCTGCTGGCGCGCCATGGCATCGGTGTCGCCTCCTACCATGACGCCGAGGTGCAGGTTGAGGTAGCGGCGATTGGCGGAGAGCCACGCCGCGGTGAGCGTCAGAGGGTCTGTCTTTGCCTCCGCCATCTCTGCCTTTTCTACCGGCGAGAGGATGGTGACGGGGGTAAACTGCAGTATCTCTATGGGTGCCGTGGCGCTGGTAAGGTTGTAGTGTATGAGGCGGCGCAGCATGGTGTCGGGCGGCAGTTCGGGGCTGACGGCGAGGTCGAGGGGCGGCAACAGATGCGTGTCATCATCGGTGAATATGTCCGTCACCGCTGAGCCGGCGATGGTAATGTCGGCATAGTCGGCACGAAGGTAGGAGAGGCTGCCGTCGCCCGTCTGGTAAGGCTCGTGCGTACACGAGGGGACGAGGGCGAGGACGAGAGCCGCGAGCATGGCGGTGAGTATGGTGGTGCGTGACATATATCGGATGTTGTTGTGCACTACGCTGGTTTAGGACTGAGTGGCAGCGAGGTAGTTGCGTGCCGGGTTGGCATACATGGTGAGCATGCGCTCGCGCAGGAAGGCGTGGTCGGGGTTAGGCACCTTCACCTTGGCAATCTGCCCTTGCAGGTATTTCTCGAACGACAGCTTGTCCTTGCCGCTGTATTTGTCGGAGTGGTCGGTGCCGTCGAGCAGGTCGAGGGCTATCCAGTTGCAGGGGTAGAGGCGGTAGCGCGAGTGTATCTCACGGTCTATGTGCTCTGCCACGAGGCGGAAGATGTCTTTCTTGGGCAGGGAGGCGTCGAGGGTGGAGAGCCACGGGTCGATGCAGGGCGACAGTTCGTAGTGTACCCTACCCTTCTTTCCCAGCATACCGGTCTTCATGTTGTTGAGGTCGTCCTGCTTTGACTTCTTCCAACCGGGCACGTCGCGTTTGAACTGGAACTCCTCCGCCTTAAGGTAGTCGCAGGGGTCGTACTCGTAGGAGATGGTGAGGGGCACGATGTGCAGGTCTTTCAGTGCCTCTACGGTGGCTTCGCCGGGCGTGATGCCAGGGCGTTTGACGAGTTCCTCGGGCGCGCCGAGACAGAACATCTTGAGCACGGAGTCCTGCGTGCGGTCGTCGGAGTCCTTTGCTCGTCCCTCACGCTGTGCTATCCACACGTTCTCCTGCTTGGCGTTGACGGCGAAATGTATGTACTGGCTCATAAGGACGGAGGAGCGCATCATCTCGTGCGTGGTGAGTCCGCGGCGCACGGTGAACGCCTTGTTCATGCGGACGAGTTTCTTTATCCACGGATAGATGAGGAGGTTGTCGCCGATGCCTATCTCCACGGTGCGCTCGAAGCCGTGCTTGAAGAGCGCGACGTCAAGGAAAGCGGAGTCGAGCACGATGTCGCGGTGGTTGGAGAGGAAAACGTATCGCCCGTGTTTATTGGCGTCCTTAGGGTAATCGAAGGTCATGCCGTTGGTGCATTTCCATATCAGATAGCACACTATGGGCTTCATAAAACGCAGCTGAAAGTCCTGCGAGGTCTTTACGCCACGGTACATAAGGCGCAGCAAGGCATTGCGCAGTCCGCGCGGTATGCCTGGCAGCACGGCCCACATGATGCGGTTGAACTGTCTATCAGCAAGCAGTTCTTTGAAAATCACTGGCATTTCGTCCGCGGAATAAGGGCGTATCTCATCGAAATCGTGTAGGTTCATAGGCTTTTTGTTGTTTCTTTGCAATCAAAGCGGCAGAGCCGAGCGGGTGGTTTTGTTGTTTAGTGGTTTAGTTACTTGGTATGCTATTAACCTAACAACTAAACAACCAAACAACTAAACAACTAACCACCCTACGAAAACTGATTCTCAACAATGTCGGCGAGCACATCCTCCATCTTCAGCCCTGCGGCGCGAACCTGCTGTGGGATGAAAGAAGTGGGAGTCATGCCCGGAGTAGTGTTGATTTCCAGCATATTAATCTTGTCGGTGCCGTCGGCGTTCTTACCGATGATGTAGTCGATGCGTATGATGCCGTTGGCGTGGAGGATGTCGTAGATGGCGGAGGTGAGCTTTGCCACACGCTCCGCCGTCTCTGGCGCGAGGCGCGCCGGGGTAATCTCCTGCACCTGTCCGTTGTATTTCGCATCGTAATCGAAGAACTCGTTGGAAGTAACGACTTCCGTTGCCGGCAGCACCACGCTCTTCTCGCGAGTCTTATACACGCCCTGCGATATCTCCGTGCCTTCGAGGTAGCTCTCTATCATGGCGCAGCCGTGCTCGCAGAAAGCCTTGTCGAGGGCGGAAGCGAGTTGGGGGAAAGCCTTTACCTTGCTCACACCGAAGCTGGAACCGTCGGCGGCAGGCTTGACGAAACAGGGGAAACCCACCGTGGAGAGTATGTCCTCCTCGGTGATGTTGTTCTCCTCGCCATGGCGTACGAGGATGCTTTCCGCCACGCTGACACCGAACTGGCGCAGGTAGTTGTTGAGCACGAACTTGTCGAACGTCATTGACTCCACAAGCACCCCGGAGGTGGAGTAAGGCAGGTGCAGCAGGTCGAAATAGCCTTGGAGCAGTCCGTTCTCGCCGGGAGTGCCGTGTATGGTGATATATGCGTAGTCGAAAGTTTTCTTCTTGCCGTCCAGCAAGAACGAGAAATCGTTGCGGTCAATGGCCGAGGTAGTGCCGTCGGGCAGGTTGACGTGCCAGTCGAGCCCTTTGATATCTACAAGGAAAACGTCGTAGTTATCCTTGTTGAAGAAGGAGTACACGCCTGCCCCGGAACGCAGCGACACATCATGCTCCGAGGAGTCGCCGCCGCAGATTACTGCTATTGTACGTTTCATTTTGTGTGTTTGTAATATTATATGTTGCTAATCACAGGGCAAAGTTACAAAATAATTTTGTATTGCGCACAATTTTGCCGAAGTTTTTGCCAAGAGGGGTTTGTATTTTGCGCAACGGAAGCGGTCCGACAAAAGGAAACGACGCCTTTCCCGCATTTTCCGAAACAGGCACTCCCTATGCAAAATTCTCCATTCTTGCCGTTTTTGGTTGTACTCGTACCAGCTAATTTCCGAGATGTAGGCCGAACTTTGAGGAGGAATGGCAAGTATGCGCTGCTGCGCATAGGAAGTTGACACAGAGGATGAAGTGCCACCACCAACGGAGACACCACCAGCTATAGTTCCTAACACGCCACCTACGCCCAATGCTCCAGCAACACTGCCAAGCCCCAAACTCGCACCAGAGGCATCACCGCTTGTGACACTTATTTGTTTATTGTCAAAAAAAGCGTGGGAGACCGCACCTGTTGCCCGTTCCTTGCTAAGAGGCCTTCGCATTGCCCGATATCGTAGAACGAGCAACGCAAAACCCACGCTAATATGTTTAGCTACAGACAAGGAAGTCAAATATAACAGACGCAAAAAAAGGGCAGACTGGTTGACCAATCTGCCCCGTTATGGTACTGAGAACGTGCTTATTCGTGCTTTGCCTATGTCTTATCTGTGTCGGGAATTGCGGGTGACGGCAACGTGGAGCGCTGCCACCTTGCGTTAATCACTGTATCTCGATGTTCTGTGTCAGCTTCCGCCACTTCTCTATCAATGCCGCGAAGTCTTCGGGCCACTCGCTGGTGAAGTCCATCTGTTCGCCCGTTACGGGGTGTATGAAGCCAAGGGTGCGTGCGTGCAGTGCCTGACGTGGACAGATGCTGAAACAGTTTTGTATGTATGCCTTGTAGGAGGAGGAACGCTGTCCGCGCAGTATCTCCATGCCGCCGTAGCGTTCGTCGCCGAAGAGGGGATGGCCGATGTGCTTCATATGGGCGCGTATCTGGTGGGTCCTGCCCGTTTCGAGGACGCACTCCACGAGGGTGACATAGCCGAACTTCTCCATTACTTTCCAGTGTGTAACGGCTGATTTGCCTATGCCCGAATCGGGAGGTGTTACCGTCATGCGCAGGCGGTCCTTGGGGTCGCGGGTGATGTTGCCCTCTATGCGCCCGCTGTCCTCGGAGAAATGTCCCCACACGAGGCAGTTGTAGGAGCGGTGCGTATCGTGGTTGAAGAACTGTTTGCCGAGCTTTGACTTGGCGTCGGGTGTCTTTGCCACCACGAGCAGTCCGCTGGTGTCCTTGTCTATGCGGTGAACGAGGCCTACTTCGGGAGAGTTGGGGTCGAAGTCGGGCACGTCCTTCATGTGCCATGCCACGGCGTTGATGAGTGTTCCGCTGAAGTTACCCGCGCCAGGATGGACCACCATGCCCGCGGGCTTGTTGATAACCATTAGCACATCGTCCTCATAAACTATATCGAGGGGTATGTCTTCCGGGTAGATGGTGGTGTCGTGCTTTGGCTGGCGCAGCATGAGCGTTATCACATCGCCGGGCCTTACCTTGTAATTGGACTTTACCGGCCGGTTATTGACAAAAATAAAACCCGCCTCCGCAGCCGCTTGTATGCGGTTGCGGGACGAGTGTTGCATTCTTTCAAAAAGGTATTTGTCTATGCGGACGGGTACTTGTCCGAGGTCCACCTCACACCTGAAATGCTCAAAAAGGGCATTTCCGTCGGCTGTTTCGCCGGCTTGTCCGCCAAGTTCCAGTTCGTCAAAGTCGTCTATATCGTATTCTTCTTTCATAAATGGGGCAATGGTATTGCCGTGATGGTGCCAGTGTGGGCTTATTCTATGACCTCAAAGTCATCGGCACTGCCTGCTTGTACTTCCTCAAACTGCAGTTCTTCCCCGTCAGTGGTAATGTCCTCCTCGCCATACTCGTATGGCATATCCGTCATATATACGGAGTCTGCCGCGTTACGCTGGCCGTTACCGGCCTGTATCACCAGCGTGCTCTCAATGGAGATGCGGTCGCCTGCCGACACGCTCTTGCCGTTGGCGAGGATGCCGTAAACCCAGTCTTTCTCGCCATAGACGTACTTTGTCTTACCGAGCTTGAAGCCTATTGCCGACAGACGCGCCATGGCCTCGCGCAGGGAGCAGTTGTCTATGATGTCGGGGAGTACGAGAGTCGGGGAGTTGACGGCGTTGACCGTGAGAAAGATGGTACGCCCACCCTTTACTATCGTGCCGGGAGCGGGCAGTTGGTCGAGTATGACGCCGGGGGCGAGGCTCTTGACATAGCCAGTGTCGTTGATGACAACGTCCATGCCAAGGTCCTCTAGCACCTTCACGGAGGCTTCGTATGAATGTTTGCGCACGTCAGGAACGGTAATGGTCTCACCGTGATGGGTGTATATATCCATTGCTATTCCCGTGCCGAGTACCAACAACGTTATTACGACACCCATGGCAAAGAGGTTGAGCCAAAGGTATTTGCTGGTCAGTTTGCGTATGAATTCTGAAGTCTCCACTGTATTACCTCCTTATAAGGGGTTATCGGATATCTATCACAGGTACTACGTCCTTATCGTTGTATTCAAGGTTTTCACCTGCCATACCCCAGATAAAGGTGTAGTAGTACGTGCCGCTGGCAGCGTGGATGGACCACTCTGGTGACATGATGGCCTGCTCGTTGTGCAGCCATACGTTACGAGTCTCCTGTGGCTCACCCATCACATGGGAGATGGTCTGTCCCTCTGGGAGGTTGAAGTAGTAGTATGCCTCGATGCGACGACCGTGGGTATGCGGCGGCATGGTGTTCCACACGGCGCCGGGTTCAAGCTGCGTAAGTCCCATCTGGAGCTGGCACGGGCCTTCCTGCAAAGCGTCTCGCACGATGAGTTTGTAGATAGTGCGGCCGTTAGCCTCCTCCTTTGTGCCTACAGGGCCCCATATCGCAGCCTTGAGAGAGCCCTTGCGACCATCGAGGGTGACCCACTGCGTCTTGTAGTGCTTGTGGGCGGTGGCGGAGTTAATATAGAACTTTGCGGGGTTCTTGCCGTCCTTGGAGCGGAATATGACTTCCTTGTTAACGTCCTTGTCCTTGTCTATGTGTCCACGACCTATGTAGAGGGCTTCTTTTGGACCGAGTACGTACTCCTTGCCGTCAACAATGACAGAGCCTTCTCCCTGTCCGCAGTTGATGACGCCCATCTCACGGTTATACAGGAAGTATGGCTCCTTGATGGTCTTGTCAACAGAGAGGCCGAGGGCGGTGAAGTTCTCTATCTTCAGGTCTTTGGTTACAGGCATAGCTCCACCGAAGATGAAGCGGTCATACTGTGAGTATGTGAGGTTAATCTCATCGGCGGACATCACCTTCTCCATCACGAAACGGTCGCGAAGGGTCTTGGTGTCGTAATGCATGACATCGCGCGGATGGCACGCTGTCTGGAACTTTACGTTCTGCTGGGCTGACACGTTGAGTGCCGCAACAGCCAAAGCAGCAATGGCTAATACTTTCTTCATATTGTATATTTATTGGTTTTGTTTGTCTAATGCGTTTATTTGCTCTTGATACGAACACGGTTCCATGCCACAAGGGCTATGGTAAGTATGGTGAGTATGCCTGC
Source organism: Prevotella sp. (assembly GCA_022773825.1). Lineage (GTDB taxonomy): Bacteria > Bacteroidota > Bacteroidia > Bacteroidales > Bacteroidaceae > Prevotella. Next base: position 16,041 of record JALFOF010000026.1, read on the forward strand.
GCCAATATATTCAAGATACCTCATGCAAGCGTAGATGGCGAAGGCAAGGGGCGATGACGCGAAGTCGAGCGCACCGGCACTGAAGCCCTCTGGCACCTGCACGGCCTTGTCGTCAGGGTGAGCGGCAGACACTTCGTGAGCGGCAGAGGTGAAGTTGTCTGCCATGAGAGTGACGAAGTAAAGGCCTATTGCCATTACTACAAGACCTACGATAAACGACTTCACCACGTTGCCATTGGTGTAAGGGAGTATCATTACGAATACGTAGAACATACCAGCGAGCGATGCTAACGGCAGGAACTGGTTGCCCGGCAACACCACAGCCAACACGAGTGTTACGGGAATGAGCAGCAGACTCACGATAAGCGTTGTGGGATGGCCTATCACAAGGGCTGGTGACATACCGATATAGAACTCCTTATCCTCGCCGAACTTCTTGGCAATGAGTTCGCGGGTGGCTTCAGAGATAGGCTTCAAGCCCTCGATAAAGAGGCTGGTGATACGTGGAATAAGCTCCATTACAGCACCCATCTTAATGCCAAGACCGAGCGTTGCGGGGATGTTGTCAACGAGTTCCTGGGAGTCTTTGCAAGCGAGACATCCTATTATGACACCTATTATGACACCAAGGACAAGCGGCTCGCCGAACAAACCAAACTTCTTCTTCATGCCCTCAGCGTCGATATTCAGCTTGTCGAAGCCCGGAATCTTGTCGAGCACCTTACCGATAACGATGGCGAAAGGTGTGAAGCCCTGACAGAAAGGCTGTGGTATGGATATTCCCTCCATGCCGGGATAGAACTTCTGGAACTTCTTTGCTGTGATGTCTGCCATAACAAGCGTCACAATGTAGCAGATGATAGCGGCGAAGAAGCCCCACCCGATGCTGTGGGTGAGGAAATACACCACGGCTCCGATAAAGGCAAAGTGCCAATAGTTCCACAGGTCTATGTTGACGGTGCGCGTGCATCCTGCAAGGAGCAGCACGAGGTTAACGCCGAGGCATACGGGAATGATGAACGCTCCCACCGTGGTATTGTAGGCAACAGATGCCGCCGCTGGCCATCCCATATCGAATACCTTTAGCTCAAGACCGTAGATTTCCACCACCTGCGACAGTGCTGGGCCGAGACTTGAGGTCAAAAGTCCCGTTATTACGCCGAGACCTACGAAGCCCACGCCGACATAGAGACCGCTTTTCAATGCTTTTGAGAACTTGATGCCGATACATACACCGAGGATGGTGAAGATGACTGGCATCATAACTGCGGCTCCAAGGCCGATAATGTATGAGAATACCGCTTCCATCGAGTTATTACTTAATTTGGTTTGTTATTTAGTTAATGTTAGTGATTAGTCGTTTATCTTTATCGTCACTGGTGCTTCAAGTTGCTTCTTCCACTCCTGCAGGTAAGAGAACCATTCTTTGGATGTCTTAAATCCGAAGCTCTCCATGTCGCAGGTGACAGCGAACCAGTAGTTTAGGCTATCGCCCTTGGTGCCTACAACCTGCACGTAAGCCTGATTTGGCAATTTCTCCTTACCGTCAGTAAAGTGGCTGTCTGCCTTGTAATACTTCTTCGGGACATATATTCCCAATCCCACCGTGTGGGTGTCATACACCTTCGGGTTGTTGCCAGCGCAGGCAGTGCCCCAGCATCCGCGCAACCCCGCTTTGTCGGAGAACTCTTCCGACCCTTCCACGATGTCCACTATACCGGTGGAAAGGGGTATGTCCGCCACGTCGCGTGAGAACTCTACCTCTACCGCCACATCGCGGTGTCCGGCATAGAGGATGTAACGTGTTGTGATATCGACAGGCTTCCGACCTTCAACGGGCTGCCATCCCTTGTTCGTTATGTCGAGGACAGTCCTCACCGGACCGTCTGCCACCACCGTCTGCGTACGGTTTCTGACATTCTCAAACATCACCGCCGTCTTGCCATTCCACCCGTGCAGCGCACCGCAACCGTATGTGCTGCCCGTATATAACACGTCATCGCCGGAGTTGGCGGCCTTCTGTTCCTTGGAGGGATAGAAGCCAGTCTCTGCTATGTCCGCCTTCAGTTCGCGGTGTCCGTAGTAGTCTATGGACTGACGGTGGTCACAATACACTCTGAAGCCCACCATATCGTTCTCCATCACAGCTCCGTGGGGGAAGATATAGTTGTATGGGTTCGTCTCTTTCGGGAATGTCACCGACTTTATCTGCTGGTGTTTCTGTGTCTTTGCCGACTTGTCGCGGTCGCGTATGCCGAGATAACCATAGGTCACGGCATCATACTCGCGTGGCTCTCCCACCGTTGACAGCTCCACGGAGAACGTCTGTCTCTCCTTGCTCTTCATGTCTGTGAGGAAGGCAAGCTCGTCAAACTCGCCATCATCGTCAAGGTCGTCCAGCTGGCAGGGTATCTCCTTACCGTCCAGCCTTACCACGGCGGAGCGCACATCATCATCAACCTCCATCACAACGGGCACGCCCTTACGTTCCGAGGCCGATGGATTTGTCACCGTAACCGTGACATTTTTTGTCGCGGCGGAAGCCATTATCGGGAATAACAACGCCGCAATGATAGTCAGTAGATAGTTCATATATGAAAGTTTAGTTGTGTCACTTGTCGTTAGTTTGTTCGTCCTTATATATCTCCTCCAACGGAATCATCACGAAAGGACGCTCCTTCATCAACGGATGCGGTATGTGCAAGTCGGGCTCTTCCACCGTCATATCATCGTAGAGCAGTATGTCTATGTCTATAATACGGTCGTGGTACTCTCCGCACTTAGACTTTTCCGTTCGCCCCATCTCTCTTTCTATCCTCTGCGTAGCCGCTAATAGCTGGTGTGGCGATAGTGTAGTGTGGCAACATACCGCGGTGTTCACGAACTCATTCTGCGACGTGAAGCCCCACGGTGCTGAGCGGTAAGGCTGCGACCTGCGCACTATCCTGCCCACGGCGAGCTCTATCCGCCGGTATGCCTCGTTTATATTGCGTTCCCTGTCACCAAGGTTAGTGCCCAATGCGAGGTATGCCACGTGCTCCATTGCCGCCTTAGTCATTCATTATCAGCATCACGTCACCGAAGCATCCGAACATATAACCATTCTTTGATGCCTGCTTATACGCCTCCATCACTATGTCGAAGCCTCCAAAGGCGCACGTTGACATCAGCATGGTGGACATGGGGTGATAGAGGTTTACGAGCAAGCAGTCTGCCAGCCCGAAGTCGTAAGGCGGGAATATGAACTTGTTTGTCCATCCGTCATACTCCTTCAAGAAGCCGTCCGTTCCCACACTGCTCTCCGTTGCCTTCAGCACGCTGGCACCGATGGCGCACACTCTTTTCCCAGCCTTCTTGGTGTTGTTCACCAAGTCACACGTTTCCTTGTTGATGTGCATCTCCTCTGAGTCCATCTTATGCTTAGAAAGGTCCTCCACCTCGATAGGGTTGAAGTTGCCGAGGCCCGAGTGTATGGTTATGAAAGCGGTGTTGATACCGTGTATCTCCAGCCTCTTCATCATCTGGCGCGTGAAGTGCAATCCCGTAGAGGGGGCAGTGACCGCTCCCTCGTGCTCAGCGAAGACGCACTGGAAGTCCTCGAAGTCCTCCTCTGTCACGGGTCTGTCGGGCTTGCCGTTCTTTCCCTTATGGTCTATGATGTATCGTGGCAGCGGTGGCTGTCCTATGGCGAAGAGGTCACGTTTGAAGTCCTCGTGAGGGCAGTCATACAGGAAGCGCAACGTCCTGCCGCGCGAAGTGGTGTTGTCTATCACCTCCGCCACCAACGAACCGCTCTCGTCGAAGAACAGTTTGTTGCCTATTCTTATCTTCCTCGCAGGCTCTACCAGCACATCCCACAGGCGCATCTCCTGGTTAAGCTCACGCAGCAGGAACACCTCTATCTTGGCATCCGTCTTCTCCTTGGTGCCATATAGGCGTGCGGGGAATACCTTCGTGTTGTTGAAGATGAACGTGTCGTGCTCGTCAAAATATTTAAAAATATCCAGCAACGTCAGGTATTGCTTGCCTTTCAGCGGCTTACCCTTCTCGTCAGTCTTGTAGAAGTCTATCGTCCCCGACTTCTTATGAACCACCACCATGCGGCACTCGTCAGGGCGTTTCACTGAGAATTTCGTCTTCTCGCCATTCTCGTTAGTCAACGTATGCTCCACGCTGTGTGGGTAAAGAGCCACCTGCGAGGCTGGCATATTAAAGTCAAACTGTGATAATTTCATATTTAGTGGTTTAGTGGTTTAGTGGTTTCTTGCCAAGGCAAGCGGGTGGTTTAGTGGTTTAGTGGTTTAGTGATTTAGTTGAATGTATATCTTCTTTACACATAACTAAACAACTAAACGACTAAACAACTAAACAACCATCTGCTCCTCGAGCCACCGCGGGAAGTCGTCAAGGGTTATGCAGTCCTCTATCCTCACGTTGCCCAAGCGCGTGCGGCACAGCGACGTGAGGTAAGCGCCGCTGCCCAATGCCCTGCCAATGTCCCTGCCGAGGGAGCGTATGTACGTGCCCTTTCCGCACTCTACACGTATGAAAGCCTGCATCTTCTCCCTGTCAAAGCGCAGCAGTTCTATCTTCTCCACATGGACGGGCTTAGCCTGTAGCGTCACGTCCTCATCGTTGCGACGTAGCTCATACGACCGTTTTCCGCCCACCTTCACCGCGCTATACGTTGGCGGCACCTGCATTATGTCGCCCTCAAAGCGTTTCAGTGTCTCCCTAATCAGCTCCTCTGTGATGTGCGCCGTGGGGTAAGTGTGGTTCACGGTATGCTCCTTGTCATAGCTCGCCGTGGTGGCACCGAACTGCAACGTGGCGGTGTATTCCTTGGAATGATACTGGAGATTAGGTATCTCCTTGGTGCACTTGCCCGTGCACAGTATCAGCACCCCGGTGGCAAGCGGGTCAAGCGTCCCGGCATGCCCCGTCTTTATGCGTTTCACGCCAGCAGCCCTTGAGATGCGGGTGCGCACGTATGCCAATGCCCCGAAGCTCGACATACCGTATGGTTTGTTGATATATAGTATCTCGCCTTGCTGAAAATCCATGCGCCCTTAGCAGAAGTTACATATTATAGTGATGATGCCGACTATGGCGCAATACACCCCGAAATACACGAGCTTGCCCTTCTTCACTATGTTTATCATCCACTTGCAGGCAAGACAGCCACTGACGAATGCCGCCAGAAAACCTACTACGAGCGGCAAGGTATCTATTCCGCCAAAGGCCTCCTCACCTTTTACCGCCTTCAGCACGTCGAGTAATGCCTCGCCGAGGATTGGCGGTATAACCATAAGGAACGAAAACTGCGCCAGTTTCTCCTTCTTATTACCCAACAGCAGACCTGTGGCAATGGTGGAACCTGAACGGCTTAAGCCCGGCATCACCGCCGCAGCCTGCGCCAATCCTATGACGAAAGCGTCGAGCAACCCTATCTTCTCCCTCTGACGTGGCTTGGCATAGTAAGAGAATGTCAGCAGCGCGGCCGTAACAAGCAGCATTATGCCGACTATGAGTAGGCCAGAACCGAAAATCTCCTCTACCGTATCCTTGAAGAACACGCCAACAACGCCCACGGGAATCATGGATACAAGGATATTAAAGAAGTATTTCATCTCATCGTTCATCTCGAACTTGAAGACACCTTTCACTATCCACGCTATCTCACTCCACAATATCACGAACGTGCTCAGCACCGTTGCCACGTGTACCGCCACGGTAAAAGCGAGATTTTCCTCACCTTCTATACCAAACAGGTACGACCCTATGGCGAGATGTCCGCTACTACTTACGGGCAGATACTCCGTAAATCCCTGCAGCAATCCAAGTACCAATGCTTCTATTGTACTCATTTCTTCTTTGGCTTATACATTATACCCGCTATGATTGACAAGAATCCAACCAGACATATCACTGGTGCCACCTTTATACGCATTGCGGAGAATATCTCACCGTCGAACGCCTCGCGGCTCGAACTTGCTCCCGTCATGAGCAAGAAGCCTATTACCACCACTATCATGCTGATACCTATCAGCACGAAATTGGTCTTGCCAAATGCAAAATCTTTTTTGTCCATTATCTTGATGTTTATTTCTATATTCCTACACCTTATATTATATACGTCACGCCCGGTACAGCCTCCGCGTTGGCATACGCAGGTAACGGTTTACCGAAAGGAACACGCACACCGTGGAAATCATTATACCGAACACCAGCACCGACGCCCCCGTTACGGCGAGCACCTCCCACGTCACCACCTCCGTGATGTCAGGCTCAAAGTCGTATAAGGCATAAACGATGCCTGCCAGCACTGCATCTGCCACAAACGAGGCTATCAACCCCTCTATTACAGCCATTCCAATGAACGGCCGCCGTATGAAAGACCACGACGCCCCCACCAGTTTCATCGTATTGATAGATATGCGGCGAGCATACACGCCCAGACGCACCATGTTGTTTATCAACGAGAAAGAGATAAAAGTAAGCAACGCTGCCAGCACGAGCATCACGAGCGTAATCTTGCTCAAGTTGTTGTTCACGCTATCCATCAGGTCCTTCTGGTAACTCACCTCCGCTACCTGCTTGTACTTCTTCAAGTCTTTCGTAATCCACGCCATGGAGTCCGCATTGGCGCAGTCAGCCTTCAAGTGCAGCTCCGCCGATGGCACAAAGGGGTTCATACCCAGGAACTCCGATGGGTCAGTTCCCAGCGCCCTCGTCTGCTCCTTCAAAGCCTGTTCGCGCGAGATATAATCCAAATGAGTAACATAATGCTTCCGTCGCATCTTGTTACACATCACCTGCGCCTCACGGTTAGACACGTTGTCACCGAACATCACCGTGACAGTGAGGTTCTCCCTGACGTATGCAGACAGGTTACGCGCCGTAAGACCGGTGAAGACCACCAACCCCAGCAATATCAGTACCAGCGAAGTGCTTATACAGAGCGTAACAACCTGCAAGCCACGCCCTCCGCCATTCTTTTTACGTTTCCGTTTCGTTGACATATACATACGTTTAACCCCGCCCCCTGCTTGACAAAAGGGCTTACAAAAGGGCATAATAATGCAAACACGCTACAAAGTTACTATAAAAAAGAAGCGAAAACAAGCATTTAACCAACATTAACACCATCTGTAACTACTCAGGTAGTTTTTTTTATGAGCGTCAAATGCGAAGTGATAATTGAGCGTTAAGCTGCTATTGTTTCGTCATAATATGAGTACGGCAAACCTACCTGAGTAGTTACCGCAATATTGCTATGTGCTCATATCAAAACGTAGCGTAATCTTGCTTTGTTCTGCAGATTCAGTTGTTCAACATGAACACCTCGAAGAACTTGTATGTGTTCATTCTGGCATATGCTTTCATGCTTTTTGGAGAATGCAATTCTATCTTGGCTCGACATCTTGCCGATAAGATGTATGAGTTGCAATCTATATTACCTGTTCTAATGATGATGCAAAATTAC